>JAKQJQ010000107.1 GCA_029561105.1 Bacteroidota bacterium
TCTCGGATGAAAGCGGCATCCACATCCAAACCGGAAATGGTTTGCTCAAAATTGAAACCGTTGAAGGTGTTGATTTGGAAAGGCTGAAAGTAGGCGTGACGCTCGGTTTGAACTTTGAAAAGGAATATTTTAAGCTGCTCGAAAGGGTAGTCATACTCGAACAAAAACTACAAGATAATGGCTAAGAAAAACATATTAGTGATTGCACCGCATTGCGATGACGAAATTCTGGGTTGCGGCGGAACGATGTCAAAACACATCCGGGCGGGACACGACGTTTACGTGGCAATTGTCACCAACGGGCATCTTGGCGCACCCGAATTGTTTACCAAGGAAGGAACCGAGAAGGTGCGTTCGGAGGCGTTGGCGGCGCACAAAATCCTGGGTGTCAGGGAAACTTTTTTTCTCGATTTTCCGGCGCCTAAACTCGATTCGATTCCGGCATATCAGCTATCGATCCGACTGGCTTCTATTGTAGGCGATAAAAAAATCGATACGATGTACATTCCGCACCGCGGCGATATCCACAAAGACCACCGTATTACTTATGAAGCGGCTTTGGTGGCGGGTCGCCCGATTAACAACTCGCCGGTGAAGCAAATCCTGGCGTATGAAACCCTGTCTGAAACCGAGTGGGCACCACCGTTTGGCGATGACGCATTCATCCCGACGATTTTTGAAAATATTGAAGGCCAACTCGAGAAAAAGCTCGAAGCCTTTAGGTGTTTCTCTACGCAGATCAAGGAATTCCCGCATCCGAGGTCGCTCAAGACCATTGAGATTTTGTCGAATTTGCGTGGCGCAACCGTAGGACTTTCTAACGTAGAGTCGTTTATGCTGATCCGTGAAATCCGTTCGTAAATAAAACCAACCAACATGAAAATACTCATTACGGGCGTTGGCGGCCCGACACCAAGAAGTTTTGCCATCGCACTTAAGAAATTTGCGGCTTACAAAGATGTGGCGTTGGTAGCTACCGACATCAATCCGCTGGCAGTGGGTTTGTATCAAAAAAACCTGTTTGCGCAATCGTTCGTGGTTCCTGGCGCGACCAGTCCCGATTATTGGGATGCCATTGAAAAAATTGTCACCGAAAATAATATAGACATTGCCGTGATCCTTCCCGAACTGGAGGTAATGGAATGGAGCAAGCGAAAAATTACGCACCAATTGCCATGCAAGGCGTTGATTCCAGACCATTCGATGGCCGATCTGCTCGTAGACAAATCAAAAATGACCGACATTTTGAAAGATTTGGACATAGTGCCGCCATCGGTAACTTTCTCTAGAGATATTGAAGATTTTACTGCGGTTTTCGACAAGCTCAAAGGCAATTTTTGGGTGCGCAGCTCGAGCGGTACAAGCGGATTGGGGTCGCTAAAGGTAGACGATCTGGATTCTTTGAAAAACTGGATTCAGATCAACCCGAATGTACAGCAATTCCTAGCAAGCCAGTTTTTGCCAGGCAGGAATTTAGCTTGTAAACTGTTGTATTTTAACGGAGAACTGCTCAGGACGGCCTGCGCCGAACGGGTGAATTACATTATGGCCAAAGTCGCGCCTTCGGGAATTACCGGAAATACTTCATTCGGGAGGTTACTAAATGAACCAGCGCTCGTGGATGAGGCGATTCGTGCCATGGACCATCTTTTTGAACATACCGGAGCTGCACGTCACGGATTCTTCACGGTGGATTTCAAGGAAGACCACAACGGGAAACCGTACATTACCGAAATCAATGTGCGCCACGTTGCCTTTACCCAGTGTTTTGCAGAAGGCGGCGCGAATTTTTGTGCCGATACCGTGCGCTTGCTCGACGGCGACGCGAGCTTCGACCATGAATACAAAATGTACGAGTTTGAAAAGGATTTGATTTTTTTAAGGGACGTGGATGCGCTGCCCATCCTGATGAAGGAACACGAACTGCTCCAAAAATAAACTAAGGTTTGGGTAAACGTAGTTTTGACATTTTTTTTTCATTTTTCGCTTTGTTCGTGCTTTCAGGTCCGTTAGTGCTAGGCTATCTGGTCGCCACTTTAGATACTTTGTCTAATGGCCTTTTCCTGCAAACCCGTGTGGGACAATTTGGAAAGCCTTTTACGATTTTTAAGTTCAGGACAATCCATCCGCAATCTGGGAAAGTGTCGGCGATAGGTGCTTTCCTGCGCAAGTCAAAAATCGATGAATTGCCGCAACTGCTCAATGTACTGATAGGCAACATGAGTTTGGTTGGGCCACGTCCGGATATTGTTGGATACTATGATACGCTCGAAGGCGAAGACAGAAAGATACTCGAACTCAAACCCGGAATTACTTGCGCCGCGTCCATCAAGTATGCCAATGAGGAAGAAATCCTTTCGCAACAGCCCGATCCATTAGCGTATAACGATACGGTTATTTTTCCCGACAAAGTTAAAATGAACCTCGATTATTATTACTGCCACAGTTTTATGGGTGATCTTAAAATCCTTTGGGCAACCATTTTTAAACCTTCAAACACTTAAATCAAGCTGCACGGTATAGCGTAGGTTAATATGACTATCTTTGCAGCCGCTAAAATAACAGTACAATGAGTTCAAAAATCTGGCTTTCTTCACCGCATATGGGTGGCACCGAGAAAAAATATGTCGATGCCGCTTTTGAGAGCAATTGGGTGGCGCCGCTCGGGCCAAACGTAACCGGATTCGAGGAAGATCTAGAAGCTTTTATAGGAAACCAATCGCATGTAGCGGCATTGAGCTCCGGGACTGCTGCCATCCATTTGGGATTGGTTTTGCTGGGCGTCAAAGCGGGCGATGAGGTTATTTGCCAGAGCTTTACGTTTTCGGCTTCGGCCAACCCGATTTTGTATCAGGGCGCCGTTCCCGTTTTTGTAGACAGTGAACCTGAAACCTGGAATATTTGTCCGGTAGCGCTAGAAAGTGCAATTGAAGACCGCATTCAAAAAGGTAAAAAGCCAAAGGCTATTATCGGGGTACACTTGTACGGGATTCCTTTTAAGGTAGACGACATCAGACGTGTTGCCGACAAATACCAAATACCAGTATTGGAGGATAGCGCCGAAGCTTTAGGCAGTACCTATAAAGGACAAGCCTGCGGTACCTTTGGCGACATTGGGGTGTTGTCGTTCAACGGCAATAAAATCATCACCACCTCGGGCGGAGGCGCGATTGTCACCAGGACCAAAGCGTTAAAAGACAGGGCCGTCTTTTTTTCGACCCAGTCGCGGGACCAGGCTCCGCATTATCAACATAGTGAAATAGGGTACAATTACCGGATGAGCAATATCTGCGCGGGAATCGGCAGAGGCCAGATGGAAGTGCTCGAAAAACACATCGCATTGAGAAGAAGCATGAACGTATTTTATCAATTGCTTTTTAAGGACATTGAGGCGGTGACGGTATTTACGGTGCCTAATGACGATTACTTTTCTAATTGTTGGCTCAGTGCCATTACGATTGACCCCATGAAAATGAACGGAAAGACGAGCGAAGACCTTCGTTTGCACCTCGAGCAGTTGAACATCGAGTGCCGACCCTTGTGGAAGCCGATGCACCTGCAGCCTATTTTTGCCAGCTATCCGTATTATGGAGGAACCGTTTCTCAGGAGCTCTTTGAAAATGGGTTATGCCTGCCGTCGGGGTCTAATCTAACGGATGCTGACCGCAACCGCCTCAGTGAAGCTTTTAGCCTATTTTTTAAATCATAATTTTTTTGATAAAAAAGTGGATTTGTTTCTTTAAAAATGTTAATTTTAACTTAAAATAGATTTGCATTGAGTGTTACAAGTAACGATACGGTAATTAAATTCCTGAAAAGCCTGATTTTTAGGAACGGTTTTCAGAATTTCGGTTATTTACCGAGGTGGATTATTTTTGCCATCGATATTTTTATCGTATTCATAGCCAGTATCGTTACCGATTTCATCATTTTCAAACTTACCGACCGCCCATTCGACAACCTGAACATGACCCTGCGCTATGGTATTGTGTTGGTTGTAAACGCGGCTTTCTTTTTATTTTATCGCACTTATTCGGGTATTATCCGGCACTCTACTTTCATTGATGGAGTGAAGTTGCTGGTTTCTACTTCTACTGCCTATGTGGCCTTACTGGTGATCAATTATGGTGGCTCGTGGTTGATGGAGCACGAGATTTTTGTAACTACGAGTCTTTTTATCAGTTACGTTAACTCGTTTTTGATGCTGTTCCTCTTCAGGATCATGGTCAAATATATGTTTGAGCGCTACCTCAATACCGAAGATCATAAACTCACCAATGCGGTAATTTACGGTGTAGATGCCAATGCCATTTCTGTAGCCAATGCATTACGGACGGCTAAACCAAGCCGTTTCAAATTGCTGGGTTTCATTGATAAATTCAGCTACAATAAAGCCGGGAAAAGCATCCTGAATTTGCCCATCCTCAACCAAAATAAAAGCATTCATGTAATACTTCGTGCCATGAAGGCCGATGCCTTGATTATTGCCGAGAAAAGCTTAAGTAAGGAAGAAACCATTGCTATCGTTGAAGAATGTCTCGAATACGGTTTCAAGGTTTTTACCGTGCCATTGATTTCAGATTGGGAAGACCAGACGCAAATCTCCAATAAAGTAAAGAGTTTTGAAATTGAGGACCTGCTGGATCGCAAGCCCATCATACTAGACACCCAGACGATTTCTTCGCAGCTCAATGGCAAAGTTATCTTGATTACGGGTGCCGCGGGCTCAATCGGTAGCGAAATCACCCGACAGGTGCTGAGTTTTAATCCGTCGAAAATAATAATCCTCGACCAGGCAGAAACACCTTTGCACAACCTTAGGCTTGAAATCAATGACGTCAACCAGATTGTAAGGATTCGTTCGGTGCTGGCCGATGTACGCAATTTAGAAGCACTTGAAAAAGTTTTCCTTAGCTACAAACCCGATGTGGTTTACCATGCGGCAGCGTACAAACACGTTCCGTTGATGGAGGAGAATCCCTCGCAGGCATTGTACACCAACGTGCTTGGTACCAAAAATCTTGCAGATTTGTCTGTTAAGTACCATGTAGAGCGATTTGTTATGGTGTCTACAGACAAGGCGGTGAACCCGAGTAGTGTTATGGGCGCGAGCAAACGCATCGCCGAAATGTACGTTCAGATGCTCCAGGACAAACTGAGTCGCGAGAAAAGGGGTGGGGACATCAAGTTTATTACCACCAGATTCGGGAATGTATTGGGTTCTAACGGATCGATTGTACCCTTGTTCGCCAAGCAGATCCAGGAAGGCGGACCGCTAACGATTACACACCCTGAAATCATTAGATATTTCATGACCATACCAGAAGCTTGCCAGTTGGTACTCGAAGCCGGGACTATGGGCCGCGGAGGTGAGATATTCATATTTGATATGGGTCAGCCGGTGAAAATTATCGATTTGGCCAAGAAGATGATTCGGCTTGCCGGATTTACGCCAGACAAGGAAATCGAAATCAAGATCATCGGATTGCGACCCGGAGAAAAGTTATTCGAAGAATTGCTCAACGATACTTCTAAGACCGTACCCACACACAACGAGAAAATACTCATCGCGCAGGAAGTCCATGATGACTATGAGCTGGTCAACTACAGAATCCTTGACTTACTCGGCAAGGTTCAGCTCATCTCCGACGAAGAAGTAGTGGCGGCGATGAAAAAAATCGTACCCGAATTCAAAAGCATGAATTCTGTGTTTGAAAACCTTGACTCTTAATGGCATTTAAAATAGGGACTGCCTAATTTATTTTAGAGAATTCACGCCAAAAAATTATATTTGTAAAAAATTTTAATGCCCGCTATGAGACGTCAGATCCAAAATAGAATTTTATTGCTTGTATTGCCTTTGCTGCTTTTTTCGTGCGGATCAAAAAAAGAAATGGTTTACCTTCAGGGCATTGACGACAACAAAAGCTATGAGGTCAACACCAATTACGAGCCTACGCTGAAGCCCGATGATTTACTCAGTATTATCGTAGCGGCAGAAAACCCTGAAGTGACGGTTCCTTTCAATTTACCTGCAATCCAGGGGAATTATGAAATCAACAATAACCAGAATGGGATTAAGACTTATCTTATTGATAATATGGGGTTTATTGACTTTCCGGTCTTGGGTAAAGTCAAACTCGGTGGTCTTACGCGATCAGAAGCCGATAAGAAATTGTTGGGTTTGTTGTCTGAATACATCAAGAATCCCAGCATCAACCTGCGGATTTTAAACTATAAGGTATCTGTCATTGGCGAAGTGTCTAAGCCCGGAAGCTACACCATTCCTGGCGAAAGAATTACGATTTTTGAAGCGCTCGGGCTCGCCGGAGACCTTACCATATACGGAAAGCGCGACAACATACTGGTCATCCATGAAGCCGATGGCAAAAAAACTTACACACGTGTTGACATTACCAACGCACAGGCGCTCGATTCGCCCGCTTATTACCTCTCCCAAAACGATGTGGTGGTGGTAGAACCCAACAGAACCAAAATCAATTCTTCTGTGATCGGCCCGAATACTACGGTAATACTCGGAAGCCTTACCGTTTTGATTTCATTGCTCGTCCTCCTTAAAAACTAATCCATGCAAGACCATCAGAATTTAATGAATGACAAGTCAGAGAACCTGGATTTGCTTGACCTGACCCAAAGGTATATCGTTCAGTGGCGTTGGTTTGTTTTTGGAGTGGTTGTGGCGATGATTTTTGCGTTGCTATACCTTCGGTACTCGGTTCCGGTGTACACGGCTTCGGCAACAATATTGGTAAAGGATGAGAAGAAGGGTGGATTACAGTCAGAATTGGCAGCCTTTTCAGATCTTGGAATCATGACCGGAGTGAAGAACAACGTAGACAATGAAGTCGAGGTAATCAAATCGCGTACAATTGTGCGTAAGGCGATAAAGAAGCTCGGATTTACAACGATTTATATTTCGGAAGGAAGGGTCAAAACCATCGAAGAATACACCGAGAAACCCATCGTTTTTAGTTTTTACAACATCAACGATTCTTTCTACAAATCGCAAAAGGCATTCACATTCAGCGCCATCGGTGCCAACGAATTTGAGTTACTGACTATGGACCAGAAAAGCCTCGGTAAATACAAATACGGCGCGATCATCGAGCTCGACAATTCCAAACTGGTAGTTTCTAAAAACCCTAAGGCTTTCGCTAAGAAACCCAAAAATTTCTCGCTTCAGGTTTATGTAAAAACACTGGACAATGTCGTAGAAAGCTATCGCGGCAGGCTTAATGTAGGTGCTTTGAGCAAAAACTCTAGTATTGTGGCCTTGTCTATCAATGATCCTGTAAGGGAAAAAGCAGTGGATTTTCTCAATACGCTCATAGAGGTGTACAATGAAGATGCGGTTGCTGATAAGAAATTCATTTCAGAGAATACGCTAGAGTTCATCCAGGACCGACTCAAAATCATCACCAATGAACTCGGCGATGTAGAGAAAGATGCCGAAGGATTCAAGAAAGACAACAAAGTAACCGATATCGTATCTGAAGCCGGGTTGTACCTGCAGAATTCTGTGGAGTTTGAAAAATCGTTGATTGAGACCGAAACCCAACTCAGGATTGTCAAGGACATGGAGGATTTCATGCGGCAAAAAGGCAAATGGGATCTCATTCCCAACAACATCCTTTCAACGGCCGAGAATCGAGATGCTTCCCAATTCATCATTGAATACAATGACTTGGTTATCCAGCGCAACCGCATAGTCAAAGACGGTATGAGAGCTAACCCGGTGGTGATGAACCTCGACCAGAAAATCGAAGGACTCAACGCCAACATTATTTCCAATCTGGCCAGGGTCAAGGCGGCACTCAATATCCGTAAGGACGACCTGCAAAAACAAGATGCGTTGATCCGTGGTAAGATATCGCAGATTCCAACACAGGAACGCGAGTTCAGGATCTTAGATCGCCAACAGAAAATAAAAGAATCCCTGTATCTATACCTGTTGCAAAAGAGAGAGGAAACCGCAATTTCACTTGCTGTAACCGCACCGATTTCTAAAATTGTAGACCCGGCCTTTTCACCCGATTACCCTGTTTCGCCCAAGCGGAATGTCATATATCTCATTGCGATTGCTTTTGGGATTCTGATTCCGTTTTCTATCATCTATTTGCTTGCGCTTTTTGACAACAAGATCAAGTACAGACAAGATATTGAAGGCAAAGTCATGGTGCCATTTTTGGGCGACATCCCAAAATCAGAAAGCCAGGACAAGATTATGGACGCCGAAAGTCGCTCAAGTTCTGCCGAAGCCATCAGGATTGTTCGCACCAATCTCGAATTCATGCTTACCAAAGTTGCTACAGGACAAGCCAAGACGATATTTGTGACTTCAACGGTTCCTAAAGAAGGCAAAACTTTCGTTGCGATTAACCTGGCCAGTACAATCGCGCTGTCGGGTAAGAAAGTGTTGTTGATTGGGCTCGATATCAGAAATCCAAAAATCGACAAGTATGTCACACTGCCTTCAAAAGGGCTCACCAATTATTTGTCTAAAGGAACCAATGAGAACATTCACGATTACATTGTGAAATTGCCTGGATTTGACAATTTATCGGTTTTGCCGTCGGGCGCTATTCCGCCCAATCCGGTAGACTTGCTGATGAACTCCAAGATCGATGGTCTTTTCGATGAACTAAAAAAGGAATACGATTACATTGTAGTAGATACTGCGCCGGTAAGCCTGGTAACAGATACCTTACTGGTAGCCAAAAATGCCGACGTCTTTGTCTATGTATTGCGCGCCAACTATCTCGACAAGCGCTTCCTCAAAAGCATTGAGGCGCTATACAAAGACGATAAGCTGCCCAATATGGCGTTGCTGCTCAACGATACGGTTTGGAGAAAAACCTATGGTTACGGTTACGGCTATGGTTACGGTTATGGCTACGGTTATGGCTACGAAGCCGAAAATGACCAGGATAAGAAACCGTGGTACAAAACCCTCTTCAGGAAAAACTAAAACCTAAAGAATTGATTGTTGGCTATGGCTTCCTTGAGTTGTGGCTGCGGCTGGTACAACAACCGTTTTGAAAAGGCGTCAATATGGTTTTGGTGGTGTGCATCACTGCCAACAAAATCAATAAACCCTTTTTTGAGAAGCTTTTCGGCGGCAACAGCCACATCACTTCCGTAATAACCCACACAAGACAATAGGTTCAGCTGGAAACGGC
>JAKQJQ010000164.1 GCA_029561105.1 Bacteroidota bacterium
GAAAGCCATGCCGTACTGTCTAAACTTTTACTGCTTTTTGGTTTTTTGTTCCTGACCATCGCGCTACTCAGAAAGAAAACGATCAGTACCGACAACCTGATTCTTTCCGGGATTGGATTTGGAATGGTGGCTATTGGGTCGGCGGCCGTACAACTGTTTGAGAAATCGATCGTTGAAAACCAACACCTGTTTCGCAAAATTGAAATCATCACGGGTTTATTTGCCAATAAAAACCTGCTGGCCTCGGTATTGTTCCTTTGCCTGCCGTTCTTTCTGATGGGGTTACAATTGTCTAAAAAAGTCAGGTGGATCAGCGTCTTTGGAATCGGGTTTGCGGTTTTCATCCTTTTAATCATCCGTACACGGACGGTGTTGGCGGGATTGCTTCTCCTGATCCTTATCCTACTCTATTGCTATTTAAGGAACCGTTTTAAAGTTAAACCGGCGTACCTCGTCGTGGGTGCGTTGCTTCTCGCTGCCGTGCTGGTGCTGGTTGTTGACATCCCAAAAGCGGATAAAGAAACGCCGCCCGATGTCGCTACCCATTATGCCAATCGTATTTTCGAAACCGGCACGCTGCAATCGCGACTGCTGTACTGGGAACATTCGTGGGCCATGGTAAAAGATCAGCCTTTTTTGGGCGTGGGGCTTGGTAACTGGCAGGTACAATTCCCAAAATACGGGCTGGAAAACCTCGATGAATTCGACATCGCTAACGGGATCCAAACCCTGCAACGCGCCCACAATGATTTCTTGCAAGTACTTTGTGAAAGCGGAATCTTTGGGTTTATCGGTTACCTGTTGATTTTTATTGTGGTCGCTTACCGGCTGATTCTATTGATTTCAAAATCAGAAACCACGGTTCAGAAATGGCAGGCCATTTATTTATTTGGCGGATTGTCGGGATACATGCTGATTGCCTTGCTCGATTTTCCGATGGAGCGTATAGAACATCAGGTTTTATTAATGTTGATTTTGGCGATTGCCGCCTTTACCGCTGATCCGAATCGAGCAATCGAACCCAGTCAAGAAAGGAGTCACCGTTGGCCATTATTTGTACTGGTTGCGATCGCTTTATACTCGGTTACGGTGGCAGGATTTCGATTCTATGGCGAGAAGCAAACGCGACAGCTCTACGAGGCAAAGGCAAAGTCGCAATGGAACGATCTGCTTTTTTACGCCAACGCCGCGCAAAGCCGTTTTTACACGATCGACCCAACGAGCATCCCAATCGATTGGTATAAAGGCAATGCTTACTTTGGCAGGAATGAAATTGCAGAAAGCATCGGGTCATTTGAAAGCGCCTATGCCGGCGCTCCTTATCAAATCCAGGTGCTCAATAACCTCGCGACGGCTTATCGCATTGGCGGCCAAAAAGAAAAAGCAAAAACGTTTTACAAAGAAGCTTTACGGATTTCTCCTGCTTTCGAGGAAGCGCGGCTCAACCTGGCCGCGTTGTATTACAGCAACAATGAATTCCCCAAAGCTTTTGAAACCATAGACAGCATGGACATCGATACCAAAAACCAACGGTATCCGAAAGTTTTGGTACCCATACTGGCGCAGGAACTCAATCGGATATTGGCCAAAAAGGCCGACCCTGTTTTGTCTGGGAAAGTCGCGACACAGATTACCAAAAGCGAACAGATTATCAGGCTGTATCGCAATGCCCGTCGCGAAAAAGTGAGTTTTGAGTCGTATGTGACCGATCCTGATGGGATATTCCGGTAGGATTATAAGGGATATAAAAAAGAAAGCCCTGTCTCCTAACAGGGCTTCAAACTAACCAAAACACCAGAGTCGCGCTATAACCGATGGTCTTAACGACTCCCGCAAATTGAATCCTGCCTTATGACCAAACAAGAATTCAAGAAACCAATTTAGGGCTCTACCTATGGGAAATGCACTTTTTAACTAGTAAAGCCCTTTGATAAATTGGTAGTTTTTCTCTAGTTTATTTTCTTCATTGTTTAGCTCTTTAGTCTTGATAATCTTTAAGGTGGTCGATTTGATTTTCATTATAAAAAATATAGAGAGCGCAACGAAGACAATGACCATAATGGCAAAAACCTGAATCATGATTGTATTATTTAATTGTTAAAATATAGGCCGAGAGTTGGTCTAGTTGTTCCTGGTTCAACTGGGCGTCGAAGCCAGGCATTTGTGGATAATCGGGCCTCTTTTTACCCGGCTTTTTGATCCAGTTTTGCAAACCAGACGGATTGTCTTTGTACAGCGAAGCCATTTCTGTTACAGGCGGCCCAACCAATTTATCATGTGGCTTATGGCAAGCCGCGCAGTTTTGATTGAACACTTTTTGGCCTTTATCGGCTTCTGAAAGGTTGGCTGTATTTTCTTGGGCTAGTGACAGCTTGTTTTTTGCGATGGCTGCTTTCTTCAATTTTTGGAACTCGGCTGTTTTTACCTGTACCAGTGTCCTGTGCTTATCTAGGGCATTGGCCCGGTATATCTGGCGTCCAGAGCCCATAAATACTACGGTGACAGTCATCAGCAGCAGTACCTTTTTAAAATCCTTGTCGATTGTTGTTTCATCGCCTTTAATGCCTTTCCACATCATCCACATCGCCGGGATGGCCAGTGCTGCTCCGGTGAAAATGACCAATATAAGGTTCCAACCCAATCCTTTGGACGGTAAAGTCAACAATACCAGCGGACCAATCAGGAACTGCACCACAGAGGCAACCAGGGTTAATGAGTACCCTTTTTTCTTTAATTCATATCTAGTAAAGCTTGGGAAAACGCTCGAAAACGGGTAGTTCTTTCGTCCCATGTACCAATGCAGGAACAAGCCTGTGATGGATAAGGACGCGAAAATGAAGTGAAAGTATCTCGGGAACACATTGGGCAAGGTCATAGCACTAAAAAATCCTTTGACCAAGGCCCATTTCTCGGGAAAGAGCATCAAATTGATATTGGTTAAGAATATAAACGGGATGAACAAAAATATGGCAACTGCCAACGCCAAAATTGAAATGTGGATGGCTTTGTGATGTTCGAGTACTCTCCAGGTATACTTGTGCAGGTAAGTCAATAAAAAAGCGACTGTTACCAGCGGGATTACGGCGAGCCACATGAGTCCTGTCAACGCATTGGCCGAATAAAAGTAAACCGTATACAAAACGTTGATACTTAGAAGCGGCGCAATACCCATGACCACCGCCATGCTCTTGTTCACGGTTATGGTATTGGCTATCTCATGCGCCAGGATGTCGTACTCTTTATGCTTTAGCCCTTTGATTTGCGACCATAGCGTAAGCAACGAACCTCCTACCATAAGGTTTACAAAAAGGATGTGTACCAAAAATGAGACAACCAGGATCACGACCAACAACCATTCTGGCAAGGGTAATGGTAAAGGGATGTCTTTGGGAACCGGCGTAGCGTTTTGCAATGCGATAAATAAACTGGAAAACATGATCACTTATTTTTGTTGATTAAAGTTGCAGCTGTGTGGTTTGGGTTGATGGTAATGCCTTCTTCCTGGGCACCTTCGAGCACATCGCCGGTTTGCTGCAGGTATTTGATGTATGTCGCCAAAGCTTCGGCTTCTTTCTCGTTACCCGGAAATTCGGGCATGAAAGTTCTTCCGCTGTGCATGTTGGGCATATATGCAGCCATAGAACCGATATCGAGCAGATTCCCGGTCGATCCGTACATCCGGTCAAATACATCCACGACACTGTTCACGCCTTGTGCGGTATGGCATCGGCTGCAAGCGATAATAAATACGCTCTTGCCCGCCTCTACTTTGTTCTCATCGGTCACTTCATTTACCGTTGTGTAAGTAGCATGCTTTAAAATTCCGTCTTGTTTGTAAACGACATAATCTTCCTTCAGCAACAGGTTAGAATACATGTACTGGCTTATCACATAAGGCTTGCGAATGAACTCCCGTACGCGCTCAACTAAACCCAGATAAGCCATGGCTGTCAGCACCGGAATGACCACCATATAGGGTTTGAGCCATTTGGTCTTGTAAACCCCAACGACTCCAATAATCAACGTCAAGCCAGCACCGGCCGCCGCTACATATAGCAAAGCGTCATAATATTGCGAAAATGCAAGGGTCCCGACGGCAGTACTTAGGTTGGCCGTCATGGCTTGAGGCATTGCCGCGTAATACATATAGGCGGCGGTCAACGAGATGGGCGCCCAAAGCAACAACCATTTCGAGGCATACTTCACCGCATTGAGCCTTAGGCTGGATTGTGCCTTTGTAAACAGGGTAATCAGGAACATCCCAAATATACCAGCCACCAACATGGCGGTTGGAGTCCTGAACAGCAACTGTGGCAAGTACATGGGATTTAATATCCCGTTCAACAACGACGGATTGGTTTGCCAGTTTCCGGGATCCATCATAAAGCCCAGAATAGCGACGATTATGGCCATCGTTATCCAAGAGAAAATACTCAAATACCAGCCAAATTTGATGTGTCTTAACTTCGCTTTTAATGAAGTATTGCTGTTTTTCCAGGTCAGGAAATAAACCATGATCAGGATGACTTCGGTTACAAATACAATCCATTCTGTGAACCATGCCCAATAAAAGACGCGAATCAAACTCCCGATAGAGGCCGGGCTCACCAATGCCACCGAAAACCAAATCCCAACACCGGTCATTGCACCAACGGTCGTGGTGATGATAAAAGCCACTTTCATGATTTTGTAAACCATGTTGTCCCAGTCTAAATCGGTGATTTGGTCTCTGCCGCTTCTCGATACGCCCCTCTGCTCGAGCCAGGTTACGAATGGCATGAACCCAACGGCCAAACCGTGATTGATGATGACATGAAGGATGGCGATGATAGCGATAAGCATCCTATTGTTGAGCCAGTCTAAATGAAACATTGGAAAATCCATAGTCGTCTGTAATTTATGGGACAAATTTCGGCCAGGACTTTATCTTTCACCTAAAAACAAAAAAGCAGGAAGTTTAGAAAAACGTTCCTGCCGGGTTTGATAATAGTGCTTTGTTTGTTGCTATTTACACTTCCTTATTTTGATTTTCAATCCTGGAGTTTCACTTTTCGCTTTTAGCCAGGTACATTTCGGGGTTTTTCAAGAACTCATCTTTGCACATTTTTGCACAGAATCCGTAAAGTTTCCCTTTGTAGCGCGTAGTGTCGGCAACCCCATATTTGGTAATGTCCATATTACAATAGAAATCGATTTTGTTCTCATATAGCAATTGGTTGAGGGGATTTTTTGGGTCAATAAGGCTTTCTGTTTTCTTGACCGTGTGGCCCGTTTCCTTTCTTTGGCAACTTGTTAAACTTAGCACAGCTAACAATAAATAGACTGTTTTCTTCATTTTTTTCAATCGATTAAGGTGACTAGTTCTTTTTGGTCTGCGTTTGCGATTTCCCATTTCACGAGGTTTATGCCTCCGGCGAGCAAATAAAAATCGGTGATGCCCAGTGCTTTCAATCGCTTGGCGTATTCGTACAATTCGTCGTGCATCATCAGGTCATAGAGTACTATCTTTTTTCCCTTGAATTTTTGAAATGCTTCTTTCGACAAACCGTCGAGAGGAATGTTGACGGCATTCTTGAGCCTTCCCACATTTTTCACGGCCACCGAATCCTTGTTTGAGAATTCTGATGGTGTTCTGGTGTCGATGAGGATCGTATTTGATTCTTTAGACAGCTGCAACAATTCATATGGTAAAATGACCCGATACTTTGCCTTTAGGAATTTCCGGTCTTCAGACGAAACGGTACTTTGCAGATTGTCTAAGCCAAACAAAAGCACACCTACTTTTTTTCCTTGCTTGAAAAAATAATTGGCGGCCATGGGCGCTTGGCTGCCTTCATTGTCAAACAACACAATCTCTTTCTGGGTGTCGATGAGCACACTGCTCTCTTGGATTTTATCGAAAGGCACATGCAATACATTTTTGATGGTCCCAAACGAATTCTCCCACTCTACCCTGGCTTTCTCATAATAAATACTATCGGGCCTGACATCAATCACGAGTGTGTTTTTTGCAGTCACTTTGTTTACAAAATCAAATGGCGTGATCAGGTCATAATTCAATCGATTGGTGTAATGGCCATTCGCTCTCGAAAATTTCAACTGCCTGTAATTGTTTAGGTAGGACAATCCGCCGTTAATGCTCACTACCTTGGTAAACAAGCTGTCGGACAACCTTTTGGCCAAGAGCCTGGATCTCTTACTATGGCTGCAATACAGGTATAGGGTGTCGTTCTTGTGTTTTAGGTATTGCGGATAGTACTTTTCGAATTCCCAAAAATCTGTTTCTATCGCTCCTTTGATTTTTCCCTGATTGTACGAAAGATACTCTGAATCGTCATTTCTTTCTCCGGGCGTTCGGATATCAAAGAAAACCAGCTTTGGATTTTGATCGAGTTTCTCAAAAAAACCATTCCAGTCTATGGTTTGATAAGCCACGTTGTCAAGCTTGAAATCCTGGGCGTTGGCGAAATACACTACACTGCACCATAGTAGGACCACTATTTTTCTCATTTTTTCTAGTGTTTCTCATTTTCAGAGCAAAGCCCAATAATCTTATGGAAAGTATCGTGCAGGTTGTAGGCTATCGGTTTTCCAGTTGGGGAAGACTTTTTCGAATCCCAGATAATCCATCGCAGGGTCGTCATCGGTCCAACCTGCTACGAATTCCTTGCGGTCTTTGACCCGACTTAACCAATCGGTGGTTCCGGCCGTGACGGCCATCGCGTTGAGTTTCATCTTCAAGGATGCTTGGTAGGCATTTTGTCCGCCGCGCGAAAAACCGTACATGAAAACATTGGAGGTATCTGCATATGGCAAATTTTCATAAATCATTTTCAAGTTGACAATGTCCTCCACGTCAATACCGCCATGTTGGTCGTACTTGCCGTCTTTGCCCGCAAATCTTGTTTTGGTTGCTAAAACCAGGTATCCGTTTTCTGCCATTTTGTAAAAGTCTACCAGATTGGATGGTTCGAGATTCCCAAAGTTCCCCATGCCGCCGCGGTTATAAATAATGACAGGGTGTTTCTTTGCTGCGGTCTTTACCGGTTTATACAACCAGGCTTCTACTTTAGCCGTATCGCTTTTGTATTGCAATTGCAAACATTCGAATTCCTGGGTTTTCCTTGCCTTCTCATAATAGTCTGCATTGTAGTACCATTTGTAAAAATCGGTTTGTTTGCCATGTGGGGTTAGGATGACTATTTTGCCGATGGCTTTAAAACTCTCTTGCGGATTCTGGGCAAAAACGCCAGTCATCAGCAACATAAAAACGAATTTGAAAAAGTTACTGTTCATACCGATGATTTTAATGGCTTGCCTTTTTCCTGAATTGCTCGGGCGTGACAAGCGTCTGTTTCTTGAAGAAAGTGATGAAATAAGAGACGTTCTCAAAACCAAGGTCATGTGCGATCTCATTGACCGATAGGTTGGTGTAATGCAAAAGCCGCTGTGCTTCTATGGTAATTCTCTTCCTGACGATGTCGCCTGCAGTTTTACTGGCTTCGCTTTTACATATTTTATTGAGGTAGTTTACCGTCACATGCAGCTTTTCTGCATAGAATGAGGGCATTTTGTTGGCCCTGAAATGTTGCTCTACCAGTTTCTCAAACTCTTTTACCTTTTCGCCTTTACTATTGTGCGTTTTCGCCGTCTGTTGCGGATTGCAGATGCGTTCGAGCTGCACCAAAAGAATATTAAGGTAAGACCTTAGTACTTTGGTTTTGTCTTTGAGGATGGCGTGATACTCGTACTCAAAGAGCTCAAAAAAAGTCTGCAAATGTTCTTTCTGAAAAGCACTTAATGCCATATAGGGCTTGCAATCGTTTGCGAAAAATGAAAAGTCATTGAGCGCGTTGTTATTGTAGCGCAATGAGAAAAAAGTCTCGGTAAACGAATTGATCCTTCCCGAAGTCTCGGGACTTAAATTGATTTTAGAAATGCGATTGGGCTGGATGATGACAACTTTGGGGCAATTAAAATAAATCTTATGATTGTCTACTTCAATATCGCCGTGGCAAGAATCCAAAAACAAAATAGAATAGAAATCTTGTTTGTGCGATTCTTCGACGAAAGGGAACTTCTTGTTAAACCCGATTAGCGAATCATAAAAAATATCGTAACTACTATTGCCAAAATCACCCAAACTGCAAATCGAGATTAACCCTGATTGCATAGATGGTTGGTTTTAAATTAATAATTACAACGAATTATGAAAGGGTTTCGGGCGGGCTTTCGGGGATTGAAAGGAACGAAGTATACTGTATTAGTTGATGCAAATCAATTTGGCACTGAGTAATCATCTCAGAATACTGTGGTGTTTGGATTTCTGCCGATTGAGGCTGGATAAAGATGCTTTCTTTCTCTGCCGTAGCCAATGTCTTTTTGTTTTCCTTCTGCTCTTTACCCAGTTCGTTGTTTAAAAAACATTGCCCTTTACAGGTTGGAATTTTATCGAATCGGTTGATACACAAATTACTGGCAATGTATTCCCGGTTGATTTGAAAAGAAGAAATTATTCAAAGGCTTTTGGTGCTTTGGATAGCGAAAACGAATAGTAAAAAATAAACAACTCCGGTTTTCATTTCGCAAATGTACGTTATCTATTCTTTCAATAACAGTTTAATGTCATTTATGAGTCGTTTGGTTTCTATGGGGTTGGTTCCGTCGTAAACCCCTCGGATGTAGCGGTTTTTATCGACCAATAAGAACCCTCCTCCGTGCACAAGACCGCCGGGTTCCTTGGCATCAGGGTAAGCGGTCGTAAAATAACTTTGGGTAGCGATACCAAATATACTGTCCTTATTGCCGGTCACAAAACGCCAGTTGTTATTGACACGCAATGAATTGGCGTACTTTTTTAAAGTTGAGATACTATCGCGCTCGGGATCGATCGTATGCGAAAGATAATTGACTTGGGCATTGCTATGGTAAACATCGTAAACCTTTTTGAGTTCCTTGTTCATTTTAGGGCAAATGGTTGGGCAGGAAAGGAAAATAAAGTCGGCCACGTAAATTTTACCCCTGAATGTCTCGTTGGTGACAATGGTGCTGTCCTGGTCCAGAAAAGAAAATGCTTTGATTTTTGGATAGATGGTGTCTTTGCCGGCGACCGAAGGATTGCCCAAAAAGGGTAACCTTTCCTGTCTGTCTTGGCATCCCAAGAATGTAACTGTAAATAATGCTATGATAGCGATTTTTCTCATCGCCCAAATATAGCAATTTCAAATACCACTGTCAATTGCCTCCCAAATCAATAGAGCATCTTCAGTGACTTGAGCTCATACTCGAGCACCACGTCATTCTCCCGTAAAAGCAACAATTTCCCCGAAGCCGAAACACCCTGAATGATGCCCATGAAACGATTTCCATTTGCGTCTTCGAATGGCATCGGGGTGCCCTTTTTAAAAAGATTTTCCTGATACGTGCTGGTCATTTTTTGGAATTCCAGCGGCCAGGCGGCGACGCCTTCTTTAAATTTTTTCACAATCGAAACCAGTAGGTCGTCCTTGTCGAAAAAAGTACCTGTTACAATCTTGAGCGAACCCGCCTGCGACAAACCGTCAAAGTGCTCCTGATTGACATTGAGCCCCAAGCCAATCACAGACACAATCTGCCCATTGCTTTTAAGGCTGTTTTCTATCAATATACCGCCAATTTTTTTATTGCCTGACAGAATGTCGTTTGGCCATTTGATGGTCAATTGCGGGATTCCTAACCCGCGCAGCGTATCGATTACGGTCAATGAAAAAACGATATTGAGTTCAAACAGCCGAGAAGCGTCGGCGACGAAATCATTTACCAATATGCTTATTGTTAGGTTTTTACCGACTTCAGAATTCCATTTGGCGCCCATTTGGCCTTTGCCTTTGGTTTGGTTTTCGGTAGAAACTACAGTGAAACTTTCAACGTGCCCAGCTTGCGATAATGCCTTGAGGTAATCGTTGGTGGAGTCAATGGCATCAAGTTTGACTAATCGCATGGGCAACAAATTTTGAAACAAGATTTAATCTTGTGTTAAGGTTCAAAACTAACCACAAAAAATGATAACTTTGCAAACTTATATAAAATTATTAAATGGCAAAAAAGGCAATAAATAATGATGTTTTACTGGCTAACATCATCAAAGGAATTGAAGAAGTAAAAGGAAATGACATTGATATTTTAGACCTGCGCGAAATAGACAATTCGGCCTGTGATTATTTCATCATCTGCAACGGAAATTCAAACACACAGGTAAACGCCATCGTCAACTCGGTTCAGAAAACCGTCTCCAAAGCAATCAAAGACAAACCCTGGCATGTAGAAGGTTCTGACAATGCAGAATGGGTGTTGATGGATTATGTGAACATCGTAGTCCATGTTTTCCAGAAGCACATCCGCGAATATTACAATATAGAAAGCCTTTGGGGTGATGCCAAAATCACAACCATAGCCAACAAATATTAAACGCAAGAAAAAAATGGCCAACGACAATAGACCCAATCCCAACAGAATAAAGATAAGCCCCTGGATTTTATACGCCGCAATTATAGTTGTCTTTTTATTCATCAGTTTTGCCACCGGCGGTTCTACTTTCCAGGAACCGGCCAAAACAACGTCTTCAAAGTTCAACAACTTTCTCGAAAAAGGAGACATCCAGAAGGTAATTGTGTACAACAAGACCGAAGCAGAGGTTTACCTCACGCCTGCAGCTCTTAAAGACCCTGCGCACAAAGCGGTGGCCAAGGACTTGCTCAACAGACCCAACAAGGGACCACATTATGTCTTTGACATCGGTAACGACGAGATTTTTCAACACAAACTGGAAACTGCCGTCGCGGCCGGGAAATTAAAAGACTACAACTTTCTTCCCAAAAACAATTGGACCGACCTCCTGATCAGCCTACTCCCAATCTTGATTATCGTTGCTCTATGGATTTTCATCATGCGACGCATGAGTGCAGGTGGTCCCGGTGGTGGCGGGCAAATCTTCAACATTGGCAAATCAAAAGCACGATTGTTTGACGAAAAGACAGATATTAAAACCAC
>JAKQJQ010000189.1 GCA_029561105.1 Bacteroidota bacterium
CCTTAGGTCCAATCGCTGAATATTTTTCAGTTCAATAATCACGTATCATGAGTAAACCTCAAAATAATTTGTTCCAGAAAGCGCTCGTCTTCGATGCTTTCAAACAGTCGTTCGTAAAGCTCAATCCCAAAATCATGTTTCGCAATCCGGTAATGTTTACCGTAGAAATCGGCACCGTTGTCATGCATTTGGTTTGTCTTTGGATTGCAAGCGGAGAAAATGAACAAGGCAGTTTCGCCTACAATTTCACCATTTTCCTCATCTTATTTGCAACCCTGCTTTTCGCCAATTTTGCCGAAGCCATCGCCGAAGCCCGCGGGAAGGCCCAAGCCGACAGTTTGCGCAAAACACGTGAAGAAACCCCGGCCAAACTAGAAAACGGCCAAACCGTTTCCTCTTCGCAACTCAAAAAAGGCGACATCTTTATTTGCGAATCGGGCGACACCATTGCCACCGATGGCGAAATCGTTGAAGGTTTGGCCACCATCGACGAAAGTGCCATTACCGGCGAAAGCGCTCCGGTGATTCGTGAGGCAGGCGGCGACAAATCGTCTGTAACGGGCGGAACCAAAGTCTTGTCGGATAAAATCAAGGTGATGGTCACCTCAGCGCCCGGCGAAAGTTTCCTCGACAAGATGATTGCGCTCGTTGAAGGTGCCAGCCGCCAGAAAACACCCAATGAAATTGCATTGTCCATCCTTCTTGCCGGATTTACTTTAGTGTTTATTATTGTGACCGTCACTCTCGCGCCATTTGCCCAATACGCGAATACTCCAATTACCATTGCCGCGTTCATTTCGCTTTTTGTTTGTTTGATTCCCACCACGATTGGCGGCTTGTTGTCGGCTATCGGTATTGCGGGTATGGACAGGGCTTTGCGCGCCAACGTAATTACCAAATCGGGGAAAGCTGTAGAAACCGCCGGCGATATAGACGTACTGCTTTTAGACAAGACCGGGACGATTACCATCGGGAACAGAAAAGCCACAGCGTTTTATCCATCGAAAGGAATTGAACCCAGTGATTTCATCCAATCGGCGGTGTTGAGTTCGCTCGCCGATGATACACCCGAAGGCAAAAGTATCGTTGAACTGGCAGGTGCCGAAGTTTCGCAAAAGTTGTCGATTGAAGGAGCCACACTGATCAAGTTTACGGCAGAAACCAGGACATCGGGTGTGGTGCTTAAAGACGGCACCAATATCCGTAAAGGCGCTCAGGATGCGGCTAAAAATATTGCGCAGCAAGCAGGCAATGTGTTTCCCAAGGATACTGCCGAGCAGGTCATCACGATTTCGTCTAACGGAGGAACACCTTTGGTCGTGGTCAAGAACAATGTGGTGCAAGGCGTCATCGAATTGCAGGACATCATCAAAACCGGTATGAAAGAACGTTTTGAAAGGTTGCGTAAAATGGGCATCAAGACGGTGATGGTGACCGGAGACAATCCGCTTACTGCCAAATTCATCGCCGAGAAAGCGGGTGTAGATGATTTTATTGCAGAGGCCAAACCCGAAGACAAAATGAACTACATCAAAAAAGAACAAGCCCAAGGCAGGCTCGTAGCCATGATGGGCGACGGAACCAACGATGCTCCCGCGCTCGCGCAAGCCAATTTGGGCGTGGCCATGAACTCGGGCACCCAAGCCGCCAAAGAAGCAGGGAATATGGTAGACCTCGACAACGATCCTACGAAGCTCATTGAAATTGTAGAAATCGGCAAACAATTGCTCATGACCCGCGGTACGCTTACGACTTTTTCGATTGCCAATGACGTGGCGAAGTATTTTGCGATTATTCCGGCCTTGTTCATTACAGCAATTCCCGCGTTGCAAGGATTGAATATTATGAATTTGCACAGTCCTGAAAGCGCCATTTTATCGGCGGTGATTTTTAATGCGATCATCATCCCGTTTCTGATTCCATTGGCTTTAAAAGGAGTTGTCTACAAACCAATCGGCGCCTCGGCCTTATTGAGGAGGAATCTCTTCATCTACGGATTAGGCGGTGTGCTCATCCCATTTATTGGAATCAAACTAATCGATTTACTGGTATCAGTATTTATTTAAAATTTATAATCATGAAGGAAAATATCATACCTGCAATAAAACTCACATTGTGCTGTGCTTTGTTCTTTTCAGGGATTTACACCCTAAGCATATACGGCATTGCACAGTTTGCCCCGAACAACGGAAACGGGGAGATCGTTACTGTCAACGGTAAAAACCAGCACGTCAATGTGGCGCAGAAATTTACATCAGACCGTTATTTCTGGTCGCGCCCGTCGGCGGTAGATTACAACGCCGCGGGTTCGGGCGGAAGCAACAAAGGGCCCAACAACCCCGATTACCTCGCTGAAGTGCAAACCAGGATCGATAGCTTTTTACTGAAAAACCCAACTGTGAAACGCAGCGAAGTCCCTGCTGAACTCGTTACAGCTTCGGGCAGCGGCCTGGATCCCGACCTTTCTATAGCGGGCGCGAAAGTGCAGGCCAACCGCGTTGCGGCAGCTCGCCAACTATCAGAAGCCAAGGTTTTGGAACTCATCAAACAACAAACAAAAGCGCCCTTACTTGGGTTTTTAGGTACGCAGAAAATTAATGTACTTGAACTCAATATCGCCCTAGACCAATTAAAATAACAGCACTTCGGTCTTTTTGTAATTCTAAAAGCTGAAGAAAAAAAACACAGTAATGAAAAAAATAATATGGATTGCCATCGCGGCATTAGGAATTACCAAAACACAAGCCCAATACACAGTGTTAGCCTCAAACCCTCTGACATTTTCGGGATACATAGAAACCTATTACAGTTATGACTTTGGGAACCCCGACAATCATGTGCGTCCCAGCTTTTTTTACAGCCACAACCGGCACAACCAAGTCAACCTGAATTTGGGGATGGCCAAAGTAAATTACGCCAAAAGCAATGTGCGCGGCAATCTGGCCTTGATGGCCGGAACCTATGCCAATGCAAATTTGGCTGCCGAACCGCAAACCTTGCAACACGTTTACGAAGCCAATGTAGGTGTTAAATTGGCTAAAAATCACAACCTTTGGATAGACGCCGGAATCCTGCCATCGCACATTGGTTTTGAAAGCGCCATTGGGAAGGATTGCGCGACCTTGACCCGAAGCATCCTGGCCGACAATTCGCCTTACTATGAAGCGGGTGTAAAGATCGGATACACTTCTAAGAGTGAAAAATGGTACCTGTCGGCGATGTATTTGAACGGCTGGCAACGTATACAGAAAGTAAATGGCAACCACACGCCGGCTTTCGGGACGCAAATTACTTACAAGCCCAATGCAAAAACGGTTTTGAATTGGAGTACATATGCAGGGAATGAGCAACCCGATACCATCAGGAAATGGCACTACTTCAACAATTTTTACGGTCAGTTCAAAGTTTCGGAAAAAGTAAACCTTACCGCGGGATTTGATATCGGCGCACAACAATCGGTGAACGGGAGCAGTGATTACGACATTTGGTATTCACCGGTTTTCATCGCGCAATACAAACCCGTTACCAAAATCCAGTTGGCGGCACGTGCAGAATACTATCAGGACAAACAGGGCGTGATCATCGGTACGGGAACGCGGAATGGTTTTAAGACGTATGGTTTTTCGGCCAATTTCGATTATCTGCCGGCCGATAACGTGATGTTCAGGATTGAAGCGCGCACGCTCGGCAGCAAGGACGATATTTTTGTAAGGAACGCCCTGCCAACCAACAGTAATGTTTTTTTGACCAGCGCACTGGCCATCTCCTTTTAATGGATAACGAAAGACAACATAATGCCCAGCACTTTCTCGATTTGATCCAAAAATCGCGCAAAGGAAAGTTTAAGGTCTACATTGGCATGAGTGCAGGCGTGGGCAAGACTTTTCGGATGCTGCAGGAAGCGCATACCTTGCTCAAGAACGGCATTGATGTGAAGATTGGTTACATTGAGACGCACCACCGCAAGGAAACGCACGATTTGCTCGAAGGTTTGCCCGTAATCCCGAGGAGTACCATCTTCTACAAAGGGAAACAACTCGAGGAAATGGATGTGCAGGCCATCATCAACCAGCGTCCAGAAGTGGTCATCGTGGACGAACTCGCGCACACCAACATTGAAGGCAGCAAGAATGAAAAGCGCTGGCAGGATGTCATGGAGATTATCGATGCGGGCATTAATGTGATATCGGCCGTTAACATACAGCACATCGAAAGCCTCAATGAAGATGTGAGGCGCATCACCAACGTGGCCGTTCAGGAACGGGTCCCTGATAGTGTTTTGCGCATGGCCGACGAGGTGGTCAACATCGATTTGACCGCCGACGATTTGATTGCGCGGCTCAGGGAAGGAAAAATCTATACGCCCGATAAAATCGCGTCCGCGCTCCAAAATTTTTTCAAATCCGACCAGATCCTGCAACTGCGTGAACTGGCACTCAAGGAAGTCGCGAGCCAGGTGGTCAGGAAAGTAGAGAATGAAGTGCCGAGGAATATCGCATTGCGACAAGAACGGTTGTTGGCGTGCATCAGCAGCAATGATAAAACCGCGAAGGTTGTGATCAGGAAAACTGCGCGGCTCGCGACCTATTACAACAGCAAATGGTATGTTTTGTATATAGAAACGCCCAAGGAAAGCAGCGATAAGATTGCACTCGACAAACAGCGGCACCTGATCAATAATTTTAAGCTGGCCTCGCAATTGGGAGCCGAAGTGATCAAACTCGAACGAAGACACATCACCGAGGGCATCCTGGAAATCGCCAGCCAGAAACAAATCACGACGATTTGCATCGGGAAACCGCATTTAAGCTTATTTAAAGTAATTTTGTCTACAGATATTTTTAACAGATTGCTTCACAACCTTTCGGCTTCTGATACCGATTTAGTAATCCTTTCGTAATGAAAATCAAAACCAAACTCAACCTTAGCGTTGGCCTATTGTTCGTCATGATTATCATCTTGTCTTTGGTGGGCAGTTACTACATTTTCCAGGTCAAGAAAGATACGCAGAACATCCTCACCGCCAATTACAATACGCTCGAATATTCGCGCAATATGCTGCTCGCACTAGACGCTATCGGAATCGACGAAAAAAAAGCAGTATCGGTATTTGAAAAAAATCTCGCGCAGCAAATGGCCAATATTACAGAAGCCGGCGAGGATAAAGTGACGGGCAGCTTGCAGCGCAGTTTTTTGTTGCTCAAAAAAGACATCGCCAACGAAAGCATCAAAAACCAAATCAGGCAGGACATTTTTGAGATCATGAAACTCAATATGCGAGCGATAAAAGACAAAGCCGACCTCGCAAAAATCACTGCCGAAACTGCCAACATCTGGATTGCTGTGATTGGCACCTTTTGTTTTTTGATCGCGTTCAACCTCATGGTGAATTTGCCCAATAACATCGCCAATCCGATCAGGGAACTTACAGAAAGCATCCGACAGATAGCCAACAAGAATTACTCGGAGCGCGTGCATTTCATGAACCACAATGAGTTTGGTGATTTGGCCAAATCGTTTAACACCATGGCGCAGAAACTACAGGAATACCACAACAGCAACCTGTACAAATTGTCTTTTGAAAAGAAGCGGCTCGAGACGCTCATCAACAACACGCACGACCCGATCATTGGGCTCGACACAGACAATATAGTATTGTTTGTAAACGATGAGGCGCTCAAGATCCTGGGGCTTAAACGCGCCGAAGCGATCGGCAAATCGGCAACGGCTTTGGCAGCGTCGAACGATCTATTGCAAACGCTGATACATGAATCCGGAAATGACAAACAGCCGCTGAAAATCTACGCCGACGGCAAGGAAAGCTATTTTGAGAAAGAAGTCGTCGGGATTACCATCACACCAACAGGCGAAGACCAGACGATTGCTATTGGGAACGTGATCATCCTGCGCAACATCACCATTTTTAAGGAACTCGATTTTGCCAAGACCAATTTTATCGCGACGGTTTCGCACGAACTCAAGACGCCCATCGCTTCGATCAAACTCAGCCTTCAATTGCTGGAACAAGCCAACACAGGGAAGCTTAACGACGGGCAGCGGCAACTCATTGACAGCATTGCCGACGACAGCCAGCGCCTGCTAAAAATCACCGGCGAGCTGCTCGAATTGTCACAGGTAGAAACGGGGAACATCCAGCTCAATATTGATAAGAGCGACCCGCAGGAAATCGTGAATTATGCCGTCGAGGCGGTGAAAGTACAGGCCGAGCAGAAGCAAATAGAAATTGTAGTCGAGTCGGGAGAAAAATTGCCCCAAATCAAAGCCGATCATGAGAAAACCTCGTGGGTGCTGATTAACTTTTTGACCAACGCCATTCGGTATTCGGCAGAAGGCAGTAAAATTTGGGTACAACTCAAAACCGAGCAGGAAAAAGTCATTTTTAAAGTCGTCGACAAAGGCAAAGGCATCGACAGCCGTTACAAAACCAAAGTGTTTGACAAGTATTTCCAGGTTCCGGGCAGCCCGAAAACGGGAACGGGTTTGGGATTGGCCATCAGCAAGGAATTTATCGAGGCGCAGCACGGAACGATTGGCGTTGAAAGTGAACTCGGTATGGGCAGTACTTTTTATTTCCTGCTCACAATGGTTTGATAGAAAGGCAACCCATTTAAAGTGCAATCAATGCGAGAGCAATCGATAGGTGTGTTCTAAAGAGCGTTTTTCCTGCCACGATTGATGTCCCGGGATGACAAATTGCCGGTCGGGAAAACGCGCCATTACTTTTTTTACTGATTTGGGCCAGGCTTTGGTATCGGCATCGGCGAGGTTGCCTAAACCTGGGCTTTCTGTACTTTTCACAAAACAGCCGCCGTAAAGTATCTTGTCCTTTTCAAACCAAATGACGATGTTGTCTGAGGTATGGCCTTTTCCGGGATAATAGGTTTCAATCTTATAGCCGCCGACGTTGAAAATCGTATCGTTCTTAAAAGTGAATTCGGCTTGTTTTTCACCGTTTGCCTTACAAAGTTTCTGGGTCAGCTTAGACGCGTAAGTGCGGATGCCATTGGATTTAAAATACGCTAAACCCGCCGTGCGATCGTCGTGTGAATGGGTAGCGATACAAAGCACCGCTTTTTGATGATGGCGTTTTTCTATGGAGTCGAGCAGCGGTTGAAATTGCTTTTGGTTCCAGGGCGTATCGATGAGCACCACGCCGGCATTGGTCACCAGATACATCCCGTTGGACGGAAAAGGTTTCCCGCCATAATCATTGTAAGTGGTGTAAACGTAAAAGTCACCGGTCAGGTGCGAAATCTCCAAACCCTGAGCCGAAACCTTCCCCAAAAAAAGCCCCAATAAAAAGAGGTATCCAATCTTATACATCGCTAAAAAGTTTAAAGCAGCATTTTCTCAAAAGCCCGCAGGGCATTTCTATAGGCGCAGCCGTGTCCATAGCGCAGCGTCTCTAAAGGCGCAGCCGCTTCTAACAATCCGCCATATTCACCGCCACTGCCAGTCCACCCTCCGACGTTTCCTTATATTTAGAATTCATGTCCTTGGCGGTCTGCCACATGGTGTTGATGACTTTATCGAGTGGCACTTTGGCATTCTTGGCATCGGTTTCCATGGCGAGTTCGGCGGCGTTGATGGCTTTAATCGCACCCATCGTATTGCGTTCGATACAAGGAATCTGCACCAATCCGCCAATCGGGTCACAGGTTAGACCAAGATGGTGTTCCATCGCGATTTCGGCTGCCATCAAAACCTGTTCGGGTGTACCGCCCATCACTTCGGTAAGCGCCGCTGCAGCCATGGCCGACGATACGCCGATTTCTGCCTGGCAACCGCCCATCGCGGCCGAAATGGTAGAGCCTTTCTTGAAAATACTGCCGATTTCTCCGGCCACCATCAAAAACTTTTTGATTTCTTTTTCGCCTGCCTCGTGGTTTTCAATGACGAGATAGTACATTAAAACGGCTGGGATGACGCCCGCGCTTCCGTTGGTAGGTGCCGTAACTACGCGACCCAATGCCGCATTGACTTCATTGACCGCGAGTGCAAAACACGACACCCATTTCAAGATTTGGCGGAATTTGACTTCGGTCTTGCGGATGGTTTCGAGCCACTCCTGCGGACTCGAATAATTGGCGAGGCCGATGAGATTCTGGTGCATGTCAAAAGCGCGGCGGCGTACATTGAGCCCGCCCGGGAGAATTCCTTCAGAGTGGCAACCGATGTACATGCATTCGAGCATGGTGTGCCAGATGCGCAGCAGTTCATGGTCGATTTCGGTTTCGGGGCGCATCGATTTTTCATTGTCATACACCACTTCTGAGATGCTGCGATTTTGCGCGACGGTATATTGCAACAACTCTTCGGCATTTTGTATCGGGTAAGGAAAAGCACATTTGATTTGCAGTTTCTTTTTGGCATTTGGTCGGTCTTCCTTGACGACGAATCCGCCACCGATAGAGTAGAAAGTAGATGCATACTGGCTGCCGTCTTCAAAATACGCCGTAAAGGTCAAGGCATTGGCGTGGAATGGCAGGAAGTTTTTGTTGAATACGATGTCTACTAAAAAAGAAAACGGAACCAAGTGTTCATTGCCAAGGTTGATTTCATTTTTATCTTCTATGGATTTGATGATGCCTGCGATGTTTTGCACCGGGATGTATTCTGGATCCTGGCCGCTCAAACCCAGCATCACGGCCAGATCGGTGGCGTGGCCTTTTCCCGTCAGCGAAAGCGAGCCGTACAAATCGACTTTGACACGGATGGTCTTCTGGAGCTGGTTTTGGTCGCGCAGTTCAACGAGGAAACGTTCGGCAGCGCGCCAAGGGCCAAGCGTGTGCGAGCTTGATGGCCCGACACCTATTTTAAGCATGTCGAAAACAGAGATGCATTCTTCCATAAAGTAATTTTATGGTTACAAATATAGATAAGAAATGAGGTGGTGTGCGTTAAAATTGTTCATTTGGGAATTTTGTGGGGTTGTAGCTGATTCCCGCTTTCCGCTGCAATCTTTTTGCGGCTCCGCTGCGCTATGCCGCAAAAAGGATTTCCGCTTCAATCGGGGCTATCGCTGCCGCGAGGACCTTCTTTTGTCTGGCAACAAAAGAAGCAAAAATGCCTTAGCGACCAAATTACAATCTTGAAAACTACCTCAGAACGCGGTCTCCGGGCTAAGCCGCTCGCCTTGCAGGCTCGACTCTCACGCCCTGCGATGCCGCTTTTCTTCGTTGTTTTCTACGATTCTAATTTAGCGTCGCGCCAAGTCGGAAGTGTCTATTTTATTTTTCGTTTGCTGAAGCTGCACGAAAAATCCTCTCAAGAAGGTTCCCGAATCAAAGGAGGAACCATCCGGTTTAGCATTTTTGGCAGGGCCGAGCGTTAAGAAAATGTCCAGTGGACATTTTTAGCGAAGGAGCCAGGAGGCGCGTTGGCCACAAGCCAAAAATCAATAAATACTTCCTGACTGGCGCGGCAGTCATAGAATTTGCGTTAAGAAAATCAATGTCAAAAACCGTTAAGAACGAAAAGCTGTCTGAGCCGCAGGCGAGTTTTTTTCGTTTAGGTTTTTGACATTGATTTTTAGCGAATTCTATGTGCCGACTGCCTTTTTGCTTCTTTTGCGGCAAGGCAAAAGAAGGCCCTCGCGGCAGCGATAGCCCTGATGGCAGCGAAAATCCTTTTGCAAAAAGGATATCCCGAAGTGCAACGCAGGGAAATCCCTTTTTGTCAAAAGATTGCAGCGTACAGCAGGTTCCCGGCTCCTTAAAGTTCAACAATAATTACTTCCTAAACGGATTCGAAAACTTTTTATCACCAATAAATGACTCATCCGTCAACGTCTTCAAAAACGCAATCAAATGCACCCGATCTTCCTCCGACACATCATTCCCATGATGCTGCAACAATTCATCAAGTGTCGCATATCTACCGTCGTGGCCGTAAGGCGCCGTGAGCGCAACGTTCCTGATGTTGGCTACTTTTTTAAGCTGCGGTGTGTCTTCAAAACCACGGCCGTTTGCTCCGAGTGGGAACGCCAGGTTGGGCAAGCCTTGATGATCGAATTCCATTTGTTGGATTGAACTGTGGCATTCGCTGCACGAAGCCGCATCGGGATTGCTCGGATCCGCGATGCCTTCAATGAATTTTTCAAAACCAAGCTGTTCTTGGGTGGTTCTCGGTACACCGCGGTCATAAGGCGAATTGTATGAATTCAGTGAGCGGACAAACTGCGCCAATGCTTTGGAGATCCTGTCGGTCGTGATGTGGGGCGAACCAAAAGCCTTGAGGAACAATTCTGGATAATACGGTTTGATATTGAGCTTGGCTACGGCCTCTTCGAGCGTGAGGTTCATTTCAATGTGATCCTGGATGGGCATCAGCGTTTGGGTTTCGAGGTTTTCGGTCCTGAAATCCCAAAATAGGGCTGGTTTTGCATGCCGCACATTCACCAAATGCATGCTGTTCATTAAAGTCTGGCCATTGACACCTTGACTCTTGGCTACATTATCGGCAAAAGCGAACTCTTGCTTGTGGCACGACGCGCAGCTGATGGCGTCATTTTCTGACAAGGCAGTTTCATAAAATAAAACCCGTCCCAAAGTCGCACCGTCATTGGTTACGCGATTGTTTAAAGGCGAATTGTCGTTGCTGGAATGCGGTGCATTCAATGGCAAACTAGCATAATCGTAAGGCGTGGACGGCAAATCCAGGTACGGATTGTATTGTTCTACTGCTGCTTCGTCTTCGCCGCACGAGCAAAAAAGTAAAGCGACGATTGCAAATATAAATAGGTGTTTCACGGCTGTTCTTTTCAGTGAAGGTAATCATTTTTGCAAATGTTTATTCGGTGAAATCCAAATCCCTGCCATGCGTCTCGGCCACCGTCAAAGTCGAATAAATCCCCACCGCAAAAACAATGACACCCACAATCACTACCGATGCAATCACCCCATAATCTACCTTAAAAAAGTCAAAACCCATGAGCATCACCGGAACGAGGCCTCGAACCATATTAGGGACAGTCGTAGTTGCCGTGCTCCGAATGTTGGTTCCGAATTGCTCGGCTGCGACCGTTACAAACATGGCCCAATACCCCGTTCCGAGACCAAGCCAGGCGCAGTAGAAATAATAGGTATTCTCGGTTTTGGTCCCGCCAAAAAGCATTAGTAAAATACCGACGATTGTAAACAACATCATGTAGAAAATCGCTTTCTTGCGCGAATGCAGCCAGTGCGAAATGAATCCGCTCGCAAAATCGCCAGCCGAAATCCCCACATACGCCCACATAATCGCCTTTCCGGGATTGAGGTTGGTGATGCCAAAAACGGGTGCGAACTGGTTGGCCATCATGGCTAAAATTCCGATACAGAACCAAGTGGGCAAACCA
>JAKQJQ010000201.1 GCA_029561105.1 Bacteroidota bacterium
CGACACCAGTTCCAACTTCTTTACGTCTTTTCTTATTAAGCAATCGCTTGACCTTCTTTTTAAGTTTCCTGTTTTTACGCTTATTTTTCACATATCGACATTGTTCGCAATGGCACACCCAAATTTTACTGGGCATAACATCGGCTATAAAATCATTGCCGTTTTCGTTATACCATCTCTTTTTTATTCCGTTCAATTTCATGCTCAATTTCATTAAGATAATCCCTTTCGTTCGGCTCAGGCAGGTAAATGCCGGGATGTCCTGTTTCTGTCATTGCCGACCAATTACGGAAGCGCTCAATGGCTTCGGTCATTTCAGCCGTTGTGAGCGTCGATGTGCTGCGCTCTTGTATCTTTACCTCATCGGTTAGCGGATCTTTCACGCCGTAGAAGAAAAGACTATGATTCGCGGCGCGTTTGAAATACTCGACTTTGGCAAACTCCAAAGACACTCCAACCGAAACAGCCACCCATCCGATTATCAAATGCAGATACTTATTCTGTTTGATTGTCCGATTTTCCTTTATGGTCAATTCAACACGCCTGCCATCGGCATACAATTCATTGCAACGCTTTTTGAATCGGTCACGGTCAATATGAGTGCTTAGGTTGTAAATCATTTTTATTTCCCTTTCCTACACGCCCGCCATTGCTCACCCGCCTCACGCAACATTAACTCTTCGTTCATGTCATGGCTCACTCCGCAGAAGCGAGCCATGTCAGCATCCACTCTGCACATGGCCGTTAGCTCTGAAATGTCCGACATTGAACGGATGCGGTCAGACAGCTCTCTAAATTTCATGTTATCTATCGACGAGGTCAGTTGGTATTTTTGTTTTGCCATTGGTTATTTAGGTTCGTGTTTGTCAATCCACAGAATTACAGCCAGCATGATGCAAAGTGGAATTAATATTATTAGTCCGGATGCTGTCATGGGTGCAAATTTACAAAGTTTCGACACATTACGCAAGTTTTATGATGTTATATTTCGCACACTTTCGTTATTTGGAATCGGTCTAAATTAGCGTTGTTTGTTCGCC
>JAKQJQ010000204.1 GCA_029561105.1 Bacteroidota bacterium
GGTTCGGCGAATATCACACAAACCATCTCAAATGGCGTAACAGACAAAGCGCCGAGTGAAGATGCAGTGTATGACGCGCTTGCGTTGAAGGCTCCGCTCGCAAGTCCTACGTTTACAGGTAATGTTACAGTTGCTAACTTGTATGGTACAACGCAAAACCATTGGCACTTACAAAATGCCGTGCTTAACAATCTATTATATGCAGCAGATGCGCGTTTCTCCGTTTCTGTTGATGTAGCTTTTAACACGCAATCTCTCCCAATGTTATTCGACAACAATACCGATGGTACTTACAACAGGATTTTAGCTGGCGAATCGAGAACATTAACTATTGATTTTAGCACTGTAAGCGGAGGCAACATCATATACCCTTCTGGAACCTTATTCATTAGCAACTATTATGATGTCTCGTCTTTTGCAAAACCGCAATCAATAACTGTTTGGTTATGGTATGAATTTTCAACAGATTGGTCTGCCCCTATATCTGCAGTTATAGGTAGTTTTTCGTCAAATTGGTCTTATGTTAACATTCCGAGCACCTATTATCTAAAAAAAATGAAAATAGAAATTGTTGGAGATAGCGCTAAAACGGTATCAATTAACGAAATTGAATATCGAGTGGTAAGGGATTATCAAAGTTTAGCTGTACCTATTGTATACAAAAACGTGCAAAACGTACTTTATGGTAACATGTTATTTTATAGTGGTAGTACCAGAACAATCGGTTTGCTCCCAGCAACATCTCAATTTCAGATAGAGAAAATAAGCCCAATTACAGACTCAACGACCGCCCTCAAACTCACAAAATCAAACGGCACAACATCCGTGATGACTGTGGATACCACGAACACACGAATAGGCATAGGCAAGACTCCAACCGAACCGCTCGACGTCGCAGGCAACATCAAAGGTTCTGGCTACCTCGAACTCAGCGAGATATCCGAACCGGACGCGGGTGCTGCGGATACAGCAAGGCTCTTTTTACAAGACAACGGGAGTGGCAAGACGCAACTGTGCGTAAGGTTTTCGAGTGGTGCGACGCAGGTTATAGCGACACAACCATAAAGAGGTGATATGTTGAGGATCTATCAATCAAGCGATGGAAAATGGATATTTTTCGACGGAAAAACCAAACATTTTTTTGATACCGAAAAGGAGGCACTAAACGCTATGGGAAAGGTCAAGATGGTCAACGAGGTTTTGAGCGTGATTAAGATGCTGGTCGAGCCGATGGAAAAGGCAGCGGA
>JAKQJQ010000211.1 GCA_029561105.1 Bacteroidota bacterium
CAAGAGCAATGCTCGAACAGGCGAAGCAAATCTCATAACGAGAGCAACAATCAAGAGCAATGGAAGTGAGCAACTAATGTGATTTCTCCCGTTGGTCGAAATGACAAAATAAAAATTAATAAATCGTGTTAAAACCCAAAATATGTCCAAACTACCCCATATCAAAACAAGTATCTTTACCATAATGTCCAAAATGGCAAGCGAATACAAGGCCATCAACCTATCTCAGGGTTTCCCCAACTTTGCTATTGACCCGAGACTCTCCGATATTCTAGCCCGATTGGCAAAAGAAAACGTCCATCAATACCTTCCCATGTCGGGTTATCCTCCCCTATTGAACAAGATAGCAGCATTGGTTTTGAAATCCTATCACAGAACCATTCAGGCGGAAACCGAAATTCTGGTAACAGCCGGAGCAACCCAAGCTATTTTCACCACAATCACAGCCTTGGTGCATTCAGACGAGGAAGTCATACTGCTCGATCCCAGTTACGACAGTTATGAAGCCCCTGTTTTACTCTGCAATGCCAAACCGGTTCGGGTAACTTTGAATGACGATTATACGCCCAATTGGGAACGCATCGAAAAAGCCTTTTCCTCGAATACCAAAATGATAATCATAAACAATCCACACAATCCAACCGGGAAAATCTGGACCGAATCGGATTTTGTGGCTTTGGAAACACTACTGCAGAAATACCCAAAGGTTATAGTGCTTTCGGACGAAGTCTATGAATACATCACTTTCGAGCAACATCACATCTCGGTTCATTCTAGGGAAAAATTACAAAATCGTTCGGTGGTAATTGCCTCCTTTGGAAAATCATTTCACATCACGGGTTGGAAAGTAGGCTATCTTGTGGCTCCCGACTATTTGATGACAGAGATTAAAAAAGTACACCAATTTATGGTGTTTAGCGTCAACAGCATTTCGCAACTGGCCATAAGCGAGTATTTGGATGTCGTGGAGGTGTCAAAACTGGGTTCTTTTTATCAGGAAAAACGAGACTACTTCAGAAAACTACTTCAAAACAGCCGCTTCGAAGGAATGCCCTGCGAGGGAACCTACTTTCAGGTAGTTTCTTACTCTGCCATCAGCAAGGAGAATGACGTCGCTTTTTGCAAGCGTTTGATTCTCGAACACGGCGTGGCCGCCATACCCCTTTCCTCATTTTATGGGGATGCCAAAGACGAAAAACGAATTCGGTTTTGCTTCGCCAAAGACAACCCAACATTGGAAGAAGCAGCGAAGAGATTGTGTAGGGTGTAAAATTTGTCATTGCGAGCGTAACGCAGTGAAGCGCGGCAATCTGTTGAACGCACCTCAATCTTTCTCACCGTTCTCTGTCATTGCGAGCGTAACACAGTGAAGCGCGGCAATCTGTTGTGGCGTATAAGCACATTACCTTTTGAAATTACCCTTACCATTGGTTT
>JAKQJQ010000403.1 GCA_029561105.1 Bacteroidota bacterium
TAATCGTTACTTTTGGTTAGGCTTTTTTAGCCAAAAATCGCCGCCAAGCCTGTTACAATGCATTTTTTAGCGATAATTCAGCCAAAAGGCGGGAGTTTGCAGTGGCTCGAAAGATATTTTTGGTGTTCAGTTTTTGGGTATGCAACCTTATTTCGTTGAATACCTTTGCTCAGCAAGTAGTGGATGCCTACCGCATTGAAGCAACCGTTGCCAATCAATCTGAAGTAGAGCGTGTTACAGCCGCACAAGCCAATATGGGTAACGTGATTGCGCTGGTGATGGGCAATACTGCTGGTCTACAGCATCCCCTTGTACAGCAAGCGATCAAAGATGCTCCCAATTATTTAGCGAAATTCAGTTACAGCTCAGAAAAAACCATCGTCCTTAATTATTCCCCGAAAGCGATTCAAACACTTTTACAGCAGGCGCAATTGATTGCGGCCACCGCTACCACCGCACAAAGCGCGACGCTTTATGTGGTGGGTGTAAAAGATTTCGCATCCTTTAAACAAGTGCAAGCCTATTTAAAAACCCTAAGCGTAATTCGCAATTTAACTTTGGTGAGTGTTGATAAAGACGTTATGCAATTTAGTCTTTTATTAGATGGCGACGAGCAATTACTCAAAACAAGTTTAGGTGCGAGCAATAAGTTGCAAATGGTGGCTGGCGATGCGCAGCGACCTTTGAGCTTCCGCTGGCAGAATTGATAGGTTTTATAAGCATGAATCCGCAGCAACTTTCGCTCGGCGTTAGCCTGAATGACGACGCCACTTTTGAAAACTTTTACGCTCCAGCTGCAACACCTAACGCGCAGATTTTATCTGGCATGCGTTTGCAAATTGAAACGGCTAATGAACCCTTTATATTTTTATGGGGCGCAGCAGGTTGCGGTTTAACGCATCTGTTACAGGGCGCTTGTCATCACGCGCAAACCCTGCAAAAAAGTTTTCAGTACTTCCCGCTGCGCGATTTGGCGGGCTATGCGCCCGATGAATTGTTTGTCGGTTTGGAAGATTTGGATTTAGTTGTGTTAGATGCATTGGACGAAGTGATTGGTCGCCCAGAATGGGAAATTGCTCTGTTCAATTTGTTTAATCGTCTGCGCGATGCGGGTAAGTTGTTGTTGGTTGCCGCCGTGCACGGGCCGCAAGAATTGCCAGTGAATTTGCCCGATTTAAAATCGCGCCTGCAGTGGGGCACTACCTTTCATGTGCATACCTTGGACGACGATCAAAAACAAGCGGCTTTGCAATTTCGCGCGCGCGCACGTGGTTTGGAATTAAACGATGAAGTAGCGGCTTATATCATTCAGCGCTTGCCGCGCGATATGAATGAATTGTTTTGGCAGTTGAATCGCTTGGATCATGCATCGCTCGCTGAGCAACGCAAATTGACGATTCCGTTTGTGAAGAAAATTTTGGGATTATAGAAACGCTCTATTTTTTCAAGGATCAGGCAAATAAAAAGCCCGATTTCCATTACAGAAATCGGGCTTTTTCATTGTTTGTGCTCTAAAAATTAGTGAGCAGAAACAACGCCTTCTTGAATTGCATGAGTTGGAGCTTTTCTCGCTGCCAGTGCAAACCACAATACAAAAATGTAGCAAAGCAACGGCACTATAAATGCCAATGAGCGAGCGCCAACAGGGAAGTGCGCCAAGAATTGGTCAACGGTAAAACCGTAAAGCACAGAAATAAAACCGCCACCACAAATTGCCATACACATTAAACCTGAGGTTGCTGAAGCTGGCGCAGAAGAGCGCTCAAGAGTTAGGGTGAAAATGGTGGGGAACATAATAGAGTTAAACAAGCCAATTAACACGGCAGCCATACCTGGAATAAAGCCGAGTGTTAATGGAGCGGTCCAATCACCAATATTTACTGAGCCACCAATAGGCAAGGCTGGCAATTGATAAGTGAGAATTACGATAGAGGTTAAAACGATTGCACCTACGGCCACCAAAATTAGCATGGAGGTTGCGCTGTAGAAACGCAGTAACGCAGAACCTAGAAAACGGCCCGCCATAGCAAACAACATAAAGAAGGGAGCAATGTAACCTGCTACTTGTGAAGATACATTGAGAATTTCTGGTTGTTCTAAGAAAAAGATCATGCCAGAGATAACACATACTTCAGCGCCCACGTATAAGAAAATGGCAATTGCGCCCAAGTTGGCCCATTTGGATTTCAGTGCAGAGAGGGGAGATTCTGCATGCTCTGGAAGTTTAGGTGCATGAGTTGCAACGGTTTTACGCACCAGAAAAACAGCCAAGGTGAACACGGCAAGTGCA
>JAKQJQ010000246.1 GCA_029561105.1 Bacteroidota bacterium
ACCAGTTCACTGTAGGTCCGCGAACGCATAGGCCCCGACGATTTGATGCAGTCGCCCGGCTTTTCGCAACCCAGCAGCAACAGCAGCACCACGATTATGGATATTCTTTTTATCATAAACGAATTCCTATTACGCCTTCGAGCGCTTCGGCCAAAAAGCCATGCGTCTTTACCGAAACGCCGGTGAATATGTCTTTGGTCAGGTAGTATTTCATGCCCAGCCTGTCGTAAAAGGGCGTATCGAGCCGCGCCGGATCGTACACATAAAACCCCAGTTGTGCCTCAATCGAAATGCGGTTGATGAACAACTCGTGGCCCACGAAAATCCCCACGCGTTTGTAATCGGTGTTGGCGTCTATGGGTTCTTCGGGAAACGCAATCGAGCGGAAACGGATGTACTCTTTAAAGGAAGTCGTCAAAAACAATTCGGCGCCCAACTGCAAAGCACTTTTACGGTTGATGCGTTTGTCGGCATAAAATCCCATGTGATAGAACGGCTTCTGGCCGCTGCCCACACTCAGGCTTTCATTGAATCCGGCGCGCAACAAAACATTATAGCGGATGGGCTCGGTGAATTTCATTTTGAATGGTACCGAATCCTTAGACTTGTTGGGGACGTGCTCAAAATTGTAATGTACGCCAAAATTAATATTGTAGGTATTGATGCCGCTATTGGGCGATTTGAGCCGTCCGTTGGAGAAATGCGTAAACGTGAGGCCGGTTTGGATGCCCAACTTCCCAATAAGGTGTTCTTTTTTGTAATTCACCGCAAACACCGAGTTGGCCATATATTTCGAGCCAAAGGCCACATTCTTATAGTTGGTCACCGGATCGTACTGATTGGTGGTCATGGCCACACCTTGCGCCACCTTCACCATGAGGTGCCTGCGCAGGAAATAAAAATTATAGAATGCCCCTACCGCATAATTCTTTCCCAAAATGTCGCTATTGAAATTCTGGTATAGGAAATACGCGCCATAATCTGGGAAATTGTACAAATCGTGCCAGGCTTCGCCGCCGTGTGTCTTGCGCATATAACTCAGCATCACCGACTCGGGATGGCCTGTAATGACTTGCACCAATTCGGGCGAGTGTAACATAGTGTTACCCCTGAAAACATTGACCTCAAAAGCATCGGTATCACCAAACTGCTGCGCAGAAACCAGCGCAGAGATAAACAACAAAAAAACAGATGCAATTGCTTTCATTTACAAGGGGAAAGCGGCAAATATATTCTTTTTTAAAATATCGCTTTCCCAATTGCCTTAATATTCTCGGCCTTTCCCATAGAGTAGTAATGCAACACCGGAATCCCCGCTGCCACGAGCTCCTTACTCTGCGCAATGCACCATTCTATCCCAATTTCTTTTACGGCATCGTTGTCCTTGGCTTTCACCACGGCCATGATCAAGTCATCGGGCAAGTCTACGCTAAAACGATGTGGGATCTGGTTGAGCTGCTTTTTGGTCGCAATGGGTTTGAGTCCGGGAATAATGGGAACGGTAATCCCCGCCGCGCGACATTTCTCCACAAAATCAAAAAATTTCTTGTTGTCAAAAAACATCTGCGTAATGATGTAATCGGCGCCGTTTTTAATCTTTTGTTTAAGGAAATGGATGTCGCTGTCCATGCTCGGCGCCTCCATATGTTTCTCCGGGTAACCCGCCACACCAATGCAAAAATCGGTCGGGTGCGAGTTCTGCAAATCTTCGTCGAGGTACACACCGTTGTTGAGACTCGAAATCTGCGACACGAGCTCCGAGGCATAGTGATGCCCTTCCTTTTCAGGCCTGAAATAAATCTCACTCTTAATCGCGTCGCCGCGCAACGCCACCACATTCTGGATGCCCAAAAAGTCAATGTCAATCAAAAAGTTCTCGGTATCCTCTTTGGTAAATCCGCCACACAAGATATGCGGGATGGCATCCACCTGGTATTTATTCTGGATCGCCGCACAAATCCCAACCGTTCCGGGACGTTTCTTGACGATTTTCTTCTCCAGAAGTCCGCTCGGCAATTCCTTAAATTCGTATTCCTCGCGGTGGTAAGTCACGTCTATAAACGGCGGATTGAACTCCATCAAAGGGTCAATGCTGTCAAAAATAGACTGGATGTTCTGCCCTTTCAATGGCGGTAAAATCTCGAACGAGAAAAGCGTTTTGCCTTGGGCGTTTTGTATGTGTTGGGTAACTTTCATTATTTAAGGTTTAGGGGGCAGGGTACATGGCGCAGGGTTTGGAGCGGCCGTTTTTGCCGTTACCTTTAACCCTGAACCTTGTACCTTGTATCATATTTATTTTCTTTTTTGGGGCGTGCCGGCAATCGGCTTCCCGTTATTTATTGATATTTTTGTTGCCGTCGGGCTTTCCGTTGCAATCTTTTTACGGCTCCGCTGCACTGCGCCGCTAAAAAGGATTTCCACTGCAATCCCTCACGCTGATCCCGTTCCTTTCAAAATCTTCCCTCTTGCAGCGTAGCGGTCTCGTCTCTTGCAGCAACGCGGTCTTTCTTCTCTAATCCGCCACATTCGGCCCAAGCCAGCGCAGCGCTTCCTCATCAGCAATCCCACGACGCACCGCGTAATCCCTAACCTGGTCTTCCTTAATCTTCCCAAGCCCAAAATACTTGCTCTCAGGATGCCCAAAATAATACCCCGAAACCGAGGCTGCGGGCCACATCGCCATACTCTCGGTCAAGGTCACGCCGATGTTGTTTTCCACGTCGAGCAACTTCCAGATCGTGGGTTTTTCAAGGTGGTCTGGACAAGCCGGATAACCCGGCGCAGGCCTGATACCTTTATATTCTTCCTCAATCAAATCGTTTTTCGACAGTTGTTCATCAGAGGCGTAACCCCAGATTTCGGTTCGTACTTTCTCATGCAAATATTCCGCGAACGCTTCGGCCAAACGGTCGGCGAGCGCTTTGACCATAATTGAGTTGTAATCGTCGTGGTTTTTCTCGAACTCGGCCGCCCATTCATCGACACCAAAACCGGTCGTGACACAAAACGCGCCCATATAATCGGTTTTGCCCGAATCTTTGGGCGCTATAAAATCGGCGAGCGCGAGGTTAAATGCGCCTTTTGTTTTTTGGGATTGCTGCCTTAGGGTTAAAAAGGTTGTTGGTTGGCCAGTGTTGGGACGGATTTCTATGTCGTCGTCGTTTACGGTATTCGCCGGGAAAATGCCGTAAACGCCTTTGGCCGTGAACTTGTTTTCGTTCAGGATTTTGTCGAGCATTTCACTCGCGTCTTTAAAAACCGATCGTGCCTGTTCGCCTACAATTTCGTCGGTTAGAATCCCAGGATATTTGCCAAACAATTCCCAAGTCCTGAAAAACGGCGTCCAGTCAATGTAAGGAACCAAAGTTTCAATCGGCACTTCAATGGTTTGTGTACCGATTGCGTTGGGTTTTACCGGTGTGAAATGGTTCCAATCCAATTGTAGTTTGTTGGCTCGCGCCTGCTCAATGGTGAGGAAATTTTTGTCGCGCGAACGGTTCAAATAACCTTCTCGCAACTCGTCATATTCGGCGCGAATGGTTTGGTTGTAAATCGCTTTGGTCTCCGCGTTGAGCAAACTGCCCGCAACGGTTACCGCGCGTGAGGCATCGTTGACATGTACCACGGTTCCCGAAAATTCGGGCGCGATCTTTACGGCGGTGTGCGCGCGCGAAGTCGTTGCACCGCCAATCATAATCGGGGTTTGGATGTTTTGCTTTTCGAGTTCCTTGGCGAGATAAACCATTTCGTCAAGCGATGGCGTAATCAATCCGCTAAGCCCAATGATGTCTACGTTTTCCTTGATCGCGGTTTCGATGATTTTCTCCGGCGGCACCATCACGCCCAAATCGATGATTTCATAGTTGTTGCAACCCAAAACGACAGCGACGATGTTTTTGCCAATGTCATGTACGTCACCTTTTACGGTGGCCATCAAAACTTTTCCTGCCGACGACGATTTACCGGCTTTTTCGGCTTCGATATACGGCAGCAGATACGCCACGGCTTTTTTCATCACGCGCGCCGATTTGACGACCTGCGGCAAAAACATTTTCCCGCTACCAAACAAATCGCCCACGACGTTCATACCGGCCATGAGATTGACCTCTATGACTTCTATGGGTTTCGACGCGTGTTGGCGCGCTTCTTCGACATCGATTTCTATGAATTCGTCGATGCCTTTGACCAGTGCGTGTGTGAGGCGTTCCTGTAACGGCGCGCTTCTCCACTCCTGCACTATTTTTTCTGTAGATTTCGATTCTCCTTTTAAGTTTTCTGCAAAATCGAGCAATCTTTCGGTCGCATCGTCGCGTCGGTTGAGCAAGACGTCTTCTACATGTTCCAGCAATGTTGGGTCTATTTCGTCGTAGACTTCGAGCATTTCGGGATTCACGATGCCCATGGTCATGCCGTTTTTTATGGCATGGTACAAAAACGCCGAGTGCATCGCCTCGCGAACCTTGTCATTACCGCGGAATGAAAACGAGACATTGCTCACACCGCCGCTTACATGGGCATACGGCAGATTTTCGCGGATCCATTTGGTGGCGTTGAAAAAGTCGAGCGCGTTGCGTTTGTGTTCTTCCATTCCCGTGGCGACCGGGAAAATATTGGGATCGAAAATGATGTCCTCGGCTGCAAAGTGCACTTGGTTAACCAAAATATCGTACGACCGTTTGCAGATGTCAATGCGTCTCTGGTAATTATCGGCTTGACCGACCTCATCAAAAGCCATCACGATCACCGCCGCGCCGTATCTTTTAATGAGCTTGGCGTGATGGATGAACGCCGCTTCGCCTTCTTTTAGCGAAATGGAGTTGACGACGCTTTTGCCTTGCGCGACTTTAAGCCCGGCTTCGATGATTTCCCATTTAGAGGAATCAATCATTACCGGAACGCGCGAAATGTCGGGTTCTGACGCTATTAAATTGAGGAACGTGGTCATGGCGTGTACGCCGTCGAGCATGCCTTCGTCCATGTTGATGTCTATGATCTGGGCGCCGCCTTCTACCTGCGCACGGGCGATGTCGAGCGCTTCTTCGTACCGTTCTTCCTTAATCAATCGCAAAAATTTACGCGAGCCGGTGACGTTGGTGCGTTCGCCGACGTTGACGAAGTTGGTCTCTGGAGTTATGATTAAGGGTTCTAGACCGGAAAGTTTTAAGTATTTCATTTGTGTTTTTATGTAACACAGATGGCACAGATTATCACAGATTCTTTTTGGCGCTGATTCTGTGCAAATCTGTGAAATCTGTGTTTTAATGCTGTTCTTCTAAAATTTTTCGCGGTTCAAATTCTGTTGCAACTTCTGCAATTAATCGAATATGATCGGGCGTTGTACCGCAGCAACCGCCAATGATGTTGATGAGATTGTCCTGCAAATATTCGCGGATGAGCGCTTGCATTTCCTCGGGTGTTTGGTCGTATTGGCCAAACGCATTCGGGAGTCCTGCATTTGGGTGCGCCGAAATGTTCATGGATGTATTGCGTGATAATCTTTTAAGGTATGGTTTGAGCTGGTCGGCGCCGAGCGCACAATTGAAGCCTACGCTGAGCAAAGGAATGTGTTCGATGGAAATCAAAAAGGCTTCTACCGTTTGTCCTGAAAGCGTTCTTCCTGACGCATCGGTGATGGTGCCCGAAACCATGATGGGAATGTCGAGGTTTCTTTCTTCCTTGACTTCCTCGATGGCGAACAAGGCTGCTTTGGCGTTGAGCGTGTC
>JAKQJQ010000269.1 GCA_029561105.1 Bacteroidota bacterium
GAATTGGGGTAATAGTTCACAAATAGCTAAAATGGTCGCAGACTTTAAAACTGCAAAAAAGACACTGAGAACCAGCAATTCAAAATTAAGTATTATTGCGGTTAACGGTTGTTGTTACGGAAGAGACGGCAAACCGGATAAAGGTGATTATTTCAAGTATTGTGGACAGCGTTTTTGGGAGTTTATTTCCGGTGACAGTGAACTGTTCACAGAAATTATTGAACCACTTGGGCATAAAGCAAAAGAAAAGAATGATGCTTTCATTGAATCTTATTCGCAAATGATTAATAAATTTACCAAGGAGTTTGCCAACGTATTTTGCAAAGATAATGGTGAAATCGATTGGGATAAATTGGTACGTTTCAACTCTGCAAAAGAAGAACCCAAAAAAAGAAAATAAAAAATGCACAACCCGTCGCTCCACCCGATCGCGGCCCGCTGGGCCGCTCCGGGTGAGCTTTTCGTTAGGAGTCAAAAAGAATGGACAATATCGTAATCATCGGGTCATCAGGCCATGCGAAAGTCATCATCGACATCGTGCAACAGCAAGGGAAATACAACATAGTCGGATTGCTTGATCGATTCCGAGATGTCGGAGAGAAAACGCTTGGCTACCCAGTTCTTGGGAAAGAAGAGGATTTGCCAGAATTGATAAAAGCGCATGCCCTAAAAGGTGCAATAGTTGCCATTGGCGATAACTTCGTGCGCTCAAAAGTGGTTGCGCATATCAAAGAAATAATCCCAGACCTTCCGTTTGTTTCTGCTATCCACCCCAAAGCATCAATAGCAATGGAAGTCTCAATCGGAGAGGGAACCGTCGTGATGGCGGGGGTTTCCATCAATGCATGTTCCTCGGTTGGTCGATTCTGCATTCTGAACACCAATTCTTCTCTTGACCATGACTCGATACTGGAAGACTTCGCGAGTCTTGCTCCTGGCGCCACGACAGGCGGCAATTGTCGGGTTGGTCAATTTTCAGCAGTCAGTATCGGGGCGGTTCTGATTCACGGAATTCATGTTGGAGAACACACCGTTATTGGAGCTGGCTCGCTTGTCATGAAGTCCATTGAGTCATTTGTCGTTGCTTATGGAACGCCAGCAAGAGCAATCCGCAATCGGGAGCAAGGAGACAAATACCTTTGAAAACAGCTCCTAACAAGGCGCTGCACCGGACGGCAATT
>JAKQJQ010000270.1 GCA_029561105.1 Bacteroidota bacterium
TTCGAGTGTCATGGGGTGTTGGTCGCCCAATCCGAAATACAATCTGACTACATCGGCTTCACGAGGTGTTAAGGTTTCGAGTGAACGCTCAATTTCTGTACGCAAAGATTCGTGGATGAGTTCCCTGTCAGGATTTGGTGACTCGCCCGAACGCAATACGTCGTATAGGTTAGAATCTTCTCCTTCAACAAGCGGTGCATCCATGGATAGGTGACGACCTGAGTTTTTCATTGATTCCTTAACATCGTTCACGGTCATGTCCAATTCCTTGGCAATTTCCTCGGCAGATGGCGGGCGCTCGTTGGATTGCTCGAGCAAAGCATACATTTTGTTGATTTTGTTGATTGAGCCGATTTTGTTAAGTGGCAAACGCACGATGCGTGATTGTTCGGCCAACGCTTGCAAAATGGATTGACGGATCCACCAAACGGCGTAAGAGATGAACTTAAAACCACGGGTTTCGTCAAAACGCTGTGCTGCTTTGATGAGTCCCAGATTTCCTTCGTTAATCAAATCGGGAAGGGTAAGTCCTTGGTTTTGGTATTGTTTGGCTACAGAAACCACGAAACGCAAATTGGCTTTGGTGAGCTTTTCAAGAGCGCGTTGGTCTCCGGCTTTGATTTTTTGTGCCAATTCTACCTCTTCATCAGCGGTAATGAGGTCTACCTTTCCTATTTCTTGTAAATACTTGTCTAAAGATGCGGTTTCCCTGTTGGTTACCTGCTTGGTAATTTTAAGTTGTCTCATGTTTTTGTCTCCTTCTTTTAAAGTGTACGTGACTTGTACGGCAAGAGTGCCGATAAAGTTACAAGTGTGTGTCTTTTTTTCGTTTTTTCCTAAAATGATAGGGAAAATTTAGCATAATAAAAACAGGTTTTCCCCTAATTTTTTTTGTTGGTATGCCGTGTAATTTTAAAGAGCCAAAAGTTGCATCCGTTTGACATTGAGATGAATGGAAATCCAAACCAGTAACCATAACCCAATTTAATATGAAAAACAAATTTTACATTCTCGCAGCAAGTATGTTTACCTTTTTTGGGAACATGAACGCTCAGGTAGCGCCAGTCACCGGTGATTTGGTGGCGTTGCCCACAACAGGTTGCCCTTCGCCTGGAGGAACAAATTTTCCGGCGACGGTAACTTATACGCCTTCAACGCAAGTGCATTTAGACATTAACAACACTGGCACAGACATATGCCAGGAAGTTATTTCAGGAAGAACTATACAAGTAATGGCATGGGACAACGTTTCTGCTATAGTAAGTCAGACTAGTTTTACATCCAAGGTATATGTGTCCTGGAATTTTAACGATACGGCAACAGGTTCACTTGTGTTCAACGACGGATTTGACCCTGATGTTGCCATCTGGTCAGATGCAACTAATGGTACTTTCATGGAAATCGTTTTTGAAAATAATTTAACAGGCAGGATTGATGCTTACACCTATAAGTGGAACGCAACTACAAATACATTTAACACATACAACCTGTTGCCATTCAAGTGTACGCTATCTAACGATGCCACTATGAAATGCAAGAATCCAAACCTGGCGGCGACCAAAGATAGGGGGCGTTTTGCCGTAGTTTGGCATGAGGAAGGCCTAGTGACTCCGCCGGCTCAATTAGTCATTACCTATAATACATCTCCGCCGGTAACATACACCAATACCGTATCTATAAAACAATCCAGGGTTTATGTCTATGCCAGTGATCGATCAAATTACCTGCAGGATCTTTTGGGATCGCCCACGAGCACCATTGTCAATGTTAAAGGAGATGAAGTCATCCGAACTACACCAGTGGGTACCAATAATCTATTTGATAGGAATTACAATCCTGATGTTTCATTTAGTGAAGAAGCCATTGGAACTGGAGGATGGCCTACAGAAAGAGTAATCTCGGTAGCCTTTTTGAGCGAGTATTTCAACCCGGCCACTTTTAGCATCGTTTCGGATGGATTGTCGGTCGTACAGGGAGGCAAGACCGATTTCAGACCCACTCTTAACCCGACGACAACTACCACGAGAAATTTCACCAGGGCTTACAACGGAAAACCGCGTATCGCCGCAAGGCTCACGCTATCGGGAACTTATGTAGCCAAAGATTTTTCTGTTGTCATGGGTAATGCTTCGGCGACACCAGGTTGTACGCCTGGCCCAATCATGAGCAAACTCCACTTTTGGTGGAACCAGACTGGCACAGGTTCAATAGTATGTCCGGTTGGAGGAGCCGATATCATCGCTTCAACATCTTATGCAAATGCCGGTATCACTACAACCAATCCTGTAATTTCTTGTGTCAATGCGAAAGGCTTGTACGCCGTGGCCTTTGAGACTAACCTTAATTCAACTTATGATATTGTCGCCAACACGTACAGGCAGGGAAGTTTGGTCACTGCAGGAGCATTCTCTTACGTCAATTACGGCACTTGTGTCGCTTCGCAAAATGGAAACCAGGTTATTCCGTCGATTGCTTCTTTCAGGAAACCGGGTGCGAATCAATTAGACAATGCCTTTTTGAATTACCTATTCTGGGACCATGTAACCAAAACGCTCGACTTTAAGAAAATAACCACCCAAAATATTCCGGGAGCTGGTGTTCAGTTAAGACAGATGGAAGACGCAACCGATACCAAAGAAGACCAAACCAAATTCACAGCCTATCCAAACCCAAGCGATTCTGAGATTTCATTCGATTTTAAATTAGATGCCAATGAGATCGCTTCAGAAATCGAAATATTCAACATGTCGGGACAGTCGGTAGATAAGTTTGCGATTACCGAGGCTTCAAGTCAAAAAAGAACAATAGATAAAATGCCATCGGGAATCTACATCGCCATTCTAAAAACAAACCTGCAAAACCATAGGTTGCAGTTTATCAGGAAATAAAAAGAATACTTCATTGAATAGTAAGAATCCGTCTCTCTTTAGAGACGGATTTTTGTTTCGGGCAGAAAGTGCCTTTAAATGAATGTATAAAGCTAGATTTTACCGTTTAAGAAAATCAAAATGGTAAATGGATCGGTTTTACCTCTGTCATTGCCCACCGGTCAAAGTTAGTGGGAACCAATTGCTGGTTCAGATTAAAAATATTACACGAACTACTATTAGCCCAATGTCAACTGGGCTAAAGTCGTTGGTTTTTTAGAAGCTGCGTACCAATTTACTCAGGAGCAAAAAGGGATCAAAAAGAACTAAGAAAATGGATCCGTTTTTATAGTGAAAATTGCAAGCCGGTCATCACCGCGAACGAGTACGGCCTGATTCCAACATTTTTGTAGTCGAGCAAATGGTACTTGAAAATCGGTTCTACATTGAGCCTAACGTATTTTGTGAATTTGTAATCCAAACCCATGCCCACTCCAAGCGTATAGCTGTTACTGGATAAATTGGCGGTTTTCCCCATTTCATAGCGTTTGCCGTCGGGTGTTTTTCCCGCGACTACGTTTTTACCCAGGAACATCACGCTGATTCCCCCTAAGGCATTGACCCCGAATCTGCGGCGGCTGATGGCGTATTTGAGTTCGAGCGGCACCTCGATATACGAAATCTCCTGAATGATGTCCATGCTCTTTGCGTTGCCCGATTGGGCATAGATGCTCACATTGGTGTTTTTGGTGTAGTCAATGTAGCTGTAATTGATCGTGTTTACCACCGCATCCCGAGTGATCATCTGTAGGTTCATAATCCCTATCCCAAAACGTAGGCTCCAGCTGTCGGTGGCTTGGTATATCGCGTAGGCACCGTAGCTTAACGTGGGTTTAAATTCCCTTTCATTGTCGTTGAGTTTGGGGTCGTACGGCGATTTGTTCGAAACATGTCCGCCAAAAGTAGGCGAGGCATATACAAACAAACTTAGGTTTTGCAGGGCGTTGTTTTTGGTTGTGGCCGAATCCTTTTGGGTCTTTTCGGGCAAAGTCGCCACGGGTACTATAGGTTCAATCTTTGGCGTGACATTGGTTTTGAGGCTGTCTGGGTCGTCCTCTTTAGGGCTTTCGTATTCGGGCAAGCCATTTTGCACGAGATTGGTATTGGTTATTGTATCGACCGTTTTTCGTTCGGTTTGGATGCCGCCCAACGGATTCCCGACAGCTATTTGCCTCTCATCTGCCAACTGCTTGCGATTTTTTCTGGTCTTTGTTTGCTTTGCATCGGCAAGTTGTCTTTGAGTTTTGGTTGCGTCAGCCCGCGATTGCTTGCTGCGTTTGCCGTCGATTACTATGTCGTTGTCGCCAACGTTTTTAACCTGAACAGGTTTATGTTTGCCCTTCACCTGCAAATCATTTTCGCCAGAAAAATGACCTGTATGGGGTTTTGCGTTGGAGGATTTGTTGTTTTGAACCGCAACTTGCTGATTTTTGGATCTGTCGCGCTGAGTGTTAGGAGTTCCCCATTGGGTTGTTGGATTCTTCAAATCGTCATTTAGGGTTTCAGCGTTGCCCGTGCTCGTATTTTTGTCGGCGTCTGAACCGGTATCGTTGTCTGTGGTTTCAGATTGGCTGCCTCTGTTCGCGCCCGATTGCACTGTTCCTGTTCCCGGATCACTGAAACCTTCGGTTGTGGTAATGGTTTTTCCGCTAAAAACCAAAGCCGTAATACCCAGTATCATTACCGAGCAAAGCGCAATCCAGAATGGCAGGAGCCGTCTTTTTTTCTTTTGATCCAGATCGGCTGCTATGGCGCCCCATAAGCCGTCGCTTGGCGATTGCTCGAGCGTGTCAAGCTTTTCACGGATAGCCTTTCCGATGTCTTTTTTATTTTCCATGGCCAATGTTGTAATGCTGCACCATGCGCGACCTGATCTTCTCTTTGAGGATCACTTTGGCGCGGTGCAGGTTTGATTTTGAGGTGCCTTCAGAAATAGAAAGCATTTTTGCGATTTCATGGTGTGGATAGTCGTCGAGTTCGTACAGGCAGAACACCAGACGGTATTGGTTGGGCAATTCCTGGACGAGTTTGAGGATCTCATCGAGCGGAAAATCGAGTTCCTGCACCTCAATATCGGTTTCTTCCTTGAGATCGTCCTTTAGCGGTACGAGCTTGTATTTTTTCTTGTAGCTGTCAATGGCCTTGTTGATGGTGATGCGTTTCATCCAGCCTTCAAAAGAGCCTTTGTTGTTGAATTTTTTGATGTTGGTGAAAATCTCAATAAAAGCATTGTGCAGGTTGTCCTCGGCTTCAAATTGATTCGCACAATATTTTAAACATAGTGCAAAAAGCATGTTCTTATACTTTTCGTACATTGCTTGTTGTGCCTTTCGATCTTGTCGGGCGCAGGCTTTTATGAGCTCCTCTAAATGCAAATAATTGTTTTTTTTAAATATAATATATTCTTGACAAACGTCTTATTCTTTCCGAATTAACCCCCGACTCCAGGAAGCCGAGGGTCTCTAACCTAATGTAACTAACTAAAATAATGAACAGATTTGATAAGTCGGATGGGTGTTTACAGGGTTTGTTT
>JAKQJQ010000273.1 GCA_029561105.1 Bacteroidota bacterium
GCGGAAGTTGCTTTGGCGGTTACTTGCAGTAAAAAATCGGGCAAGTTGTTGTAAATAATTTCGGGAAAAGTTGGTGTTTTCTCGGTATTTTCCTGTAATAATTCGGTGTTTTCTACGAGATTTCTTGTGTTTTCTGTTGAATTTTTAGGAATATTTGAAAGTGATTTGAAATTTTCTTGTGTTCTTTTGTTTTTTGCCGAAATTTCCAATGTTTCCAAATTTCCATTTTGGCAATTTGGATATTTGGAAATATCTACACCCGCTGTTTTTGCTAAATGATACATTGTTTTGATAGTTACGCCGTGTCCGTGCGCTTTCAGGCAACTGTTATATTGCTTGTCGGTTTCGGTTTGGTTGTATTGTGGGTAAAAACAACTTAAACGGTGGTAATAACTTCTTCCGCTTTCGCCCAAAGCGTCAGCGAGAGCGAAGCCCAAATCGCGCCAATCAGCGTAATTGGGGGCAATATCAGCAGCAGCGGTTTCAATTCTTCGTGTGATTGTTTCTATATCATTATCGGTACAAAAGGACTGTAAGGACTTTTGGAACTGTGAGGATTGGACAGGCACAGCCGTTGCCCAATCTTTCGGATTAAATATTTTCTTGCTCATATTTTTATTGGATTAAAGGGTTGATAAATGCCTGCGGGTCGTATGGCAAAAAACAGGCGCGGGAAATGTCCCGCCCTGATTTATCCATGGTAACGCCGTAGGTTTGCAAAATGTAGTTTGCAACGGCGGCGAAATAATCGCCGTGTGTTGCCGTTTCTGTATCAATGGAAATTATCCATTTCAGACCATCGCCCGAAGGACTAATAAAGAGTAACTGTGTATCAAAATATTCGTCTGCAAGCAAACGGTTTTTTAGGTCGTTGAGGTTTTGCAAATGGTCAAAATCTACACATAGCAAGCCCGAATGTTTGATTAACGCTTTATCGTTGCGGCTCTCGAAAGTTCCTGAAAAGGTGCAATAATCGAAGTTGGCGGCTTTGAATTTTCGCATCTGTGCGACATCGGAAATTGCTCGCAATTTCTCGGTGCTGTCTTTGTAGTAGTTGCCGACAATCGCGTTATAAACCTTGCGCAAAGTGGTTTCGCTGTGAGGTTTGGTGTTGCTTATTGGGGCTTTGAAAAAGGAAAACAAATTGTCTGAACCGTGATTTACAGGATTGATTTGATTTCCTTGATTTGAGTTTTTAGAATTGTTTTTGTAAAAACTCCTTTCTTGGCTACGCCCAAAGTCGGTTGCACTTGGCATAACTTCAAACAAGTTTGAGTTCTGCACTCGTTGGCGCGACTTTTCGCCAATGTGCAAAAACAGTTCTTTATTGAGCGTTTGCAAAAGTTCGTTGCCACTCTGCTTGTAATGTAGTTCGGCAAAAGAAAACGCATCGCCTGCGGCGATTGCGTTTTCGCTATCCTCGTGGCGAGCAAACTCTTTGTCTAATGCGTTACCCAAAACATTCTCTTTCTCAATGAAAATGTGCAGCGTTTCGCGGTTGGCGTTGAAAGGATTGCGGCACAAGCCGCAATCTCTACCTTTCAATGTAAAAACAACATCATCGGGATAATACAGCCGCAAAATGTGGCTGTAAATCGTCAAACCGTAATGTGTTTTGCTCAAAATTTCTTCCTTACTTACCATAGTTGCGAATTTTAAACATTGTATAATTGTCCTGCAAAATCCGTTGAATGTCGGAACGCTTGTAATAGATTTTGTTCCCAATACGTGAAAATGGCAGTATGCCGTTTGAACGCAAGGTTTGTAAGGTGCGCGGGCTAATGTGTAACAAGTGCATTACATCTTGTCCGTCAATCCAATCTTCAAGGGAAGCCTCCCCAACCCCTCCGAAAGAGGGGCTTTTTAAGAGTTCCTGAATACAGGGTAGTTGCGCAATGGCTTTTTCAAAATCGCTTTGCGGATTTTGTGCCATTTCGCGCAAAATTTCGCTAATGTGTTTCGGCTCTTTCATCGTCTTGCCCTCCCGCTTTTGGTTATGTAATTGGCTGCCTGTTGCTCTACTTCTTCTTTGGTGGCGTTGCGGTGGCTTGTGAGCCACAAATCCAATTCTGCCCGCCTGAAATAGAGTTTTTTGCCTTGCGGACAATAGCACGGAATAGCATTTGCACTTGTAAGTTTGTACAAATGACTGCTGCTTAAATCAAGATATAAGCAGGCTTCTGCGAAGTTGATTATCTCTTTTTGTAAGAGATTTTGCTCGATAATTCTTTGCTCAATCGAGGTGAGTTTTTTAATAATTTCGTCCATTTTGAAATTGTATTAAAATTAAAAATGGACATTGCGCAATGTCATCTTCGATTATCGAAGACAATGCAAAATTAGAGTGAATAAATGGCTTGAAATGAGGCTTAACACTCCGCGCGGAGTGCTTGCGGAGTGCGGAGTGGCAGCAGAAAAACGCAAAAAAGCCAATGAATTTTAATCATCAGCTTAATTGTTTTTGGTTATCGCTTTTTTATTTTTGATTATTCTTGTTTGCTGCGGAGTGCGGAGTGGTTTTATTTCATCAAACTGGCAATCTTTTCAATGACGGCGGCGGTCTGTTTTGGTTTTTTCTGGTCTTTCAGATTGGTTTCGTCAAACAGATTTCCGTCTTTATCTACGAAACAGGCACACACTATTTGCCAAACACTGCCGGTATATTCCAAAACATTATGCGTATTGCAAAGCAGTTTAATGAGGTATGGCAATTCACTTTTTGCACCTGTCCAACGAACTGGATTTTCGACCGTAACGCCTGAAAAGGCGTGTTTGAAATCGGTAATACTTGTATCCTGTGCAATGCGGTTGTTCTTTTTCAGTGAATTGAACAAATCGGTAATGTCGCCCGATTGAGAGTTTAGTTTCTTGTAGGTAAAAGCAAGTATGCTGCCGGTATCTGATTTTTTCTTCTTTTCTTCGGGAACTACTTCGATTTCTATACTTTGAATTTCTTTGATAAACGGATTGTCGGGGGCTTGCCTTTGCAAAAGTTGCGTGTAAAAGTCCGGTATTTCCATTAAATTGTCCTCGTGGATTGCATCGCGGAAATGGTGTTGGATTTCCAAACAGCACTTTATCAGAGCCGAAAGCAGATAAAAGATAATGTAAGTGGATTCTTTGAATTGCCTGTCAATCGAAAAATCGGCGTTTTGCGAATTTATGTAAGAAAGAGTAAAGTTTTGAGTGCTTAAAATTGTCGCAATTTCTTTGATTTTTGAGTACAACAGTTTTTTTGATTTGTCTATTTTGTAAGCAATCAGGTTATTGCTCGCGTTTTCGGTTTCCGAAAACAGCGTATTGCAATAATCCACTAAATCATTGTCGATTAGCTTTTTGTAATATTGCGTTTTGTCCGAAAAATGACGGATAAAGTTTAATTCGTAATGCGGATTAAAGGCTGTTTGAACGGTATTTAAACCGCGTGTGAGCGGTTTATAATACTCGTTGGTTCTGTTATTTTCTTCGAGCCAAGGGCGAAGTTCGCCAAACATTATTTTCTGTATATTGTTCATAATCAACTATATTTTGATTTCAGGAAAACAATCTATCGCCTCTCGTGCGCCCTTATCGGTAATGTTGGCGTAATGCTTGATAGTTGTTTGAACGGACTTATGCCCTAACAACTTGCTGACTTTGTAAATATCAACATTGTTTTCCAACAGGATAACGCCGAAAGAATGACGCGCGATGTGAAAATGCAAGGTCTTTTTGATATTCAGTTTTTTCGCAATGGATTTCAAAGATTTGTCGCAAGTCTGTTGCAAAGGTACTTCAAAAACCTTCAAATCATTTTCTTGGCGTTCGCCAAGCAAAGCGATAGCCTGTGGATTCATCGGAATAAGCGTTACACTTGTTTGCTTGCCGTTTTTCGTCTGTGTTTTTTGTTGTGAAAATTGCAGTTTGAAATCTTCGGTAATATTGCCCCAAGTCAGGTTTTTTATATCCGAATAACGTAAGCCGGTGAAGCACGAAAACAGAAAAACTTTCTTTACTTTCGGGTTCAGGTCGCTTTTCGCAATCAGGGCAATTTCATCTGTTGTCAAGAAACTGACAACCGTTTCTTGTTTTTCGGGTGCAGATATATCTAAAAGAATGTCTGATGGCAAGATTTTTTCCGCAATGGCTCGCTTAATGGAAGAGCGGAATTTGGAAAAATAAGCGTTGGCAGTATTTCCGTTCAGTTCTTTGGAAAGATAGTCTGAAAAGCCTTGTATGAGTTCTTTGTTTATGTTTTGTATCTGTATGCTTTTGTTTGGCAGATAGGCTTTTAAGTGTTCTGTCATTTGCTCCCCGCCCTTTGTTGTGGCGTTGTTCTCAAAATATGTGATGGCTGATTGTTTCCGCTTGGCTGTTGGTGTTATTCCTTGTGGTTCGGCGATAAGCTGATTTTCGCGCTGATTGCGGATTTGTTGAGCCAATTTAAGGCTTTCTCTGTTTGCGTCGCGTTCTTCTTTGGTAGGGCGGTCGGATAGTACCGTATAGAGTTTCAAATACTCATAATGGCGTTTCCCGCTCTGAAACCAATCTAAATAATAACTTCCGTTACCGTTGGCGAGTTTCTTAACCCGCAGATTTACTACTTTTTTCATATCTGTTTTCTTTACACAAAGATACAAAAAAGAAACGGTTTAAGAAACGTTTTTGAGCAAAAAAGTGCAAAAAAGAGTAGAAAAGAAGAGGATTTATAAAATATGTATATTTTTAATTATCTAATATATAGCATATTGTGTCTTTTATTTGTTTTTGTTTCGTGTGAAAATTGTATGTGTGGTTTTGTCAGCTAATCACATTGTTAAAAGAGCAGATTTCATTTTCAAAAATGAAAATGACTGGGAAGAAGTGCTCACCAAGAGCCTTGCACGCACTCCCAACGAGCTGATCAACGAACTGATAAGTTCCGAGCTCAAGGGAAGAGGCGGAGCCGGATTCCCCACCGGATTAAAATGGAAACTTACTTCTGAACTGAAATCAGACGAAAAATTTGTGATTTGCAATGCCGATGAAGGAGAGCCGGGCACTTTCAAAGACCGGGAGATCCTCTCCAGGGTTCCTTTTAAAGTTTTGACGGCCATTGCCCTCTGTGGTTATGTGATTGGTGCAAAACAAGGATTCATATACCTCAGGGGCGAGTATTTCTTCCTGCAACAGGAATTGAAAAAAGCGATCAGCGAATTTGAGTTTTTCTGTAAGGAAATCAAATACGATTTCAAAATCAATATCTTTATGGGTTCCGGCGCGTACATATGCGGAGAAGAGACAGCCCTGTTTGAATCCATGGAAGGAAAACGGGGAGAACCCCGCAACAAGCCACCCTATCCTACTGCTTACGGATACCTGGGAAAACCTACCGTAATAAACAATGTGGAGACCCTGGCCCACACCTTTACCATCTTCAAGTACGGGTCAAAACGTTTTTACGATCTTGGTGTGCAATTTTCCCGGGGCACAAAACTTTTCTCAATCTCCGGCGATACCCCAAAGCCCGGGATTTACGAGCTGGAGCTGGGGATGAGCCTGTCCGACTTTGTCGATGATTTTGGCGATGACGATACCAAGGCAGTCCAGGTTGGCGGGGCATCCGGATTCCTGGTGCCAAGAAAAAAGTTTTCGGGAACCAGTATAGGATTTGAAGGAAAGCTGGTAGGAATATCCCTTCCCACGGGAGGTTCCATGATGCTCTTCAACAGCTCCCGTTCCATGTTCAATGTCCTGGACAATTACCTCAATTTTTTTGCAGAAGAGTCCTGTGGACAATGTACACCTTGCCGGGTTGGCTGCCAGCAATTGCTTAAAGGTATCAAAGCAGTAAAAAGGGGGGAGAAACCGGCTTCATATCTGGATAAATTGCTTGACCTTGCCGAAACCATGCAGTATACTGCAAAGTGCGGTCTGGGTCAATCCGTTGCCAATTCATTCACTTCTATAGTGGAGAATTTCAGAGAGGAGATGATTTACTAAACCAGAAAACAGACAACCATGGGAAAGAAAGTAAAAATTACCATAAACGGCCAGCCTGTAGAAATTGAAAAAGGAACATCCATCCTGGATGCGGCCAAGCAGATTGGGGTGATCATCCCCACACTGTGTTACCATAAAGATTTGTGCGTTGCAGGGAATTGCCGGGTCTGTGTTGTGGAAATAGCCGGACAAAAACGCCTGGCCCCGGCCTGTGCCACACCCTGTGAAGAAGGGATGGACGTGCTGACAAACACCCACAAGGTAAGGAACTCGCGCAAACACATCATCGAGCTCCTCCTCTCGGAACACAACGCGGATTGCACCAGCTGCTACAAGAACGGAAACTGTGAACTGCAGTTGCTTGCCTCGGAATACAAGATCATGAACCAGGATTTCATTCATCTTGTGCCATTCCGCAATTACACCATAGACGATTACTCTCCATCCATCATCAAGGATGACAGCAAATGCATCCGTTGCCAGCGATGCGTCAGGACATGTGCCGAACTGCAAAGTGTCAATGCACTGACCATGGCCTACAAGGGCGAATATGCCCGGGTCACCACATTCTTTGAAAAATCTATGAACGATGTGATTTGCACCAACTGCGGCCAATGCGTGAACCACTGCCCTACCGGGGCCCTGGTGGAAAAGAACTACATTGAAGAAGTCTGGGCTGCCATCTCGGACAAAAACAAATATGTTGTAATCCAGACTGCTCCTGCAGTACGCGTGGGACTGGGTGAAGAATTGGGCTTTGATCCGGGAGCCCGTGTTACCGGAAAAATGGTCGCCGCCTTAAAGCGGCTAGGATTTGATGCGGTTATGGACACCGATTTCACGGCAGACCTGACCATCATGGAGGAAGGCTCTGAATTGCTATCCCGGCTTAAAAAGGCACTGACCGAAAACGACAGGACTATCAAATTCCCAATGGCCACCTCCTGCTCTCCGGGATGGATCAAGTTCATAGAACACCTGTACCCGGAATTCCTGGACCACCTGTCCACCTGCAAATCGCCCCAACAAATGTTCGGAGCCCTGGTTAAAACATATTATGCCAAAGCAAGGAAGCTTGATCCTGAAAAAATTATTTCTGTGTCTGTTATGCCTTGTACCGCTAAGAAATTCGAGGCAGCCAGGCCTGAAATGCACTCCAGCGGCTACCGCGACGTGGATTATGTACTCACAACCCGCGAGCTGGCCATCATGATCAAACAGGCTGGCATTGATTTCGCCAGGCTTGAAGACATGCATTTTGACCGGCTGATGGGAGAATCCACAGGAGCCGGTGTAATTTTTGGTTCCACCGGAGGGGTTATGGAAGCCGCGCTGAGGACCGTCTACGAACTGGTCACAGGCAGGGAAGTCCCCTTTGACAACCTGAACATAACACCGGTACGTGGTGCGGAAGGGATTCGCGAAGCCAGGATAAAAATTGAAAAACCCAGGAAAGAATGGGCATTCCTGGATGGGGTGGAACTCAAATGTGCCGTTGCCCACGGACTGGTCAATGCCAAATACATCATGGACAAGGTGAAGGCAGGCAAAGCCGATTACCATTTCGTAGAATTCATGGCCTGCCCCGGAGGGTGCCTGGGGGGAGGCGGTCAGCCCATCCCAACAAATCCCGAGATCCGTCAGCGCAGGGCAGTGGCAATTTATGCCGAGGACGAAGGGATGCCTTTGAGAAAATCGCACGAGAACCCCGAGATCATTAAGATCTACAACGATTTTCTGGGCCATCCGCTCAGTGAGGTATCCCATCACCTGTTACACACAAAGTACACATCGCGCCGGGTATAACAGACTAATAGCCTCCGTTTAAGGTATGAGACTGACCAAAAGGTTTTGGTCAGTCTTTTTTTTTTGCCCTGATTTTTGTATCTTTGATTATAATAACAAACCTAATAATATGAATAACAAGTCTTTATCGGTATTTAACGTTTTTTTGTATCTTGGAATGGTTGTGGTCAACGCACTGGCCAATATCCTTCCCATCAACGGAATACAAACAGGAGAATTGTCTGACCTGTATCCCAACCTGTTTGTGCCTTCTGGAATGACCTTCTCCATATGGGGTGTGATATACGCCCTCTTGCTTTATATGGTCATATACCAGGTGGTGGCTGTTTACGGTAAAAAGGAGCGCTTTGCACTGAACAAGAACCAGAGCCTTGTATTTGCACTTACCTGTATCTTGAATACAGCCTGGATATTCACATGGCATTACCAGCAGATACTTCTGTCTGTGATAGTAATGATTGGATTGCTGTTATGCCTGATTTCGTTGTACAACGGCTTGTTTAATGCAAAGATCCAAAAGGTGCCGGCCAGGATTGCCTACAGGGTTACCATGAATGTGTACCTGGGGTGGATATCGGTTGCCACCATTGCCAATATCTCTGCGCTGCTTGTTTCATGGAACTGGAACGGGTTCGGCCTGGCAGAAAACGTATGGACCATCATAGTCATGGTCGTTGGCCTGATCATAGCCGTACTGGTGACCCTTAAGAATAATGTGGTCTTTTACCCACTGGTTTTCGTTTGGGCATATTACGGCATTATTTTCAAACGTGCCGCTGCCGCAGTCGTACATCAGGACATAATCATAACAGGCTGGTTCTGTATAGGAATACTGGCCTTGCTGATAGTTTACTCACTGGTTCAAGCCTTCAGGAAGAAAAATGGTGTGGGTGAACTCTGCCGGGAATGATCCGGTTATTGAAGCCTATGTGTTTTCCGGGCCGGGAGTTGCTTCCGGCCCGTTTTTATTTGCGGTCAAGGCCAATGTCATTCATGGAGGCCGGATCTTCCACAGCTTCAATATGTGTTGATACGGTCACCGGTTCGTTAAACATGTTTTCGATGGTAAGCTCAATCCGGTCAGCATAGTCATGTCCCTTCTGTACACTCCATTCACCGGGCACCAGCAGATGCAGGGAGATGAACTTGCGTTGTCCGGCTGACCGGGTCAGTAAAGAGTGGTATTCAATCTGCTGCTCTTTCAGGGAGTCCAGATAAGTCGTTACTTTTTGTATGTCTTCATCGGGTATTGAGGCATCCATCAGCCCGCTTGCAGAGCGGCTGATGAGTTTATACCCCGTATATATGATATTGATGGCCACCAGTAGGGCAATAATAGGGTCAATCACTACCCATCCGGTGAATTTTACAACCACTATGCCTGCAATCACCCCGGCCGAAGTCCACACATCGGTCATCAGGTGTCTGCCATCAGCTTCCAGAATCAGTGATTTGTGCTTTTTGCCGCTTTTTATGAGTATGATTCCCACTACCATGTTAACCAGCGAGGCCAGAAGGGAGAATAACAAGCCGGTGTTCAGATTTTCCAGCGGCACCGGTTCTATCAGCCGGGTAATGGCTGAGCGGATGATGCTGAATGCGGCGATCAGAATGAGTGCCCCTTCTGCTGCACTCGAAAAATACTCGGCTTTGGTATGGCCAAATGCATGACCTTCGTCGGCCGGCTTCTGCGACAGATGAAGCATGACGAGTGCAAAGACCGCAGCGAACAGGTTCACCAGCGATTCCATTGCATCGGACATGAATCCAATGGAGCCGGTAAGATGATAGGCATAAAATTTAAGCAGGATGGTGACCACTGCTGCGGCAATGGAGATATACAAAAAATTTTGCAATGGTTTTCTTTTCATTCCTGCGCTTCTAATGTCCGGACAAAAGTAGTTATTTTTAGCAATGGGTGGAACCAAAAAATACCCGTGTATAGGAACAGGGAAGCTTTTCTTTTCTAAGCCGAGGCTTCTCTAATTTTGTGGTGGAAGCATCCTTGCCATTGATCAGTATACCTACAGAAATACCGCCCGGTGGTCTTCAAGACGGTGCGCCAAAAGCCTTTGGCGCAAATAATTGGCTGCTTTGCAGCACCAAGCATTTTTTTGCGGTTGCTTTATGGGAGGTGGTAAGTCACGACATTATAACAAAAACGCGTAACGCGCTGTTTATGTTTCTATTAAAGACGTTGTCCCGATTTTTATCACTTACCACCCACCCCTCAACTTCGGACTTATGTAATGGCTGAGGCCTGGCTGGTACTAGGAAACTAAATTCAAGTATAAATACCTATAGTCAACTAATAATAGTAATAATGATTTGAGAAGGTCAAATTTCTTTAGAGATAAGCCGTGCAATTAGTCAATTAAAGTCAGAAATCGTCAATTTTTCCAGATAGATTTGCCGCAACCACAGATCCATCCACAAAAATGGCTGTTTTTGTGGATAGATTGCCAAAACTAAATTTCCGTCCACAAAAAGGGGCGTTTTTGTGGATGAGTTGCTAAAAAACACCATTCCATCCACAAAAAGACCTGTTTTTGTGGATGAGTTGCTAAAAAACACACGTCCGTCCACAGAAAGACCTGTTTTTGTGGATGAGTTGCTAAAAAACACACGTCCGTCCACAGAAAGACCTGTTTTTGTGGATAGATTGCCAAAACTAAATTTCCGTCCACAAAAAGGGGCGTTTTTGTGGATGAGTTGCTAAAAAACACACGTCCGTCCACAGAAAGACCTGTTTTTGTGGATGAGTTGCTAAAAAACACACGTCCGTCCACAGAAAGACCTGTTTTTGTG
>JAKQJQ010000298.1 GCA_029561105.1 Bacteroidota bacterium
TCAGTTCGTGTGAGCGCGAAGGCGCACGAGGTCACTCTTAACGAGTGCCGATTGAAACGAGTTTCCGGTCGCTGCAAAGCATAGTGCACACTTAGGGCTTATTAACAAATAACTTGTCCATTTGCCCGGCTGGGCTTGGGCGCACTGCGTCGTTGCGGATCCCTTGTGTGGCTAGCCACACAAGGGATTCGTGCCTCGCATTGCATCCCAATCTAGCGGTCAAATGAGCAAGTTATCTTTTAACAAGCCGTTACGGTTAGAAATGTCGCGCAATGGTGCGGAAGCAACGGTGAATATGACAAACGAGGTCGAAAAAATGCAGTCCAAAGCGGTGAATCCTGAGGGACGGGACCGTAGCGTGTGGTGGTGGATTCCCACGTTGTATTTTGGGCAAGGTATTCCGTACGTCGCCGTGATGACGCTTTCCGTCATTCTTTACAAAAATATGGGTGTGTCCAATACGGACATAGCGCTCTACACGAGTTGGCTGTATTTGCCGTTCGTCATCAAGCCGTTGTGGTCGCCATTTGTGGATATGTTCCGCACCAAGCGCTGGTGGATTGTCTGGTTGGAATTGCTAATCGGCACGTCGTTTGCGTTGGTCGCTCTCACCATCCCGACGGATCACTTTTTTCAAATGACGTTGGCGATATTTTGGCTGCTCGCGTTTAGCGGTGCGACGCATGACATCGCGTCAGACGGCTTTTACATGCTTGGGTTGCAGCAACACGAACAGGCCGCGTACGTCGGCATCCGTAGCACGTTTTTCCGTCTCTCAATGATTGCAGGGCAAGGCGCGTTGGTTTTTCTCGCGGGCAAGCTCACCGAGATGACCGGCAAGCTTACGTGGGCATGGTCGATGGTTTTTTTCTTGCTGGCGGGTATGTTCATTGCGTTGTTTGTGTATCACAGCTTCGCGTTGCCGAAGCCGGCGAATGACACCGCAAAAATTGAAGGTGGAAATGTCGGAAAGACGTTCGTCGCAATCTTCAAAAAATTTGTACAGAAACCCGGTATTGCCACCGTGTTTGCGTTTCTGTTGCTATACCGGTTTGCGGAATCCCAGCTCGTAAAGATCGCACCAGTGTTTCTTTTGGACGGTAAAGAGAAGGGCGGTTTGGGCTTGTCAACGGCGGACGTTGGTATCGTGTACGGTACCGTCGGTGTAATCGCGCTGACGGTGGGCGGACTACTTAGCGCGTACCTGATTTCCAAGCACGG
>JAKQJQ010000315.1 GCA_029561105.1 Bacteroidota bacterium
GGCGCCATCAAGTTTGACAATGGCGGATACCACCAGATTACCTTGGGTATGAATCTTTGGTGCAAACAGGAGAGATACCACTGTAAATGTCCAGCAATCAATTAATAACTGTCCCGATTTATTCGGGACAATTTTTTTATACACATGTTGATTAAAGAAGTAAACGGAAAGAAGCCTTCAATTCCTGAGGATTGTTACATAGCCGAGAATGCTACCATTGTGGGAGAAGTTCAATTTGGCCATTCCTGTAGTGTGTGGTTTAATGCTGTGGTGCGCGGAGATGTGAACAGCATTACGATAGGTGACAAAGTGAACATTCAGGACGGCGCGATCATTCATTGTACCTATCAGAAATACGCTACGACCATAGGTAACAATGTGTCTATCGGACACAATGCCATTGTGCATGGTTGTACAATCCAGGACAATGTACTTATCGGAATGGGCGCCATTGTGATGGACAATTGTGTAGTGGAGCGCAATTCGATTGTTGCGGCCGGCGCGGTGGTTACACAAAATACCGTTGTAAAGTCGGGATCCATATATGCAGGGGTGCCAGCAAAAAAGGTAAAGGATATTGATGTCTCTGATTTTTCGGGTGAAATAGACCGAATTTCCAATAACTACGTGATGTACGCCGGGTGGTTTAAGGACGACAGAGACGTTTAAAAATCGCGTTGTTCGATCGGGTAGCGATGCTCGAGAATATCGGCAAGAACGTTTGGATTGGCATTGATGTAAAAAATATTGGTGCTTTTGTGGTCAGCTGCATTAAAACCAACTTTCTCCCTTAATATATTTTGAGTTTGCCGCGCTACTGCTTCTCCCGAATCGATAATTTTGATATGTGGCGGCAGTATTTCTCTGATTTGTGGCATGAGATACGGGTAGTGGCTGCAACCTAAAACCAGGTAATCTATATTTTCATCGATCATCGGTTGGAGGTAGGAGTGGAGCAGTTGCTTCATCTCGGGCGAGTTGATTTCGCCGGCCTCTATCAGTTCTACAAGGTTGTAGCCAATTTGTTCAATGATCGTGGTGTCGTGGTAAATCTCTACCGCCTTATTGAATAGCTCGCTGTTGATGGTGCCTTTGGTGGCCAGGATCCCAATTTTTTGGGTTTTAGAATGCAAAGCTGCAGGCTTGATGGCGGGTTCAATCCCAATGAACGGCACGTCATATTTGGCGCGTAATTCCTTGATGGCATTGGTGGTAGCAGTATTGCAAGCGACCACTATGATTTTTGCATTTTGATTGAGTAGGAATTCGGTATTTTTTTCGCTTAGTGCGACAATCTCTTCCTTTGATTTTTTTCCGTAAGGGGCGTTTTTACTGTCTGCCAGATAAATGGTGTCTTCATTGGGCATCAATTCATGTATGGCGCTCCAGATCGAACTTCCTCCAATACCAGAATCAAAAAGGCCGATGGGTTTAGAATTGGTCATTATCAAATATAAAAAAAAACTGCCCACTATAAATGGGCAGTTTTCAAAAGTTTTTAGGATTTAGAATCCGAGGTCTTTCTTAACATCGGCCGTGATGTTCGGGCCATCGGCAAGTAATAAACCTTCTGAATTCAAAACGTATTGGAATCCTTTGGCTTTTCCGACTTTTTGGATAGATGCTTTTACTTTCTCCATGATCGGTTTTACAATGTCGGACTCTTTTTGTTGCAATTCTTTCTGGGCATTGTCTCTGTAATCAACAATTCGTTTCTGCATATCCTGAACTTCTTTAGAACGGGTTTCGTTAACTGCCTCGGTAACCGTTGAAGCTTCCTGCTCGTATTTTTTGAGCTTGTTTTGATACTCTTCAACCATGGTTTTGTATTCTGTATCGTAAGTTCCGCTAAGTTTTTCTAGTTGTTTTTGAGCGTCAAGCATCGCTGGCATTTTCGACATCAAATCACTTACATCTACGTGTGCAGTTTTTGCCTGGGCATTCATAGCCTGGTTACCGGCAATAAATAAAAGAGCAACCATTGCTAAAGTTTTGAATTGTTTCATCATCATTGGAAATATTAATTAATTAACTGTTTAATTTTTGTTTTCTTTTTCCTTGGCCTTGTCTTCTCGCGCTTTTTTTGCCGCTTCTATTTTGGCTTGTCGGTCGGCCAATGCTTTGGCTTTCTTTTCTTCTTGCGCTTTTTTTCTATCGGCTAATATTTGAGCTCTGGCTTCGGCACTTTTCTTTTTTGGGTCTTCGGTTGCCGCCGTGCTGTCGGTATCATTTTGGTCGTCCTGCACTTCGCTATTGGCTTTTTCTGTGGTGCTCGTCGTACTGGCCTTTCCTTCTTCTTTATTTGGTGGAGTAGTGGAGGTTGCGGTTTTTCCCTGCTTGGCAGCATTTCGTTTTTCCTCGGCTAGTCTTTTTTTCTCTTCCTGGGCAGCCTTGCGGTCGGCTACGAGTTTTTCGCGTGCCGCTTTCTTGGCGTCGATTTTGGCTTGTCTTTCTTGCAATGCCGGATTGTCGTCTACCATATCCTCAAGCGCCTCCTTTTTCTCTTGTTCTTTAAGTTCCTTGCCTTTGAGTTGGTTTCTTCTCGAAGCGCGGTTCAATACACGGATGACTTGGTCACTAATGTCATATCGCTTTGCAGAAAACAACATGGTAAGGTCTGAGGTTTTATTAAAGACAAAATCATATTTTTTAGCTTCTGCAATGTCTTGAACTGCGGTAAAAACCTGGTCTTGAACAGGTTGTGCTAATACGGCTTTCTGTGTCATCAAGTCGCCGGTTGGACCAAATCTTTTCTGCTGGTATTCTAGAAGGGCATTTTCCTGAAAAGCAATTTCTTCTTCTCTCTCCTCAATCAACTCACGGGTCAATAAAACTCTTTCTGTCTTTAACGATTCTTTGAGTTTTGCAATATCGATTTGTTTGATTTCAACTTCCTGTTTCCATTTTTGGGCTTTCTGCTCCAATTGGTTTTTGGCTTCTATATAGTCGGGAACATTCTGCAGGATGTATTCCATGTCAATGTAACCGATTTTGGTTCCGCGCGATTGGGCAGTTGCGGTAAGGGAAACAGCCAGCATGAAAACCAGCAATAAAAAATGTTTTCTCATAAATTCAAAATTTTACAACTAAAAGCCGTGCCAAATATAATTAATTTTAAAATTGCTGGCCAATTATAAAATGGGTTTCCATACCGTTCGCTCTGGTTTGTCCGGTAAGCGGGTCGAATCCATATCCAAAGTCGATTCCGAGCAATCCAAACGCGGGCATAAAAATCCTAAGACCCATTCCTGCCGAACGCTTGAGTTGAAATGGGTTGTATTCCCTAAAACTTGAATACGACGCACCACCTTCTAAGAATCCGAGCACATAAATAGAGGCAGCAGATTTTAGGGTTATCGGATAACGCAATTCTAGTGAAAACTTGTTGTAAATCGGGTCTCCGTCGTTGCTAGACAAAGAATTGTCGTCATAACCCCTGAGCTGAACAATCTCACGTCCGTCCTGAGCAAAGTTCGCCAAACCGCTTCCGCCAACATAGAACCTTTCAAACGGAACAAGTTTACGATTCGTATATTTTCCTAAATAGCCAAATTCACTCAAAGTACGGAGGACTAATTTACCATAAATTTTGGTATACCAGTCTGCTTTGAGCTTAATTTTGTAATATTCAAGCCATTTGTATTCTTTTTGGTCGATTTTCCCTTGGTCTACGTAAGCGTCTTGCCATCTGTCTACCCGATTTCCGTCAGGGCCGATATAAGCTCCCGGAGCGATATCTGCACCGTTCGCTCCTTTAATTACTGCTCCCGTGTCGTTAGTTAGACGATAAGCTTCTTCATTCTCTAGATTGGCATAATTTACGTTGTCAAACAATGAGTAAGGAATGGTGAATTTTCCACTAATGCTGAACTCAGAGCCATAGGTTGGGAAAATTGGGTTTACCCCTTTGTTGTTCCGGCTCAAACCAATGGTATAGGATAGGTTTCGCGAGGAGCCGTCTTTAAAGTTGGCAAACAATCCGCTGTTAAAGTTCTTAAGATCATAGTATAAGAACGACACCGATTGAGACAATACAAAATAATCATCAGGCACGGTAAGTCGTTTGGCAATACCAGCCGATAAGGAGAAGATATTAAAACTCTGGTTTTTGTCTGGCCCACCGTTGGTACGGTCTTGCGCAAACTGCTTGCTATACGCCACCGACGTACTAAACTGCACCGGTTTTTTACCGCCAAACCAAGGCTCCGAAAAGGAAACGCTATAAGTCTGGAAATAAGAACTTCCTTGCAAACGCAACGATACTTTTTGCCCGTCGCCCATAGGAAGCGGGTGGTAGGCTTCTTTGTTGAACAGGTTACGAACCGAGAAATTGTTAAATGACAATCCCAACGTTCCTATAAATCCGCCGCCGCCATAACCACCTTGAAGTTCAATCTGGCTGGATCCTTTTTCTACCAGCTGATATTCTATGTCAACTGTACCGGCTGCAGGGTCTACGTTTCTAAATTCGGGTTTGATGGCCTCAGGGTCAAAAAATCCGAGCTGGCCGATTTCACGAATGGTACGTACCAATTCTTCTTTACTGTATTTTTGTCCTGGTTTGGTACGCAATTCCCGGTAAATGACCTTGTCATTGGTTTTATCGTTTCCGGTGACCGAAATTTTATTGAAGTAGGCGAGCGGTCCTTCAACGATACGGATTTCAAAATCAATCGTGTCGTTTACCGTCCTTACCTCGACCGGATTGATATTCGAGAACAAATAACCATTGTTTTGGTACAAGTTGGTAATATCGTCTCCGTCGGGTCTTGATTTGTCGGCGATTCTTTTTTCAAGCAAGACACCATTGTACACATCGCCTTTTTTGATGCCGAGCATCCTGCGCAAACCTTCGTCGGGGTAAATGGTATTTCCTACAAAGCGGATATCGCCAAAGTAATACTTGCGGCCTTCCTCGAGGTTAATTTTAATCGCGAGGTCTTTCTTGTTCTTGTCAAACCCAACAGAATCAGAAACGATACGCGCATCACGGTATCCTTTCTCCTTGTATTTATCCACAATAGATACGAGGTCTTCCTTGTATTTGTCCTTGATGAACTTAGACGCTTTCCAAAGACGCACGAAGTTTTTTTGTTTGGTGTTCTTCATCGCCGCACGCACTTTTGCGTCGGTAAACATCTGGTTGCCATTGATGTCAATGGTTTTTACCTTGACTTTTTTGCCTTTGTCTATCACAATGAGCATCTTTACCTCATTGGCCACGGTAGCAGTGTCTAATTTGGTAGTGATGGTGGCTTTGGTATTATAGAATCCGTCTTTCTTGTATTTGTTTTCGATATAGTTTCGGGTAGTGGTAATCAGGTTTTCATTGACTATCTTTCCTTTGGTAAGACCGGTGTCCTTGATCAATCCTTCTACTTTTCCTTTCCTCACACCTACAAATTTGACTTCGCCGAGTTTGGGCAGTTCGTTGATGTTGAGTTCAAGGTAAATACTATCGCCTGCAATCTTATTGACATAAAAATCAATTTCACTGAACAGCCCCAGTTTTCCTAATTTCTTGATCGCGTTACTGATTTCTTCTCCAGGAATGGTAATGTCCTGGCCTTTTTCGAGCCCTGCAAAAGTGATGACGGTTTGTTCGTTGTAGCTGATTTTTCCGGTGACGTCCACGTCTGCCAAAATGTATTTGGTGCCTTGGTCAAACGGGATTCTGTCTTGCGCTTTTATTTGGGGAATGCTCCCGAAAATCAATAGGGCAGCGACTAGTTTAAAGGTCTTTTGTAACACTAAGAAATTATTTAATTTGTTCGCTTGTTTTTCCAAATCTACGTTCTCTTTTCTGATAACTGACAATCGCCTCATACAAGTGCTCCTCTCTGAAATCTGGCCATAAAACATCGGTAAAATAGAGTTCGGCGTAGGCAATCTGCCAGAGTAAAAAGTTACTGATACGGTGCTCTCCGCTGGTTCTGATCAGTAAATCGACGTCCGGTAAATTTTGCGTGTAAAGATGCTGATTAATAATTGATTCGTCAATATCGGCTATTGAAATTATATTATTTTTAACTTTATCACTAATGGCGCGGACTGCCTGCAGGATTTCTTCGCGAGAACCGTAACTCAAGGCGAGTGTCAACGTCATTCGGGTGTTGTTTTTGGTCGTGTCGATGACCTCGCGCAATTGCTTTTGGGCCGATTTCGGAAGCAAATCAAGGTTGCCTATAGAATTCAACCTGATGTTGTTGTCGGTTAGCGTTTTGAGTTCATTTTGTAGCGATTTGATGAGCAGTTTCATGAGCAAATCCACTTCAATTTTGGGGCGGTTCCAGTTCTCGGTAGAAAAGGCGTAAAGCGTGAGGTTTTTGATGCCGAGCCTGGCGCAAGCCTCTACCGTAACACGAACCGACTTGGTGCCGTTCTCGTGTCCAAACGCGCGAAGCATACCTTGCTGTTTGGCCCAACGGCCATTGCCGTCCATGATGATGGCCAGGTGTTGGGGTAAGTTGTCTTCGTTAATGGTATTTTTAAGACTCATCGTTTTAATCAGCGCAAAAGCAGGGTTTGTTTCCAAAGGTATAGGTTAATGTTATACCGGTGAAAACATACCAATCGTTACTATGTGTATTTCCAAATGCCAACGGCTTCAGTCCTTTGTTGGTAGGATTGCTTCCGTCAAGGTCATCGGCGAAAGCCAACCTGGCGCCAATTTCTGCACCCAACACCAGGTTGCTGGCGAGGCGTCCCTTAAATCCTACGATCATAGGCAACGCAACCCCGTCGTGTTTGGCGTCATAACGCGGCTGGTCGGCCACGAAAAACAAGCCGTTGTAATGGATATAACTCAAACCGGTGTAAACATATGGCGTAAACTGCGGTTCCGAATCGTGCAGGTCAAACGTAAAAAAATCAAACTCAAGTCCTGCCGATACTTCGAGCAGGTCGTTCTTAAAGCTGTAGCCCCTTAATTGCCTGGCCGGTTCTGGCGAATCGATATCGCTTGCCTTAAGCTGTGACAACACCGCCGAAAATCTCCAGGAATGCCTTGGGCTGCGGTTCCATTTGTAAACAACACCAAAGGCCGGTTGATTGGGTGAAACATATGACATTTTACCAATATCCCCGATATAATTGCTGCCACCTAAAAAAACACCAACTTCATGAATCTGTGCGTTTAATGCGCTCAAACCAAAAATAAAAAAGGCGACTATAAAAAATCTCGTCATTGTTTTAAAAATAGCGTGCAAATATAACAAAAATGAGCACTCGTCAGACACGGCGACGGTATTTCTGTTAAATAAATTTTGCGTTAATAAAAATGCGATTCCCTTAGAAAAGAATAGTCAACAAACGGGAATTAAACGGGTGTAGTATAAGAAAGCCGCTAATTTCTTTTGTCTTCTCCCCAAAGTAGTTTGTTGCGCAGCGTTTTAAGAAATGTCTCGCCCGCAATTTCAATCATGTTGATTTTGAAAGGCGTTTTTTTGATGATCAGCGTCGACTCGTTCTTAATCGAAGTGATGCGCGAATCCAATGAAACCAAATAGTTTTCCTCTCGTCCCGAAACTTTGAGCCTGATTTCTGTTTTGTCCGGGATTACCAAGGGACGTGCCGTCAGGTTGTGCGGCGCAATCGGCGTAATGACCAGGCTTTTTACGTCGGGCGTTAAAATCGGGCCGCCGCAGCTCATAGAGTAGCCCGTTGAGCCTGTTGGTGTGGCAATGATGAGTCCGTCGGCCCAGTAAGAGTTCAGGAATTCATCGTTAAGATAAGTGTCGATGGTAATCATCGACGTAGTGTCTTTTCGGCTTACCGAAATCTCGTTCATCGCAAAATTGATCGCCTTGATCGATTCGTTTTCGGGAATGCAACGCAATGAAAGTAAAGTCCTTTTAGAAATCGAGTATTTTTTCTCTAGCACTAGCTGCAAAAAGTCGGCGATGTTGTCTTTTTGTACCGAGGCCAGAAAACCCAACCTTCCCGCATTGACGCCCAGAATCGGGATGCCCGAATCGCCCACCAAAGCCGCAGCGCGCAAAATGGTCCCGTCACCGCCAATGCTCACGAGCATGTCAAAGCTCTGGTCGAGTTCTGTATGTGAATGAAAAGTGGCGTAGGGCTTAGTTACGATTTGTTTGTCGTACAGGATTTTGAGGAATGCATCCTCAATGACCATCTCTACTTTATTCTCGTTAAAGAAAACAAAAATATCCCGTATAATCGGTTCGGTGCTGTTTTGGTAGTACTGTCCGTAGATGGCTACTTTCATGGTGGAGTCAAAAAGTCGAAAGTCAAAAGTCGAAAGTCAAAAGTCGAAAGTCAAAAGTCGAAAGTCAAAAGTTGAAAGTCAAAAGAGAAAAGCCTGCCGTGTCTCCCGACTTTCGACTTTTCTCTTTGCACTTTCCACTATATATTTAAATATTTATCCAGGTAATCCGAGCGTTCCTTAAGGTTGTTGATGTAATTGTCCTCTTGGTGTTCCGACAGGATTTCATACCCATAACGCCTAAACGTCTGGATGATATCGTTGGTTGGTCCCACACTGATTTTGAGTGTAATCTGCACCGTCTCCAAGTCGGCTTCAGAAATCAACAAGCCCAGCAATTTGCCGTTGTTGCTTTCTACAATCTGTGTCACCTGGCTCATCGAATATTCCTGGACGCCTTTGCGCAACACGATAATCCCGCCGGGCTCTTTCAAAAACGGTGTCTCATGGAAAAACTTGATGATGTCCTCGAGTTCATAATATCCAACGTATTTGTTGTCGGCATCGAGCACCGGTACAATGTTGGTTTGGTTTTTCGCAAACACCTCCAAAACGTCGAGCCACAGATCGGTGCTGCGTACAAAAAAACCTTCGAGCGTGTAGCGGTAATCATTTACCTTCTTTCCGAGGTCAAAGGTTTCTACATCTTCGGCTGCAATGCTCCCGGTGTAAACGCCGTCTTCCATCACCGGAAAATGCGAAAACGCCATCTCGATAAAAAAATCCTGCACCTCCGCGATAGCGTCCATCACGTGTATCGGCTTGAATTCGTTGTTGATGTATTCCTTAATCTCTGTCATAATAAGTAGGCTGATAGCCGATGCCAAAATAATCAAAATTTGGCAATAACCGCCCGTTTAACTTTGTATTTTTGTGCCACCAATTGCAAACACCATGACCAAACTAAGCGTAAACATCAATAAGCTCGCAACGCTTCGCAACGCGCGTGGCGGCAATGTGCCCGATATCCTCAAGGCAGCCACAGACATCCAGCGCTTCGGCGCACACGGTATCACGATCCATCCGCGGCCAGATGAGCGCCACATCCGCTACCAGGACGCGCGCGATCTCAAACCCATCGTTTATACAGAATTCAACATCGAAGGCAATCCGCAGCACAATTTCATCGATCTTGTCCTTGAAACCAAACCCGATCAAGTCACGCTTGTTCCCGATGCCATCGGCGCGATTACCTCAAACGCCGGCTGGGATACCGTCAAGCACAAGGACTACCTCATTGACGTAATTGCCGAGTTCAAACGCCACAACATCCGCACCTCGATTTTTGTCGACCCCGTCGAGGCCATGATAGAAGGCGCCAAAGCCACCGGCACCGACCGCATCGAACTCTACACCGAAAGCTTCGCGCACCAATACAGTTTGGGCAATGAAAAGGGAATCGAGCCCTACGTCATTGCGGCCAAAAAAGCCAACGAGCTCGGACTCGGCATCAACGCCGGCCACGACTTGAGCCTCGAGAACATCGCATTTTTCAAGCAAAACATTCCCGGTTTGCTCGAAGTCTCTATTGGCCACGCGCTCATCGCCGAAGCCATTTACCTGGGTCTCGAAAACGTCGTCCACCAATATTTAAATAAATTGAAATAATTTTTGGGCGTGCCCCTGCGGGTCGGGCTATCGGCTGCACGCGGTGCTTGCCTCTATCCCTCACGCGGGCACCGTTCTAAATCCAACATTCGTTAATCAATATTCAACCTTCAAAAGAGTGTTGAACAACGAAAGCTGAACAACGAATTTTGAATTATTCTACAACCGATAACCAATATCATGTTATATTCAAAAATAGAAGGCCAAGGCCAACCACTCTTAATCCTCCACGGTTTCCTCGGCATGTCCGACAACTGGAAAACGCTCGGTGCCAAATATGCACAGCAAGGTTTCGCGGCGCATCTCATTGATTTGCGCAACCACGGCCGCAGTTTCCACTCAGACGAATTTACCTATGCCGCAATGGTGCAGGATGTATACGACTATTGTGTACAAAACAATCTGCAAAATGTTGACCTGATCGGGCATTCTATGGGCGGCAAGGTTGGGATGTTTTTTGCGATGACCCATCCCGAAATACTAAACAAACTCGTCGTGGCCGACATCGCACCGCGTTACTATGCTCCGCACCACCAAGAAATTCTTGCGGCACTCAACGCCGTCGATTTCTCACAAAAACCGTCGCGCGCTGATGTTGATGCGATTATGACGCCCTTTGTGCCTGATTTCGGGACGCGGCAATTCCTGATGAAAAACCTGTACTGGAAAACCCCCGAACAGCTCGATTTTCGTTTTAACTTACCGGTTTTCAACAAAGTGATCGATACGATAGGCGAGGCGTTGCCAGCCCGTTCCGTTTTTGAGAAACCCACTTTATTTTTGCGAGGCGAAAAGTCCAATTACATACAAACGCCCGATTTAGAAGATATCCAACGACATTTCCCAGATTCAACCGTAGATACGATTTCGGGCGCGGGTCATTGGTTACACGCAGAAAATCCCGCCGAATTCTTTGAGAAAACCATCGCGTTTTTGAAATAAAAAAAGCCCTTTCGGTTGAGAGAGGGTTTTTTTATAAAAGGTATACCGTTAATTTTTGACCAGCCTAACGGTTTCTGATTCGCCGCGGACATTTGATAATCGCGCAAAATAAATCCCATTGTTGAACTGAGAAAGATCAAAGTTGATTTCATCCACAGGACTGGAGGTTTTAGTCAAAAGCAATTTTCCCGTAACGTCCAGTATACTCACCTCGGTAATGGCACTTGAGGTAATATTGACCTTTCCGGTTGTGGGGTTTGGGGTTACGAGCGTCTGGCCTTTATTGAAAGCACGCACGCCCAACGTGCCTGCCAATCGGTTGAGCGGATCGGTGAGTCGGTAGAAATTGATTGGGTTGGCAGGGTTTCCGTACTCGCGCGCAATGCAATAGCCGGTAGTTCCGCTAAGGAATTTGGCCGTTTGGATATCAAGATGCTGTACAAAGTCAAGATTGATCCATGACGCACCACCGTCGGTAGAATAGGCCGATCCGATTTCGTTGGAATCAACATCCGCTCCCCAATTGAAATACGTATTGGTGGTTTGCGGGACACAAACGGTGCGGGTGTTTCTGAATTGTCCGATTGGTATTTCCTGAGCCCAGGTCAATCCTCCATCGGTTGAGCGGTAAAACTCAAAATCCCTGGAGAAGATAATGCCTTCGTTGTCATTCTTAAAAGCAAATGTCGCGCTGGAGTTCGCCGATCCAAAATCGGGTAGCGGCGATTGCGCGACGGCCCAGTTTTGGCCGCGGTCGTGCGAAATGAACAAACGGCCTTTGTTTGTTCCGAACCAAATAGAATTGCCACGGATTTCGTAATTGTAGGTGTATCCGTATTCCGCTTCGAGCAATTCGGGGAAATTTGGGGCCGGAACCCTAATCCAGTCGACACCCCCATTAGCAGTGGTGTAAACCTCAAAAAAATTGTTGTCATCCGAATCGCCTATTACAATCCCGTTATCGGCATCCCAGAAATGGATCGCGTTCGGAAACGAGTTGGCGCTGTTGTATAGCGCGGAGGTTTGCCTGACCCAGTTGGCGCCCGCATCGGTTGTAATCCAGACACCGCCGTAAACCCCAGGAGTTGCCGAATAGGCAGAAACATAAACCGTGGTGGCCGAAACGGCATGGATGCATGAGACTTTAATCAACGGATTGCCAAGGTCAATATCGCCAGAAGTCCAAGTGTTGCCTGCGTCTGTAGACCGGCTCCATTTTTCTGTTGCATTCTGGTTGTTCCAATCGAATCCTTGTACCCAAACGACGTTGTTGTTTACTATCGACAATTGGTTGGTTCGGAAGTTGGCGGTTTCAAACGGGGGCGACTTCTGTCCAGAAATCCTGTGACCACAAGGGCGCAACGACCATAAAAAATGAAAAGAGTAATGTTTTTTTCATAAGCTTAGGGTTTAATGGTTTAGGTCGGTAAGAACCGGTTTTTGTCTCCAATAAAAATATAGATTTCCTGCATGCTAACGACCGGATTAATGTTAATTGTTTGGTTTTAGTTTTCATAATTCGCATTTGGTTGCGTCGCGTTTGTTTTTTGTGGCAATCCTTGAACCGAATTTTGTAGCTTTGGGGTAAAATCCAATCTCATGAATCTTATCCTTAGAATTTTAGTTACGGCGGTATTGGTGATGGCCATTGCCCATTTCATGCCGGGCGTTTCGGTGGCGAGTTTTACCACTTCGGTCATTGTTGCCATTGTATTGGGCTTGCTCAATGTTTTCATCAAACCCATCCTGGTCTTGCTTACTTTGCCGGTGACCTTGTTTACTTTTGGTTTGTTTTTGCTCATTATTAACGCGCTGATGATTTTATTGTGTACCAAAATCGTGGGCGGATTCGCGGTCGACGGTTTATTCACTGCCTTGCTTTTCAGTATCATCCTCTCTGTCTTACAGTCGATTATGTACTCGATTGCGGGCGACAACAAAAAATAAAACTCCTATTTTAAAAACTTGGTTGGGTTGCAAAAAAGTTCTAATTTTGCGACCCAATTTTATGAGGTAAAAGATGAAAATTACAAGAAAAAATACAGACGCGCTCAATGCCGTACTGACCATTGAAGTAGCTAAGGAAGACTACGCTCCGCAGGTTGAAAAAGCGCTTAGGCAATATGCAAAGACCGCCAACATTCCCGGATTCAGGAAAGGCGCTGTTCCTTTTGGAATGATTCAGAAGCAATACGGAAAAGGCGTGATGCTCGAAGAAGTCAACAAAGTAATTCAGGAAAACCTGAACAAATACCTGCAAACCGAGAAAATCGACATCCTTGGCAATCCGTTGCCAAAAATGAAAGAGGATTTCAACTGGGATGCCGAGAATTTAGAATTCGAATATGAGTTGGGTCTTACACCATCGTTTGAGGTAAGTCTCGGCGATGTAAAAAACGTTACCCAATACAAAATCTTCGCCGATGAGAAATTGCTCGACGACCAGGTGTTGCGTATCCGCAAACAATACGGTAAAATGATTGGTGCCGATACCGTTGAGAAAGGCAGCGACATTTCGGGGACTTTTTTAAATGCAGAAAAGGGGATTGACGCTCCGGCGCACATCACCTTGGATATATTTAAAGACAAGAAGGCAGCCGACGCGTTCCTCGGAAAAAAAGTAGGCGACATCGTCACCGTAAAAACCAAAGGGCTTTTTGACGACGACCACAAACTCATGGATTACCTTAAAGTGGGTCACGATGAAGTGCACGGGCTCGACATCGAGGTCGATTTTAAGATCGAGGAAATCACGATGAGTGAACCGGCCGAGCTCAATCAGGAGCTTTTTGATAAATTGTTCGGGCCGGGAAATGTAAGCTCGGTTGAGGAAATAAAGGCGAAAATCAAGGAAGATGCAGAGAAGCAATTCGAAACACAAGCCAACCAGAAGTTCCTCAATGATGT
>JAKQJQ010000001.1 GCA_029561105.1 Bacteroidota bacterium
CCAAGCCAGCTTTGAAAACGGTTTCCAATACAGCGTGGGTGGTTATTACGTACCCAATTACAGCGCTTTTTCGGGTTACTTTAAGCGCGTGACCTACCGTGCGGGATTCCGCTATGAAAAAACAGGATTGGTCATCCGTCAGGAATCGATCAAGGATTACGCCGTTACGGGTGGATTTGGTTTTCCGCTCGGCGGATTGTTCTCGAACATCAACCTGGGTGTAGAATACGGCCGCAGAGGAACCGCCAAAGCCAACCTCGTAGAAGAGAATTATACCAACGTCATCATGAGCTTCTCGTTCAATGACAAGTGGTTTGTACGCAGTAAATATGATTAAATCCAGCACCCGATGCGTATAGAAATGCCCTCATTGCTTGCCAGGGTTGCGGCTGTTTTTGCCGTGGCGTTCCTGTGGGGTTGTGAAAGCAATTTCAAGGAGGTGCAGAAAATCAACTACTCTGAGTTCATCCCTAGTGGCGAAGCCGACGATTTCAACCTTAAATACACCGATTCTGGCCGCATCAAGTCAATCCTGAAGAGCCCAAAGATGCTCGATTACTCGGCAGTAGAGTTCCCGTTTACCGAGTTTCCCAAAGGCGTAGACGTGACCATGTTTGACAACAAAGGCAAAAAGACTTTTATCCATGCCGATTACGGTGTCACTTTTAAAGGCACAGACATCATCGACCTGCAGCGCAACGTGAAGATCTCTAACGAGACCGGCCAGGTCATGGAGACCGAGCAGCTCTATTTTGACCAGAAAAACGAATGGTTTTTTACAGAAAAAAAGTTTAAATTTACAGACCCCAAAGGCGTTTCCTACGGAGAAGGGATAGACTTTAGCAAAGATTTCAAAATCGTCAACTCGCAACGCATCAACGGCGCCATCGATGAGCCGAACAAATAAAAAACCATGAATTACTTAAAATTTACGCAATACGTTTACCTTGTTTTTGGGTTGTACTTTATCTATGATGGCATTTCTAAATGGAACCAGCCCGAAAAACCCTGGCTCAGTTTCATCATTGCGGGACTGGCCATCTTCATGTTCTTCTTTCGCAGGCGTTTTGCCCAAAAATTCGAAGACCAAAACAAGAAGCCCTAACCCATGGAAATAGGCATCATCATCATTTGTCTGATATTGGCTGCCTTTTTTTCGGGAATGGAAATCGCCTTCGTATCCTCCAATAAAATCTATCTTGAAATAGAGAAGAAGCAGGACAATTTCCTGTCGGGAATCCTTACCAAACTCACCGAAAAGCCCTCGCAATTCATCGTGTCGATGCTCATCGGCAATACCATTGTGCTGGTTGTTTACGGATTTTTCATGGGCGAGCTCATCATGAATTGGTTTGTAGGCCTGGGTTACGGGCTCAACGGCGTTTCAAACGTGCTCATCCAGACCACGATCTCTACGGTGGTCGTTTTGATCACATCGGAGTTTATCCCCAAAGTGTTTTTCCAGATTTATGCCAATAGCCTGATTAAGTTTTTTGCGGTTCCAGCCTACGTTTTCTACCTATTGTTCTATTTCATTTCTACCTTCCTAATTTGGATTTCAGATTTCATCCTTAAGAAACTCTTCAAAACAGACGGCGATCAGATTCCGCTTTTTTTTACAAAGGTTGAGCTCGGCAATTACATTTCTGAGCAGATGAGCAGTGTAGAAGACCATGAGAACCTCGATTCAGAAATCCAGATTTTCCAGAATGCGCTTGAATTTTCGGGTGTGAAGGCGCGCGATATCATGTCGCCGCGTACCGAGATTTCGGCCGTGGAGATTTACGATTCGGTGGCCGAGTTGCGCGAGAAATTTATCGCAACGGGCTATTCTAAGATCCTGGTGTACCAAAACTCGTTGGATGACATCCTGGGTTATGTGCATTCTTTTGATCTGTTCAAGAAACCACGCACGATCAAGTCGGTGATGATTCCCGTTGAATTTGTCCCCGAAACCATTTATATCAAAGACGTACTCGAGCAACTCACCAAAAAACGCAAGAGTATTGCCATCGTGCTAGACGAATATGGCGGTACGGCGGGCATGATTACCGTAGAAGATATCGTAGAGGAACTTTTTGGCGAGATCGAGGACGAACACGATGCGCTCGAGGAAGAACACACCGAGCAGCAACTCTCCGAAGCCGAATACCTGTTCTCCTCGCGGCTCGATGTGGCCTACCTCAATGAGCAATACAAACTCGATTTGCCCGAGAGCGATTCGTACACCACATTGGGCGGTTTTATCGTCGATTTTACCAAAGATATCCCGCAAACCAGCGAGCAGATTGTCGTAGAGAAATACCATTTTACCATTGAGCAAGCCACCAATAAGAAGATCGAATTGGTCAAAATGAAAGTCATCGGATAGGTTTTCTCAAAAAAATAAAATTTCGCGCAAATTATAGGTGCATAAATATGGTTATTAAATAGATAATTGTATTTTCGCAAACTGAATTAAAAATTAACAATAATAAAAATGGCAGTTTTACAAAAAATCAGACAACGGTCACTACTTCTAATATTGGTTATTGGTTT
>JAKQJQ010000364.1 GCA_029561105.1 Bacteroidota bacterium
GTGGCTATCAATGACATCGCCGATAACAAGACGATGGCGCACTTAATCAAATACGACAGTATCCACGGCGTGCTTCGGTACGATTGCTCTTTTGATGAAAAAAGCATCATCGTCAACGGCAAATCGTATTTGTTCTTCCATGAAAAAAACATCGCCAACCTCGACTGGCAATCGCTCGATATCGACGTTGTCGTAGAAGCGACGGGCAAGTACAAAACTTTCGACCAAATCAACGCGCACATTTTATCGGGAGCAAAAAAAGTCATCTTGTCGGCACCATCCGAGACCGAACAAATTAAAACTGTAGTCCTCGGTGTGAACGAACACATTTTAGACGGCACTGAAAAAATCATCTCGAATGCAAGCTGCACAACGAACAATGCAGCCCCGATGATAAAAGTCATCAGCGATTTGTGCGGGATTGAGCAGGCGTACATCACCACAGTCCACTCCTACACCACCGACCAAAGTTTGCACGACCAACCGCATAAGGATTTGCGTCGGGCGCGTGGCGCATCGCAATCGATTGTACCTACAACCACCGGAGCGGCCAAGGCTTTGACTAAAATTTTTCCCGAATTTGACGGGAAGATTGGAGGCAGCGGCATCCGCGTACCGGTTCCAGACGGTTCACTCACCGACATTACCTGTTATGTGAAACGCGAAGTAACCATTGCCCAAATCAACGAGTCCTTTCAAAATGCGGCCCAAGGTGAACTCTCGGGAATCCTCGCCTATACTGAGGACCCGATTGTTTCTGTAGACATACTCGGTAACCCGAACTCGTGTCTTTTTGACGCGCAACTGACTTCGGTTATAGGGAAAATGGTGAAAGTGGTGGGTTGGTACGACAATGAAATAGGGTATTGTTCGCGAATTATTGATTTGATTAAATTGATTAATTGATTTTGGTTTGGATAAATCCAAACTACCTCAAGCCCACTGGGCTTGCTCCTCTATATATCATAGGTACGACAATGAAATCGGGTATTCTTCAAGAATAATTGACCTAATAATTTTAACAAACAAGAAATAATCTTTACTTTTAAACCCTTGGAAAACAACTAA
>JAKQJQ010000072.1 GCA_029561105.1 Bacteroidota bacterium
TCATCCACCACAAAGACTTCCTTAAACTTACTCATTGAAATAGATTTTAAATGTGGTACCCTTCCCTACCTGGCTTTGCACGGCGACGGTTCCGCCCATGGCTTCTATCTGATTTTTGGTGATGAACAACCCAATTCCGCGTGAATCCTGATTTTTATGAAAGGTCTTGTACATGCCAAAGATTTTTTTACCGTGTCTTTCTAAGTTAATCCCTAGCCCGTTATCGCGAATTTTCAAGATTTTTTGTGAGTTTTTCACAACCATAGAATAGGAAATGACGGGCCGCCTTTCGGGATGTGAATACTTGATGGCGTTTGAGGTAAAGTTAAGCAAAATACTCTCGAGGTAAGCCGGATTGAATGTGATGGTTTGCTCGCTACATATGTTGTTCTTGATAACGACTTTGTTTTTATTGATCTCCTCGGCGAGGATGTCGAGGGTTTTACCGAGGAAAGTATTGATGTTGAGATTTTCTCGTTTGTGAATCAGTTCGGTCTGGATCTCGACCAATTCCTTGAGGTGATCGATGGTTTGTGTCAACGCGTGCGAGGAACTACGCAGGTGTGTGAAGCTTTCTCGTATGATTTCCTCGTCGGATTCTTCGCTGATGATATCCAACAACATTTTGATATTTCCAGAATGCGAACGAAGGTTGTGCGAGACGATGTGTGCAAAATTGAGCAATCGGCTGTTTTGTGCGCCAACGATTTCTACGGTTTGCTGCAGCACTTTTTCTTTTTCCTTTTGTACCGAGATGTCGGTGTGCGTGCCGATGATTCTTAGCGGTCTGTTTCGGGCGTCGCGTTCTATGATTTTCCCACGGCTCAAAATCCATTTGTAATCGCCCGATTGAGTAAGCACGCGTTGGGCGTTCTCATAATAAGGAGTGACATTGTTGATATGGAGCTGGATGTCTACGAGGTATTGTTCCTTATCCGACGGATGCACGCGGTTGTCCCACATGTCAATAGAATCGATGGTATCCTTGGCTTCGAACTCGAGCATTTTCATGGATTGCGAGGAATAAAATACCTTCTGTGTCTTGACATCGAGGTCCCAAATCCCTTCTGAAGAAGCCTCAAGGGCAAACAGAAAGCGCTGCTCTGATAATTTGAGCCTAAGTTCCTGCTCTTTATAGGCGGTGATGTCGGTCACTTTTCCGTAGAAATCGACCGAGCCATCCTCGTTACTGCAAACGGTGGCTGTGGCTTTGTACCATCGCAATCCCCTTATGGGAAGCACCGCCCGGAACTCGTGTATCCATTCCCGATGTAGACGCGACTCGTGTATGGATTGGAGAAACCCGAGGTAATCTTCGGGCAAAATCCGGCTTTTCAACACCGTGATGGCGTCGTTGCTTTTCTCGTGTGGCGCAAGCTCGAAATGGGTAATCACCGATTTGCTCAGAAACGAAAAATGCAGCTTTCCTTTTTTGGGCAGGTTGAATTGAAAGATCAAATCTGGAGACTGGAACAACAATTTCTTATAGAAATTATTCTTTTCCTCCAAGTACTTTAGATCAGAATATTCGTAGGTTTCCATATTTAATTCAAATTAATTTGGGGCAAAAATTTGATTGGATGCCGTTAGTTTTTTTCAACTAGCGAAACCAAACTTAAATAATATTTATCGATTAAAAGCATTTTTTATCGATAAAATGCAAATTTTAACATTTATCGACAATTAAATACTACAAAAAAAACACGTCTTTTTTATGAGAATAATAGTATTGACGCGGTTTGATGTCACTTTCGTGGATGAAAAGCGTGGATGACCTGCGAGAGGTGTTTGCGGTCGAGGTGTACATAAATCTCTGTAGTAGTGATTGATTCGTGACCAAGCATGAGCTGTATCGATCTCAAATCGGCTCCATTCTCCAGCAAATGCGTAGCAAACGAATGGCGCAGCGTATGCGGGCTGATGTTCTTTTGCAACCCGATCTTTACCGCTAGTGATTTGATCAGCGTGAAAATCATGGCACGGGTAAGCTGCTTGCCACGGCGGTTGAGGAATAGCGTATCCTCAAATCCTTTTTGTATGGTTTGATGCGAACGGATTTGCCCCTTGTAAATTTCGATGTACTTGCGCGTAAGTTCGCCTACCGGTACAAAACGCTGTTTGTTTCCTTTGCCGGTGATCTTAAGGAAGCCTTCATCGAAAAACAAATCAGATATTTTAAGCGTGACGAGTTCTGAGACGCGAAGACCGCAACCGTATAGGGTTTCTAACATGGCCCGATTGCGTTCACCTTCGGGAGTGCCCAAATCAATGGCGGCAATCAATGCGTCTATTTCGGCGACCGATAAAGTATCGGGCAGTTTGCGCCCGATGCGCGGCGATTCGATGAGTTCGAGCGGATTGTCTGTGCGATAATCTTCAAAAATCAGGTAGGAAAAAAAACTCTTGAGCCCGGAAATCACGCGCGCCTGAGATCTTGGATTGACCTCCTTAGAAAGGGTGTAAATGAATTGTTGTAGCGTTTCGGCAGCAATTCGATTCGGACTATCGGCAACGTTATTGGCATCAAGATAGTGGCAAAGTCGTTCTATATCCAAGGTATAATTGGCTATGGTATTGGAAGAAAGCCCTCGCTCAATCCTAAGATAAGACTGGTAATTTTTAATGTAGCTCGCCCAATTCATAATACAAAGAAAACGCAATTCAACGCAAAAAAAAAGCATCCCTTAAAAAAGGATGCTTTGTTGGTTTGTGTGGATTGTTCTTAGAATTTGTAGCCTACGTTAACCGAAATGGTTCCGTTTTTAGCATCAAGCTCTGTTATGCCCAAACCTCCTAAGAAATCGGGAGTATCGTAAACATTGGTCAATCCCAGGCTATAACGGGCATTGATGAACAGGTTTTCTGTAAAATCGTAACCCAATCCCAGGTTAAACGCAACATCTAAGGTTTTTAGGTTGTCTTTGATGTCGACAGTTTCTGATTCTACGGTTGTAGTGCCGTCGACATAATTAGACGTGTAGTCATTTTTAGATTTCGCGCTGATCAAGAAACCTACTTGTGGGCCTCCTTCGAGGAAAAATGATTTGGTTGGGTAAATCTTAAGCATTACCGGAACGTTAATGTAACCTAGGTTTACCGAACTTTCATCTTCAAAACGGTTGCCCACTATGTCGTTAGACCTATCCACGGTTCGGGCACCTTGCATGGAGAACAGAACCTCGGGCTGAAGGGCGATCATGTCGGTAAATTTGATTTCTGCCAGACCTCCGGCGTTGAAACCAACTTTCATGCTCACATCATCGGCGACCGCGTCGCCAGTAAGTGTAGCAATGTTTACACCTGCTTTGACACCAAATTTTACACTTTGGGCATTGGCCAATCCAAATGCGCAGACGGCGATTGCCGATAAAAAGACTTTTTTCATAACGTGTTTATTTAAAGTTATGAATCAAAAGTACTTTCATGCGCTGCAAGAAGCCTTACACTTATTCGCGATAAAGTTATAAGAAAGACAGCCAAAAAAAAAAAGCACTCCTATTATGAAGTGCTTTTTACCCAAAATTTTGAACTATGAACGAAATTAAAATCTGTAGCCGACACCAGCGTTGAGGCTGGTTCCTAAATAACCCGAAAGTCCTATGTCTGCGCGAAGTTCAACATAGAAATTCTCCATGAGGTCATAACTTGCACCGAGGTCGAAACTGGGTGAGAACTGTTCATTGTCGCCGTCTACCGCGAAATTAACCGCCGGACCTGCTTGCGCATAAAATTTATCAAAGAAAGAGTACTTTACAAGGACTGGAACATTCACTCCTATATAACCGAGGTTACCGGGAACATAGGTTAGGGTTAGTTCTGGCTGCAATTTGAAATCGCTAACGAGACCAAATTCAAGCAAACCACCTGCGTAGAATCCTATACTGGATTCGGTAGAACTGAGCCTGCCAGAATACGGATAGTTATAATAGCCACTTAAACCATTGTCGTCATTATGCAGCGCCAGCCCATCATACGAAGATGTTAACAATCCGGCCTTTACACCAAACCTCAAGTCCTGAGCGCTCACGGTAGCGAAGGTTACAAAAGCCATTACAGCAAAAATTACTTTTTTCATCTGATTTCCATTTGATTAGTGATAAATCTGACAACAAAATAACTTCAAAATAATGCTAGTCGCACAAGGTTGAACTTAAAGTTATAAACAATTTTGTCAACATGTTGATAAAGCACGTGTTAACAACAGCAACTTTTTTTTACTGTTAACTTCAAGCCAATTCCAGATTCTTAAAATTCTAAATAGTTAAATTTGACATTCACTTTAATCAATCTAAAACCTTTAAGTATGAAAAAACTATTTGTAATGAGCATGCTTGTGATTGGCGTTTTAAGCGCAAAGGCACAAATTGCGCTGGGAATCAAGGCAGGAGCGAACTTCTCGGACACTGAGGGAACTATCAACACTTCTATGCGCACCGGGTTTCACGCGGGTGCCGTTTTACAGCTTAAGTACAACAATTTTGCCATCCAACCCGAATTGCTTTACTCTATGCAGGGTTCAAAAGTAACCGTCGCCGGTGTTGAAGACATCAACCTGAGCTACGTGACGGTGCCGGTTTTGGTGAAATATTATGTGTTGACCGATATACTCAGTATCGACGCGGGTCCACAATTTGCCTTCCTGGTTGACGATAACATCGACACTCCGTTTTCTAAGTCCCAGAGTTTTGACTTTGCGGTAGTTGGCGGTTTAGGCCTCGATATCGGCAAAAGCTTATTTGCACAAGCACATTATGTAGTCGGCCTCACCGATGCCTCTACCAACGCAAGCATCAAAAACCGCGTCATCCAACTTTCTGTCGGATATAAATTCTAAGCCAACGCTAACAAAACACCAAGCCGGTTCATTTGATGGATCGGCTTTTTTGTTGCCCATTTCATTTTATTTCCTTTAATTTAACCACAGCGGCGCTTGGCCCAAAATGTACCACGTAAAAAAGAGAAATACGCTATGAAACTCATCATCATCAACGGGCCAAACCTTAATCTGTTGGGTAAACGCGAACCTGATGTTTATGGAACCAGTAGTTTTGAAGACTACATTATCACCTTGCGCAATCAATTTCATGAGGTCTCTATTGATTATTTCCAAAGCAATATAGAAGGCGAACTCATAGACCAAATACAAAAAGCCGGATTTACCCACGATGGCATTATCCTTAATGCAGCGGCTTACACCCATACTTCAATAGGGATTGGCGATGCCGTGAAAGCCATCACCGCACCGGTTATTGAAGTGCACATTTCCAACACTTTTTCGAGGGAAAGTTTCAGGCACCAATCGTTTGTCTCGCCCAATGCAAAGGGTATTATTATCGGCTTTGGGCTTGACAGCTATCGATTGGCGGTACAATCATTCCTTATTTAAAGACGTCCATGAGAAGATTCCTCCTAAGTTTGCTGCTGTTTTTCACACTCACCAACCTCGCCCAAGTCAAAGGTACTGTTACCGACGAGAAAGGCAATGTACTGCCATCGGTCTCGGTCTTTATCGAGAACACTTACACGGGTACCAACACCAACGAAAAAGGACAATACGATTTGCATCTCAAAAGCCCTGGTCAGTACACGATTGTATTTCAATGCCTTGGATTCCGAACCAAAAAAATCCGTGAAACGATCGGAACCAATCCTGTCATGGTCAACGCGCAACTTTCAGAAGAAAATTTCACGCTCAAGGAAATCACCGTCAATAAAAAAGACAATCCCGCCAACCAGATTATCCGCAATGCCATTGCAAGTAAGAAGGACAACACAGAAAAGACCGCGCGTTACGAAGCCAATTTTTATTCACGCGGCATTTTCAGGGTCAAGGACGCGCCAAAGAAAATCATGGGACAGAAATTCGACCTGTTTGACGAAGCGCTCGATTCTACCCGTAGCGGCATCCTTTATCTTTCCGAAACCGTCTCCAAGATCAGTTTCCAGAAACCCGACAAACTCAAGGAAACCATAGTGGCCTCTAAGGTGAGCGGCAATGATAACGGTTTTAGTTTCAACAATGCTGCTGCAGCCAATTTCGATCTGTATGACAATTATGTTCCGCTGCAAATCAATGTGGTGTCGCCCATTGCCGATAACGCGTTTAATTATTATCGATACAAACTGGAAGGCAGTTATTTCAACGAAGACAACCAGGAAATCAACAAAATCAAGGTCACGCCGCGTCGCATCACAGAGCCGGTAATGGAGGGTTACATCTATATCGTAGACGGCAGTTGGGCGATTTACGCCGCCGACCTCAGCGTACAGGGAAGCCAAATCCAAAACCCGGCGCTCACCTCGATCACACTCAAACAAAGTTTTAATTACAACAGCCAGAATAAGATTTGGATCAAGAATTCGCAGACGCTCGACTTTTTGGCAGGGATTTTCACTATGAAAATGTCGGGGCGTTTCACCTATGTATATTCGGATTATGTATTTAAGGAAGCTTTCGAGCAAAAAACCTTTACCAAACAAGTCTTGTCATTTGAAGAAAACGCGAATAAAAAAGATACACTGTTCTGGAACAAAATCCGCCCGATTCCTTTGACGATTGAGGAAAGTAACGATTATATTAAAAAGGACATCCTGCAAACCAAGAAAAAATCAAAACAATACCTCGACTCGATCGACGCAAAGGGCAATAAATTAAGGACTTTCGACTTTCTTACCGGTTACAAATATTCAAATTCTTTCAAAAAATGGGAGCTCACCTATAGCGGATTATTTCGTGGCTTCGGCTTCAATACTGTTCAAGGCTGGACCTTGCAACCCTCATTGACCTATATGAAAAAAGACGAAGATTTGCGGTTGTTCTCTTCATTGAAAGCCAATTTCAGTTACGGTTTGTCTGAAAAAAAATTGCGCTCCGATTTTGTTTACACCAACAAATTCAGCAATCTCAACTACAGTGAAATACAGGTCTCCGGCGGCAGCCGCACCGAACAACTCAGCCGCGTCGAGCAGATCAACCCCATGATCAACAGTACGGCCACCTTATTTTTCAAGGACAATTACATGAAGCTTTACGAACGGAATTTCGCGAACTTTCAATTCAAGCGCGAAGTCTACAACGGAGTCATGGGTTTCCTCACCATCGATTATTCAGAACGCAAGCCGCTATTCAACCACACCGATTATGTGATTCTCAAACGCGACAAACCCTACACATCCAACAATCCGCTGTTGCCTTATGACTATTCTACGCCGGTGATTGCCAGGCACAATCTGGTAAAGGCTTCGGTTGCTGCGCAAATCAAATTCGGGCAACAATACTGGATTAGGCCCGACGGAAAATTCAACCTGCGCAACGAAAAATATCCGGTAATCCAGCTTGGCTATGAGAAAGGATTTGCGGGGAGTGAAAAAAAATACCACTTCGACTACCTGAATGCGCGGCTCGACTATGAAATAACTTTGGGCAACAAGGGTGTTTTGTCGGTGCTGCTTAAAACTGGGAAATTCTACAACGCCAAGAGCATTTCGTTTACCGATTACTACCATCCCATCGGCAACCAGACCCACGTTGGACAAACGTCTGATTACCTCAACATTTTCAACCTGCTACCTTATTATATAGCCAGTACGAATGACGCCTATTTCGAGACGCATGCCGAGCACAATGACGAAGGATATATCATGAACAAATTACCGCTACTGAGCAAACTCAAATCGACGCTTGTGTTAGGTTACCACAATCTGTCGAAGCCCAACTTTAGTCCTTACCATGAATTTTCTGTGGGATTGGACAATCTGGGATTTGGCAAGTTCAAGTTTTTCAGGTTGGATTACGTGCGCGCTTACCAACAGGGTTATCGCGGCGACGGATTCATTTTTGGTCTTAAGATTTTAGACCTGTTAAGATAAATGCAACTTGATGAAGTGTGGCGAACCGAGCCTAATTGTAGTCATTCGGCTCAATATGAATCAGCACATGACCCAATTCAGGAATGTCTTTCTGCAACGCATCCTGTAAATTGTGCGCAAGCAGATGGCCTTCTTTTACTGAAATATCTCCGTCTACAATGGCATGTAAATCCACATGGTATTTCATTCCGGCTTTACGGATGAAGCATTTCTCGGTTCCGATAATACCGTCGACTTCTAAGGCGACCTTGCGGATTTCTTCGATCAAATCGTCGTACAAATGCTCGTCCATGATCTCGCCCAAGGCCGGACGAAAAATCAGGTAGCTGTTGTACATGATAAATCCCGAAGCGAAAAGTGCGGCCCAATCATCGGCAGATTCATAACCTTTTCCCAGATACAATGCGATAGATATTCCAATAAATGCTGCAATCGAAGTAATCGCATCGCTGCGGTGGTGCCAGGCATCGGCCTTAAGCGAAGAACTGTTAGCCTCCTTGCTGCGTTTCATTACCATCCGAAAGGAATATTCTTTCCAGAAGATAATCGTCGCGAGCAAAATCAGCGTCCAGGGTTTGGGCAATTCATGCGGGGTTTGGATGTTGCTCACACTTTCATAGGCAATAATCGTGGCCGAAGTAATGAGAAAACCCACCACGAGAAACGTAATCAGCGGTTCGGCGCGGCCATGTCCGTATGGATGGTTTTCATCGGCAGGTTTGTTGGCGTATCTGATTCCGAATAAAACCAAAAACGACGAAAAAATATCCGTCGTTGATTCGATTGCATCGGCAATCAGGGCGTAAGAATTTCCAAAAAATCCGGCGAGGAACTTGATCACCGCGAGCAGACTATTCCCAATCAGGCTGAAATAAGTAGCCTTGATGGCAGTTTGCTCGTGGTTCAATACTTCCATCGGGCTATTCGCGCGTGATTTTGGCGCCGAGTGCACGCAAACGCTCGTCGATGCGTTCGTAACCGCGATCGATTTGCTCAATATTCTGGATGATGCTGGTTCCCTTGGCAGAAAGCGCCGCAATGAGCAAAGAGATTCCGGCACGGATGTCGGGCGAACTCATCGTGGTAGCCTTGAGAACCGATTTGAAATCGTGCCCCATAACTACGGCGCGATGCGGATCACAAAGCATGATCTTGGCGCCCATATCAATAAGCTTGTCTACAAAGAACAAACGGCTTTCAAACATTTTCTGGTGGATGAGTACATCGCCGTTGGCCTGGGTGGCTACCACGAGGATGATGCTCAACAAATCGGGGGTGAATCCTGGCCAGGGTGCGTCGGCAACGGTAAGGATCGATCCGTCGATATCGGTTTTAATCTGGTAAGATTCGTGGGTAGGAATGTAAATGTCATCGCCTCGTTTCTCGAGTGTAATACCCAGTTTCCTAAAAGTATTTGGAATGACGCCGAGGTTCTCCCAGCTCACATTTTTGATCGTGATTTCGCTTCGTGTCATTGCGGCAAGTCCAATCCAGCTCCCTATCTCAATCATATCGGGTAGGATTCTGTGCTCGCAACCACCCAGTTTCTCTACGCCTTCTATAGTCAGTAAATTAGAACCAACACCTGTAATTTTCGCACCCATCGAATTGAGCATCTTACACAGTTGCTGCAAATACGGTTCGCAGGCTGCGTTGTATACGGTAGTGGTACCTTTGGCCAAAACGGCTGCCATGACGATGTTGGCCGTTCCGGTTACCGAGGCTTCATCTAAGAGCATGTCGGCCCCAACTAGCCCATCGGCCGCTTCTACACCATAGAAATGGTCTTCGCGGTTGTAACGGAATTTGGCACCGAGGTTGATGAAACCTTCAAAATGCGTATCAAGACGTCTTCTCCCTATTTTGTCCCCGCCCGGTTTTGGTATGTATCCTTTGCCAAAGCGCGCGAGCAAAGGCCCTACAATCATAATCGATCCGCGAAGCGAACCGCCTTCTTTTTTGAAAGCTTCGGTTTCAAGGTAACCTACATTGACTTCGTCGCTCTGGAACGTCACCGAACCGTGTCCGTTTTTCTGGATTTTCACACCCAGATTTCCGAGTAAGGTGATGAGTTTATTGACATCGATGATGTCTGGAATGTTGTTGATGGTTACTTTTTCTGGAGTCAGCAAAACGGCACATAAGATTTGCAACGCTTCATTTTTTGCTCCTTGCGGAATAACTTCTCCTTTTAGGCGAACGCCTCCTTCGATTTTAAAAACTGCCATAGTTTAAGGTACTGAGGTTCTATGGTTCTGAGGTACTGAGGTTTTTGAGATTCTTTGGCTTTTCCTTTGAACCTTAGCGCCTTCGTACCTTAGCACCTATTTCTGATTATTTTTCTGGAAAGGCTTCTTCCCTTTTCCGTTTTTGTTCGTCTGATTTTTGTTATTGGTTTGTTGTGGCTGACCTGGATTGATTTTGTTGGTCACGCGTTTGTTGGTGCGCATCAGGTCGTTGGTATTGAGCAACTCTTCTGAACTTTGGGTCAGGTTGATTTTCCCACCCGACATTTCGAGCAAATGCTCAAAAATCACATCATCCTTTACCGTGTCTTTGTTCCAACTCAAGTACGATTTCTTCATGTGGTTGGCGATAACTTTGACCAAGGCGCTTTTCATTTCGCCTTCCTCCCATTTGTTGGCTACATCCACCATATACTTGATGTTGTTGCCGTAATAACGGTATTTGGGGAAATTCTGTGGATAGGCAAGCGGATCGGGCTTGAGTTGCAATACCTCGCGCGATGGGATTGGATACGGTGAATCAACATCTAACTTGAAATCAGACATGATAAAAATCTGGTCCCAGAGCTTGTGCTGAAAATCGGGTACATCGCGCAAATGCGGATTGAGGCTGCCCATGACCTGGATGATGTATTTGGCAATTTTGTTGCGCTCTTCTCGGTCTGGGATTACCACCGCCTGGTCAATGAGTTTTTGCAGATGGCGGCCGTATTCGGGAATGATCAGGTGGTGCCTTTCTGAGTTGTATTCGAGATTGAACACGACATCATTCGCGTTTTCTTTAATGTATTTTTCCATGGTTTTTATAGGGAAATTATGCCTTCTATAGTGCTTACTTCCTGGTATTTTGAGACAATCGAATCGGCATCGGGCATGGTCACGTCAATAGAAATGCTCGTGAATTTACCGGTTTTTGACTGGTTGGTCCTGATGACGGCTCCCATACGGTCAAAGGCACTTTCTACCATTGCAATCTTTTCGTTATCACTGGGAACTATGAATTTAAACAGGTATTCTGCAGGCCACTGGTTGGCGTTGTCGAGTTCTGTTTTAAGACGCTCGTAAAAGGCTTTGGTCTTGTCGTCCATTTTCAAAAAATAAAAGCAAATATAAAGGTTTCAAACGTGATAAGCCGCGCGCAGATTGTGATTTTTTAACAATTATCATATTTTTAACTTGATTGATTTTTTCAAATGCCGATAAGATTGAGTAAGTTTGCGCCTTATTTCTAAAATAGTGCAAAAAGAAATCATCGTAATCATTGGCGGACCCGGAACCGGCAAGACCACTATCATCGACGGATTGATAGAAAAAGGGTACTGCTGTTACCCCGAGATTTCGCGCGAAGTGACGATGGAAGCCAAAAAACAAGGGATTGAGCAACTCTTCCTGGAAAATCCGTTGTTGTTTAGCGAACTGCTGCTCGAAGGCCGAAAAAAGCAATACCACAACGCCTTGAGGGAACCGCACGACTTTGTTTTCCTGGATCGTGGCATTCCCGACGTTCTGGCCTATATGCACTATATCGGCGACAGTTACCCCGCGTTTTTTGACGCCGCCTGCAAGGAACATACCTACACCAAAATTTTCATCCTGCCGCCTTGGGAGGAAATCTACATCAGCGATGACGAGCGCTACGAAAATTACGAACAGGCCAAACTCATCTACAACCACCTGACCGAAACCTACGAGAATTATGGATACCAGCTTATTGAGGTGCCAAAGGACTCGGTAGACAATCGCATCAACTTTATCCTGAGCAAGCTTAACTAACATCGAATCGTAAATCGATAACAAGATTTATAGATTTTCCATACTTTGGTTGCCCCACAAATTCCTTACATTTACCTAAGCACTCTTGACGGTCACGCACCGCTTGTCATTCAACATACCTAATTCAACATTTAAAAATTGTCTTCTCTCGAAATCCTAAAAAAGTACTGGAAACACGATGTTTTTCGCGAGCCTCAGCAGGAAATCATCAGCTCCGTCTTAAGCGGCAAAGATACTTTTGCGCTCATGCCAACCGGCGGCGGAAAATCGATTTGTTTTCAAGTCCCAGCGATGCTCAAAGACGGTATCTGCCTGGTGATTTCGCCACTTGTGGCACTGATGAAAGACCAAGTGGCCAACCTGCAAAAAAAAGACATCAAGGCTATTGCGCTCACCGGCGGAATTACCACCGATGACATGATTGAGCTGTTAGACAATTGCCAATTCGGGAACTACAAATTCCTTTACTTATCGCCCGAGCGTTTGCAAAGCGATTGGATCCTCGACCGCATCAAAAACCTGCCGATTAACCTCATTGCCATCGATGAGGCACATTGTGTTTCGCAATGGGGGCACGACTTTCGTCCGGCCTACCTCAAGATTGTAAAACTCAAGCTGCATTTCCCGAAAGTCCCTTTTTTGGCGCTGACCGCTTCGGCTACGCCGCGCGTAGAACAGGATATCATTTTACAATTGGGGCTTGAACAACCGGCGGTGTTTCGCAAATCGTTTGCCCGCGAAAATATCGCCTATATGGTTTTTGAAACCGAAGACAAATTGCGGCGCGTGGAGCAGATTTTACAAAAAAACCCTGATCCGTCTATTATATATGTACGCACCCGCAAATCCTGTCTCGACGTTTCGTTGCAATTGCAGGCATATGGTTTTACCGCCACTTACTACCACGGCGGGCTTTCTTCTAAAGAAAAGGAAAAACACATGCAGCTTTGGATGACCCAAAATGTCCAGGTGATTGTCGCGACGAATGCTTTTGGGATGGGTATCGACAAAGCCAACGTGAAGACGGTCATTCACCTGCAACTGCCTGAAAATTTAGAAAATTATTATCAGGAAGCCGGACGCGCCGGACGCAACGGCGAAAAAGCATTTGCGGTATTATTGCACAATGAGTCAGACCTGTTCCAGGCCGAAAGCCAATTTCTTTACCAGCTTCCGGACCGGAAATTCCTCAATGAGTTGTATCTGAAATTGTGTAACTATTTCCAGATTGCCTACGGCGAAGGCATCAACGAGTCGTTTGCCTTTAGCCTGAATGCTTTTTGTGTCAAATACGGTTTCCCGACCTTGAAAGCTTACAACGCGATGCAATTCCTGGACAGGCAAGGCATTGTGAGTTTGTCGCAGGAGTTTTCGGAGAAGATTACCTTGCAATTCATTATTGAATCGAAAGAGGTCATTCGCTATTCAAGCCTGAATCCGCATGACGAGGAAATGATGATGGCCATTTTGCGCACATATCCGGGAATTTATGAGCTGCCCACGGCTTTCAATGTATCGCTGATCGCCAAAAAATCCAACCATACCGAGTCGCAAGTCCTACAGTTGCTGCTCAGACTCAAGGAAAAGGGGATTGTGACATATGAAGTAAAAAACAACGACGCGACGCTAGTCTTCAATGAAATCCGCGAAGACGAGAAAACCATCAACCGCGTTGCGAAATACCTCGAGAACCAAAACAAGCTTAAAATCGAGCAGTTGCAGTCTGTGTTGCATTATGCCGAAGATAAGACAACCTGCAAAAGCCGGCTCATCCTTTTGTATTTTGGGGAAACCGATACCAAGGATTGTGGGATTTGCTCGTATTGTTTATCGAAAAAAAAGAAGCCCGCCAACACCGAATCGCTGTCGCAAAAAATAACCGCGCTGCTTAAAATCCAGGATCTGGATTCGAGGGAAATCGAAAAGTTATCGCAATCGGACTCCGAAGCAGTTATCTTTGCCCTGCAAAACCTGATGGAGAACGGATCCATCTTTTTAAAACCCAACAACCAATACACACTCAAAAAATAATGGAAGCATTGCGAATCGTATTTATGGGAACGCCCGAATTTGCCGTGGGCATCCTGGATACCATCTTACAAAACAACTATACTGTAGTGGGCGTAATCACTGCGCCCGACAAACCAGCCGGACGCGGACAACAGATCAAATATTCGGCAGTAAAGGATTACGCGCTCCGACACGACCTCAAATTATTACAACCTACCAATCTAAAAGACGAGAATTTCCTGGCCGAACTCAAAAACCTTAACGCCAACCTGCAAATTGTAGTGGCTTTCAGGATGCTTCCTAAGGTGGTTTGGGAAATGCCGACATACGGAACCTTTAACCTGCATGCGTCCTTGCTGCCCAATTATCGAGGTGCCGCGCCAATCAACTGGGCCATTATCAATGGCGAAGAAAAAACGGGCGTGACCACTTTTTTTATCGATGATAAGATTGATACCGGCGCGATGATTCTATCGGCACAAACGGCGATCGGCCCAAAAGAAACTGCCGGTCAACTGCACGACCGGCTGATGCTGCTCGGGAGCCAGACCGTGATAGAAACTTTGAAGTTGATTGAAAAAGGCAACGTCAGGACTACCATTCAAAGCGAAGGCGGCGAACTCAAAACCGCTTACAAACTCAATAAGGAGAATTGCAAGATCAATTGGGAATTGCCGGCAAAGGAGATCTTTAACCTGATTCGCGGGCTTTCACCTTATCCTGCCGCCTGGAGTTATTTTAGAGACGGCAACCAGGAATGGGCGGTGAAGATTTATGAAGCAACCGTGATTGCAGAAAATCACAGCCATAAAATCGGTAGCATACTGGCGACCAAAAAAGAACTAAAGGTGGCAGTGAAAGACGGTTTTATCAATGTTTTGAATTTGCAGTTTCCGGGAAAGAAAAAAATGGGGATTTTGGAGCTGTTAAATGGGCTTTCATTTTCGTCGAATGCTGATGCTTATTAGGCTCACGATAGGTAAAGCACTACAAAATACAGATAGAAAAATGCCTTTTATCAACAAAACGTCTGACTTATCAACAAATCGACTAAAAACACCCCAAATCTCTTGCGCAGTAAGGAATTCCTATTAAATTTGTTACCATTAACAAAATGTTTAACCAACAATTAATAACTATTATTATGAACAAATCAGAATTAATCGATGCTATCGCTGCTGATGCAGGAATTACAAAAGCAGCTGCAAAACTAGCTTTAGAGTCATTTTTAGGTAATGTAGGTGGTACCTTGAAAAAAGGTGGAAGAGTATCTTTGGTAGGTTTCGGTTCTTGGTCAGTATCTAAAAGAGCTGCAAGAGACGGTAGAAACCCGCAAACAGGAAAAACAATCAAGATTGCTGCTAAAAATGTAGTTAAATTCAAAGCTGGTGCAGATTTGGAAGGAAACGTAAACTAATAAACAGTTTATCTTATATAAATAAAAGTCTCCGATTTCGGGGGCTTTTTTTTATCTTTTTTCTGATTTGTTTGCTTTTTTAAAAATTTTATTGTTAAATTTAATTCAAATTGCGGGAAAATGATTTCAGAAAAATTAAAAAAAGGACAATTGCTTATTGCTGAGCCTTCTATAATTGGAGATATATCTTTCAATCGCTCGGTAATATTATTGGCTGATCACAACGATGAGGGCTCGGTAGGATTCATCATCAATAAGCCTTTAAAATATACCATCAATGACCTGGTTCCCGACATTGAGGCCAACTTCAAAATCTACAACGGCGGCCCCGTAGAACAAGACAATCTTTATTTCATACATAATATTCCCGACCTAATTACCAATAGTGTCGAGATTTCGAGCGGCATTTTTTGGGGTGGCGATTTTGAGTTGACCAAAAAGCTAATCAACGAAGGACAGGTCAAAAAGGACAATATCCGTTTCTTTTTAGGCTATACGGGTTGGGAAGCCAAACAGCTTGAACGCGAAATGGAATCCAACTCTTGGATATTGTGTGAAAACCTCTATGAAAACAGAATTATCGGCAAGTCAACCGCCGATTTCTGGAAGGAAAAAATACTCGAGCTCGGCGGCGACTATATTATTTGGTCTAATGCACCCGAAAATCCGCTCTTGAATTAAACCAGTCGCACCTGACTGTTCAACCGTACCAAAAGTTGTTGCGCAAAATCAACCTTAAATTCCTTCTTCCTGTATTTGGTAATGGGTTGGATGCCTTTGATTACGTTGGTAATGAAGAGTTCATCGGCCTTTTGCAAATCGAAAGGAGAAATAGATGCTTCTAAAACTTCAAGCCCTTCTATTTTTCTGGACAACGCCAATAGTTGTTTTCGCATCACACCATTGAGGCAGCCATCGCTAATGGGTGGCGTTATAAGTTGATCTCCCGACAATAGAAATAGATTTCCTTGCGAGGCCTCGATTACATTCTTGCTGTCGTTTACGAGCAAACAATTCTGCAGTCCGTTTTCATGGGCGTAGATACTGGCCGTGATGTTTACCAACCTGTTGGTCGTTTTTACCGAAGACAGCAATTGTTGGGTGACGTAAAAATCCTTGTACAAATCGACTTCATACGAATCCCCGCTTATACTATATAGGACGTCGTCCAAAGGTTCTGCATCGATAAGATATTGAACCTCATTGGTCTGAGGCAAATAAAAACCGCCAGCACTTCGGTAAACGGTAATCCTTGCGCGCGCACTACCAGCGCAATTGTTGGCGAATACTGTGTTTAGGATTTGCGTTTCGAGGTATTCCATTGTAAAATCCATTGGGATTTGCATGCGCACGATACGCATTCCCGACATGAGCCGAAAATAATGGTCTTCTAAAAAAAGAATCTTGCCGTCGAGGATTCTCACGGTTTCAAAAACCCCGTCGCCAAAAAGGAAACCACGGTTATTTGCCAATTGGCTGTCTGCGTTTGGAACCAACGTTCCGTTAGAATTGATCATAAAAAAACCCCGAATAATTTCGGGGCAAATATAAGTCGAATATCATGAATTTATACCGATCCTATTACATGTTTTAGATCTGAAATCTGGTTTTCCCAAAGGAGTTTGGCTTCATCAAGTTCACCGTCTTCGGCAAAATCGATAACCATTAGCGATACGTCTTTGGTAATTTCGTCTTCAAGTATCCTGAGTTCAAAAAAGTAATCGGTATCTTTCTTATTATCGTCAATCCATCTGAATTTGATTTTCTCTCCGGTTTTTTTTGAAGACAATCTCGCGTTCTCTTGGGTATCGTCCCATATAAATGTAAAGTACTCACCGCGTGAATTGACATTGTCGGCAAACCACTCCGACAAACCCGAAGGCGTTGATATATATTGATATAACAATTGAGGGGATGAATTGATAGGGAATTCCAATTCGTATCTAGACTTTACTTCCATTGTTTACAGCTATTTTTTTGGAAATATATATAATAATAAATCAATAAAAAAGCATTTCCCGAAATAAAATTTTTTCTCAATTTATGTTTGTAAGCTATTATTTAAATTTTATATTTGCACCCGCATTGGGGTAATACACCTAAAAACAATGGCGAGGTAGCTCAGTCGGTTAGAGCGCAGGATTCATAACCCTGAGGTCGGGAGTTCAAATCTCCCTCTCGCTACAGAATTACAAGGCTTCGAGACTTTCTCTCGAAGCTTTTTGTTTTTGGTACAACATAGATACAACATTTTATCCTTCAAATTAAAAGACCTTCGTCTGCTAGCGAAAGATACCCAGTGCGCGTTACTACGATATGATCGAGTATCGAAATATCAATCACCTTCCCAATTTCCCTGAACTTTTTTGTAAGGCTTTTATCCGCATCACTCGCTTTAATATTTCCTGATGGATGATTGTGCGCAAGAATCATCCCTGTCGCGCGTGCTTTCAAGGCGGCGGCAAATGCTAGCCTAACATCAACGACGCAACCAGTAATACCGCCTGTCGCCATCGTCGAGATTCCAAGACAACTATTTTTATTATCTAGCAGCATAATTTTAAATTGCTCTTGTAACTCCAATTTACCTTTATCCCAATTATCAAGCAAAACATCGTAAGCAGATTGCGAAGACTTAATTAACGGTCGATCAAGATTATTAAGTTTATTGACGTAGATGAGTTCGATTTCTGTCACTTTTGGTAAGTTATCTTTTGGTTGAGTCATGATTAATTATCCTTCGTATTTTGTGGTTTCTTTGCCGCAACTGTTTTTAAAGTTGCCATGTGCCACTCATTGACATCTTTGTATTTCAGGTAGGATTTATTCTTGAACGTTATTCGTAATTTGTTTGTTTCAGCAAACTCTTTAAGAGTTTTACCTGTGAGTTCACCTGCGTTATCATTGTCAAGCCACGAATTGATTAACTCGTATGGATAGTCCTTCATATAGGCAAAAGCTTGAGGCAGGCATGCCACCGAATTTAAAATGATAGTATCGCCTCTTAGCGATTT
>JAKQJQ010000395.1 GCA_029561105.1 Bacteroidota bacterium
CGAATCCTCCCTTCCCCAACCTTCGTAGTCCTCATTATAACCGTTGATGGCGATAAAATCTTCGCGCCAGAACGACACATTGCAACCGCGGAATTTTTTGGAAATTCCTTCGTGCGCCTTATACATGCCCGACAAAAACGGGATGTGCAAAGTCCGTGTCTTGTTCTTGATTTCCTTCGAGAACATATTGAAATGGGTAAGCTGCTTTTCAAAAACGACCGGAACGCCTTGTGGCAACACGTTTACGCGCGATCCGTACAAGTACACGCCTTTTTGTGCGGCACGGCAATGGTCTTCGACAAATTTTGGGTGCATGATGCAATCGCCATCGACTTGTATGATGTAATTTACCGTAGTTCCTGCAACGGCTTTGTTGAGGATTTTGGACTTTCGAAAACCATGGTCTTCCTGCCAGAAATGCTTGATAGGCACTTTGCTTATTTTTTGGAATTCGGCAATCAACTGCTTGGTTTCTTCTTTCGAGCCATCATCGGCAATCAGGATTTCATCAGGCAATTGGGATTGTGCCATGGCGCTTTTGAGCACCAGACGCAACGCATCGGGCCAATTGTAAGTCGCGATCAGTAAGGCAGAAGTGATTGACATCGCTTACGAATTAAAGTACGATTCAAACTTGGGCTTGTACGTAGGCTTGCTGATTTTGGAGTGTTTGAACCATTGCCCAAAATTGCGGAAGAATAGTTTCATTGGCGGGATTTTGAGATTCGGCGCGTCGGCTACCAGTTTCTTAAGTTCGGTCAAATCCTTGGATGGCAAGTAGGCCAAATCCTTCCAGATTTCGGGTTCCAGGTAAAACACATCCTTGATTTCATGGTAGTTGTCCTTGTTGGCTTTTCTCCATTTATCGAGGAAGTTCGGGTTCATTTCATGCTTGTGCGACCAGTTGTTGAGTTTGAGCAACAGTTCCTCCTCGGTTCTGGCCAAACCTTCGTGCAGGATGTAATCCTCGGCGTAAATGATGCGTTCGCGCGTGTTCTTGGCTACTTTGTAATTGGGCCAGTTCGTGGCGAGCATGAGTTTGGTGGGTTTGTCGATGTAGAGCAAACCGTCTTCGAGGTATTTGTAGACATTGATATGGAAACCCGCAAGTTGTATCGGGTGTTTTTCTGGATTATCGAGGTAGGAATCGTATTTCCTGAGGCGTTTCACGAACTTTTCAAAGTCGATAAAAATCTCGTCAGAATCTACCTGTACAAGCCAGTTGCCGATGCCCATTTCAAGTGCCAGCATATAGCGTTCGCGCGTGTCGTTCTTGATCCCGTTGATTTCGGGCACGTAGAAATTGTCTTTGTAGATGTGGATTTTCTTGTCGACATCGAACGCTTCGAGCCAGTCGTAAAAACTCGGATCCACCTCGAAATGGTTGCCCGACCAGGTACGCTGCTGGTGGTCCATGGCCAGGAAAATATTGTCGGACAGCGCATAAACCGGCGGAATCGACTTCTTCAGGAGCTCGTAATCGTACGACATTAAAAATCCGACTTGTATTTTTTTCATAAGTAATGCGGATGAGGAAATATTTTTCCGGTTATTGGTTAGGAAACACGAGCAAAAATAACAATTATCTTAAAACTGGAAATAAATAAACTGTTGACTTACGCCGCGGTATTCAAAAATCAGGGTTACAATGACCAGATAAAATAACCATCGCAGTGCTTTAGGCCAGTTACGGCCGGTAACTGCAATGGCGTACTGTTGCTCGCGTCCGAGCCACTCTATGACGATAAAGCCTACAAGCAGCCATACGTAAATGTTTTTGATCTGCTCGGGTTTGCTCCATAGCGATGGGGAAAATGTGTCGCCAATGAACTGGAAAGCGTCGGTGAGGGTTTCTGCCCGAAAGAAAATCCATGCGAAAACCGTCAAGCCAAACGTCAACAGTATGGCTCCGACTTCTTTAAAATTGGCAAAAATCCGACCTTGTGCCACGATGTCAAGGTGCGTCCTGTTGCTTTTAAATAGTATCGATGGCATGATAAACAACGCATTCAAGAATCCCCATACGATGAACGTCCAGTTGGCGCCATGCCAGAACCCGCTTACCAGAAAAATAATGAAAGTGTTGCGCACCCGCATCCAGTTGCCGCCTTTACTGCCGCCGAGCGGAATATACAAATAATCACGGAACCAAGTGGACAGCGAAATGTGCCAACGGCGCCAAAACTCGGCAATGTCGCGAGAAAAATAAGGGAAAGCGAAATTGCGCAGCAGGTCAATGCCAAATAGGCGCGCAGTTCCCAAAGCGATATCCGAATAACCCGAAAAGTCGCCGTATATCTGAAATGCAAAGAAAACCGCAGCCATCACGTGTGAACTCCCGGAATAGTTTGAAGAGTCATTAAAAACCATATTGGCATAAACCGCACAATTGTCGGCGATAACAATCTTTTTAAAAAGTCCCCAAAGGATCTGGCGCAGACCGTCTACGGCACTGGTATAATTGAACGCTCTTTTGCGTTGGATTTGCGGAAGCAGGTGTGTAGCGCGTTCTATGGGCCCGGCAACGAGCAAAGGGAAAAAGCTAACAAACACAGAGTAATCGACAAAGTTTCGTTCGGGTTTGATTCGATCTTTGTAAATATCGATTACGTATGAAAGTCCATGGAACGTGTAGAATGAAATCCCCACGGGCAAAATGAGTTCCAAGGTCCACAAATCGGCTTTGTAGCCCAATTGTTGTAGCCCTTCGGCAAACGACTGTGCAAAGAAATTGAAGTACTTGAAGACTCCTAGAAATCCCAAATTAACCGAAACACTAAGCCAGAACCAAAATTTTCTCAACCCGATGGATTTCGCTTCGTGCATTTTAATCCCGGTGCCGTAATCCAACACCGTAGAAAAAATCAGCAACAATAAAAACCGTTCGTCCCAGCAAGCGTAAAAGTAGTAACTCGCCGCCAGCAACAGTAAGTTCTGTGCGCGTAAATTGCGTTTCATGGCCCAGTACAAAAGGAACACGATTGGCAAGAATACGGCGAATGCAACAGAGTTGAACAGCATGCTTATTGGATTGTATTTTTATAAAGGCCTTTGAAATTTTCGGGATGAATCAGGTGTGTGCCGTCTGTAAAGTGCTTTTCTTCTATATAAATTATGCTTTCAAAATACCCTTTGAACACTTCCTGGAGATGGTATTTTGCAATTTCGGACTTGTCAAGCAGGGCTACTTCGTGTTTCTTTTTGTCGCTTACAGGCGCCGATCGCAAGACCAATTTAAAATGGTGCTTTTTGGCCAGGGCTAACATCTTGTGCAGGTAATCTACCGAAACCGGCGAAAGGAACCTTGAACTGCTTTGCTTCTCGGGCTGGTAATCGGGCGCCCAATTGCTGGTGAGTACCGCCGGGAACTGCGCGATGCCGGTGAACGGAATTTTATCGAGTTGTTGGCGCGCCACTTCAGAAATCAGGTGTTGGTATTCGTCCCGGTCAAATTGCTTTACAAAATAGTTGTAGGTAAAAATCTGGTCGAGGTTGTTGGAAAAACTAAAAGGCAGGAAAAAAACATAGGCCGTATCTATTGTGTTGCCCGCTTTGATATAGTTGTCCAACAGTATATACTGTCCGGCCATGCTGATGGCTTGGTTGCAGGCCAGTGAGTTGACCGAGTCGTTTTCCTCGGTATTATCAAACAACTGCTTGCCCACACTATCACCCAATAAGATTTTTCGCGCCTTGTGTTTTTTTTTGCTTTTGTCTATAGAATAGTAGACCTCGCTGCCCAGTACGCGTTCGCGATATTTGTCATGGCGCATCAGCCGGTAGGATTTGAACTGAAAAATCCCGGCAGCGGCCAGCGCAAAAATTAAGGTTTTAACAAGGAAGTACTTCATTTGACGGTGCGTTATTCCCTGACAGGCTTTTTCATCTTAGGCAGGAAAATCAGCAGCAAACTGATGACACCTTTGAGTAATTTAAAGGCTATCTTATATTTTTTAATATGCTCGAACTGCAGGAACCGCTTTGAGTTGAGTGCGCTGACGTCTTTATAATCTTCTGCAAATGCGGGAAAAAATCGCTGTATGGTTTGCGCTTTTTCTTCTTTGAAACGATCTGACGATTGGGGATTCGAGGAGATACCTGTAAAATCGTAATCAGCGATGGTCTGCCTTAAATAGCGATATGGTACGTTTTGATGGCAAATCGCATAGATAAAGAATTCCCAGTCTGACGCTATTTTATACGATTCATTATAGTAAAAGAACCGCTCAAACAAAGATCGCCTGATAAAGGTAGACTGATGGTTGATGGAACTCGTGTAGAAAAAAGAGAAATCCAATCTTTCAGGATAGGTTTTCAACCGTTTGGAGCCAGGACTGAGCTTGTAATTGTCTCCGTAATAAATGTCGGCGTCGGCGAGCATGGGAACAACTTGTTGCAGTACCATTTCGTTGTGAAAGGTATCGCCTCCGTTCATGAAAATCAGGAACTCGCCACTGGCCTTGCGGATTGCTTTGTTCATTGCGTTAAAAACGCCATGGTCACGCTCACTTACGGCAATATCTATATGTTGTTGGTATTTGGCGATGAGCTCGACGCTACCGTCGGTGCTTCCTCCATCCATAACGATAAACTCAAACTCCCTAAAGGTTTGTGCCAATACGCTTTGGATGGTCTTTTCTAAACCTGTTGCGTCGTTATAATTGACCGTGATAACAGATACTTTCTTTGCCATGCTAATGCGGGTGTAAGACTGCCTGAAGATCCTCTACCATAAGTGCCGTGCGTCGGTCTACTCCTTTTTTATTGAGGTGGTATGGGGTATCAAACAATAAGTCGTTGGTCATGATGTACCGTTCTGGTTTGCAGATGACCTGCGCGCCTGTGGCTCGGATCTGGCTTTCTATGTAATGTATACCCGCTCTACAGAAATCAAATGAACTTTGCTGATAAGGCGGGAAAGAGATGAGCAACCGGGCGTTTTTGGCCTTTAGGTCTTTGTCAAACTGCGCAATTGCAGTAATCACGTCGTGGTTGAAATCGCCTTCAAAAGATTTGTATACCGGCACCGGCTTATCGAACGTGAGTTTCCAATGCGCTACCGCGTCGCCATATTGGTTGAAGGCATCTTTAGAATAAGCATCCTTGGCACGGAGCCAAAAATATTGACCGGGCAAGAACTTCTGCATGGCGTACTTTGGAATATACGGATAAATTTTAAGCAATTGTTCGCGGCGCAACTTTAGTAATAACTTTCGCGAAGAAGTATCGAAAGCCACACGCAATAACTCCTCACCGCCTTCGGCAAAATTGCCATAGTATTGCTGGTATTCTGGCGCCAGTACTACGATATCGCCTGGTTGGATGTGCTCGAGGGCATCGTCTAACATATAAAACAAACCCAAGCCTGCATGGATTCCCGTATTGATCGGATTCAAATGCAATGAATCTTTGACAACCTGCGAGTTCAGGCTCAAACTCATACTGGATCCAGAAATAAATATAATCCTGGGGCTTTTGACATTTTCCAGTAGCGAATCTTTGACCATCTTAGACATCAGCAACGACATCTTAGCTTTCGGCGTGGCCGGCAAAATCATTCCTATTGCAAAAACGGCAACCACAATCAGACCAAGCAGGAAAACTTTTTTGAGAAAGATTTTCATAATTAAAACTGGAAATAAATGAATTGAACTTCGTCGTTTGTGCGAAACCACAATATGGCAAACACCAGATAAAGGTAGAACGATACGCGCAAGATTCTAGGCCATTTGAAACCCAGCCTGGCTATGGCGTATTGTTGTTCTCTACCCAGCCATTCTACCATGACAAACGCAAGGATAAGCCATACCAGCACATTTTCTATCTTCTCCGGTTTGGTGAAAGTTGAGGCCGAAAAGATCTCTCCGATAAAGTGGAAAGCATCGGTTAATGAATTGGCTCTAAAGAAAATCCACGCAAATACGGTCAGGGAAAACGTAAGCAATATGGCTCCTATTTCCCTAAAGTTGGCGAAGAGTCTGCCTTGAGCTACAACATCAAGATGGTTGCGGTTATTCTTCAACAGTATAGACGGCATGATAAAAAGCGCATTTAAAAAACCCCAAACGATAAAGGTCCAGTTGGCGCCATGCCAAAAACCGCTCACGATAAAGATGATGAATGTATTTCTGATACGCATCCAATTGCCGCCTTTGCTGCCGCCAAGCGGAATATACAAGTAGTCGCGAAACCAGGTGGAGAGCGATATGTGCCAACGCCTCCAAAATTCGGCGATGTCACGGGAAAAATACGGAAACGCAAAATTGCGCAACAACTCTACTCCAAAAAGCCGCGCTGTTCCCAGGGCGATATCGGAGTAACCCGAGAAGTCTCCGTAAATTTGAAATGCAAAGAAAATCGCGGCTACGATATGGGTGCTTCCCGAATATTCTCCAGAACTGTTGAATACCATGTTTGCATATTGCGCGCAATTGTCGGCAATGACCATTTTTTTAAATAATCCCCATAAAATCTGGCGTAAACCGTCTACGGCATTCGCGTAATTGAACTCCCTTTTACGCTGGATTTGGGGCAATAAATGCGTCGCCCTCTCGATAGGACCTGCCACCAATAAAGGGAAAAAGCTTACAAACACTGAGTAATCCACAAAGTTCTTTTCGGGCTTGATCCTGTCTTTGTAAATATCGATTACATAAGATAGTCCGTGAAAGGTGTAAAAAGAGATGCCAACGGGTAGAATTATCTCTAAAGTCGCGAAGTTGACCTGGAATCCAACAGCCGACATTGCTCCGGCTAACGATTCGGCGAAAAAGTTATAATACTTGAATATTCCCAAAAAGCCCAAGTTGATGATGACGCTGAGCCAAAACCAGAATTTCTTGCCCGACTCGGTTTTGGCTTCGGCCATTTTAATCCCGGTTGAATAATCGAGTACAGTAGAAAACATCAATAAAAACAAGAATCGATAATCCCAACAGGCATAAAAAAAGTAACTTGAAACAAGCAATAATAAATTTTGCCATTTGTGATTGCCTTTGGCTACGAACCAATACAAAAAGAATACAACGGGAAGAAACAATAAAAAATTGACCGAGTTAAAAAGCATATCAAAAAAGCGTTAGAGAAATTAAAGCTTGTCAGCCAATGACTAAAATTATCTATGGTCGTTTTGGCTGTGCAAATCTAAAAAAAAAAAGTTTGGCCTGTTTATTCCAAGCTATAAATCTCATCCCATTGGCGGTAGTTCACGCCCGCGTCGTAGTGATTAGAATAAAACGTTTTAGCCTCACTGCAAAACGTTTGATAGTATTGTACATCGGTGAGAAGCTTCTGGATTGCCGAGGCAAACCGGGCAGGTTGGTTCTCTACTACACAACCGTTATTGGTTTTGTTAGACAAGCCGTCGATCCCGCGTGTGTTAGTGACTACTGGAAGCCCGAAAGACAAAGCTTCAATGACTTTTATTTTAAGGCCCGAGCCTGAAAACATAGGGCATATTGCCACTTTAGATTGTGCGTAAGCGCCGTCAAGGTCTGGCAGATATAGTGACTTTTCGACGTTGGGATAGACGCCTATAGCGCTCCCAATTTTACCTATAACGTGAATCCTGATGTTGCTATCAAGTAACGGGTACACTTGGTCGAAAAACCACTTGGCAGCTTGTCTGTTATGGCTGTTGTCGCTGGCCACATAAATCAGGTCAAATGTTTTGTCGGATTGTTGTAAGTCATTGAAATGGTTTGGCAGCACAAAAGGAACGAGTCGCACGGTTACTTCACTGTTTACAAATTGGTTGAACACAAAAAACTCATCCCCAGAAATGGCCCAGACTTCGTCAAAACGATTGAGTTTGCCAATTTCATCGTTAAAATACCGTCCCAAGTCAAACTGTTTCTGATTCTTGGCCTGGACTGTTGCAAAATCATGCGTATCGATGATGGTTCTGGCTCCTTTCAACGACGATTTACTATCGATCAGGTTGGCCCACCCTACGTAGGAAATAATTATAAAATCATATTGGTGCTGCAGCAAAATAGCGTCGAATTCCTTTTTTAGATTGTAGGTGACGAAATTGAGCACTTTGCTGCGGTTGTATAGTACAGCCGGTATTTTGAAACCAAACAGATACGAAAACAAATTTGCTTTACTGGGTTTGCGTTTGATAAGATACGCATTTTCTACCCAACCTGTTTCTCTGAGCTTGTCCAGATCGTGTGGTTGGAAATCCTTGTCTTGCATGGAAACAAAATCTACCGAAATGCCGCGATCCTTATAATATTTGAGCAATTCCACCACGCGGGTTTTATTGCCACTATCTTGTTTTAAAGGATTTTCGGGAAAAAACAGCAGGATTTTTTTCATCGCAATGGCTTCATTTTGGGTAAAAATAACATCATGGTATTACTCACCGCCTTTAAGATTTTCCACGCCCATGGAAATTTTTTAATATGCAGGACGTATTGGATTCTTTTTGATCTAAGCTCTTCCATAATCTGATAGTCCTCAATAAACCATCTAAAATACTTTTGCATGACGATTTCACGTTCTGTCTTTTTTAACGCCTCCGATTCAGGTCGTGAGGAAATGCCGGTAAAGTCATAGTAAGAGACCGTGATGGGAATGTGCTGGTAAGTGATATTTTTTAGAAAAATAGTATAGACAAGAAACTCCCAATCGGATACTATTTTAAGTGTTTCGTTATAGTAAAAATACCGCTCAAACAATTCCCTTTTCAGGAAAGAAGTCTGATGGCAAATGCAATTGTAGGTAAAAAAATGAAACGAGAGTTCATCTGGGTACACCACTGGCATTTCATTGGCACCTTCTTTAAAAATTACGTTTCCGTAATAATAATCTTTGCTGCCGTCGATAAAAGCCATGACCTGGCTTAATATGGTTTCATCAATGAAAACATCGCCGGCATTCAGGAAAAAGAGATACTCGCCACTGGCCGCACGAATCCCTTTGTTCATGGCGTTGTAGATGCCAGAGTCGGGTTCGCTTACGGCAATGTCAATCTTTTTTTTAAAAGCCTCAATTACTTCTTTACTGCCGTCGGTGCTATCGCCGTCAATCACAATATATTCGATATCGGCGAAAGTCTGACCAATTACGCTGGCAATAGTTTTTTCAAGACCGCTCTTGTCATTGTAATTGACGGTGATGACCGAGATTTTGCTCATTTAAGAAGAGTATCGCAGTTAAGCCTGGCTGAGGAATTTATCGTTATACACTTTACGAATCCCTTCCTCAAGCGTTATAGAATATTTCCAGCCGAGGCTGTTCAACTTCGTGGTATCGGTAAGTTTTCGCGGAGTACCATCGGGTTTAGAGGTGTCAAAAACGACTTTCCCATTATATCCCACAATTTCCTTTATAATATCAGCCAAGCCCTTGATTGTTATTTCTTTACCGGTACCTATGTTTACGAATCCTTTTTCATTATAGTGCTGCATCAGATACACGCAGGCATTGGCCATATCAGACGCATGCAAGAATTCACGAAGTGGTGTTCCGGTTCCCCAAACAGTCACACTTTGCTCCCCATTTTCCTTGGCTTCATGAAATTTACGAAGCAATGCAGGAAGCACGTGGGAGTTTTGCAAGTCATAATTGTCATTGAACCCATAGAGGTTGGTAGGCATTACCGAAATGAAATTGCAGCCATACTGATCGCGATACGCATCGCACATTTTGATTCCGGCGATTTTGGCAATTGCATAGGCATCATTAGTCTCCTCGAGCAGACCAGTCAATAGATATTCTTCTTTAAGCGGCTGTGGCGCCAACTTAGGATAAATACACGTAGACCCCAGAAACATCAGTTTTTTAACATCCATCTTGTAACTTTGGTGGATTACATTGCTCTGGATCATGATGTTTTGATAGATGAAATCGGCCTTGTATTGATTGTTGGCTACGATCCCTCCTACTTTTGCAGCGGCGAGGAAGACGTACTCGGGTTTCTCGGCTTCAAAAAAATCGGCAACCGCTTTCTGGTCAATCAGGTTGAGCTCTGTAGACGTGCGGGTTACGATATTGGTAAATCCTCTTTCCTGCAAATCCCTAACGATCGCGCTTCCTACCATGCCGCGATGGCCTGCCACGTAAATTTTTGAATTGAGCTGCATATTTTAACTGCTGTTATTTGTAATTCTTAAGGTGTAATTCTTTTTTGAAGATCTCCAAATCGGCTTCCATCATTTCTTTGACGAGCATGTCAAGCGTGTACTTAGGCTCCCAACCCAATTTGGTTTTGGCCTTGGTATTGTCGCCAATCAAGAGATCCACCTCGGTAGGACGGAAATAAGCCGGATCAATCCTTACTACTACCTGACCTACCTGAAACGCATAGTCAGGATTTGTTGTAGCAACCACTGTAGCGGTTTCATCAACGCCTTCACCTTTAAAATCAAGCGTAACGCCTACTTCTTTGAACGCCATTCGGATGAATTCACGCACTTCGGTAGTTACGCCGGTAGAAATCACGAAGTCTTCGGGTTTGTTTTGTTGCAAGATCAACCACATGGCTTCTACATAATCCTTGGCATGCCCCCAGTCCCTTTGAGAATCAATGTTCCCCATGTAAAGCGTATCCTGCATACCCAAAGCCATCTGCGCAACGCCTCGCGTGATTTTACGGGTTACGAAAGTCTCACCACGGCGCGGGCTTTCGTGATTAAAAAGGATTCCATTACAAGCAAACATATCGTAAGCCTCGCGGTAATTTACCGTAATCCAGTAAGCATACATTTTGGCTACAGCATACGGTGAACGCGGATAAAACGGCGTCGTTTCCTTTTGCGGCACTTCCTGCACCAGACCATACAATTCAGAAGTCGAAGCCTGATAAATTTTTGTCTTTTTTGTCAATCCGAGCAAACGAACCGCGTCAAGGATACGCAAGGTTCCGATTCCGTCGGCGTTGGCGGTGTATTCTGGAACATCAAAACTCACTTTCACATGACTCATCGCCCCAAGGTTGTAGATTTCATCCGGTTGGGTTTCCTGGATAATGCGGATCAGGTTGGTAGAGTCGCTCAAATCCCCATAATGCATCTTGAAATGCTGGTTGTCTACGTGCGGATCTTCGTAAATATGATCGATCCGTTGGGTATTGAACAAAGAACTTCTTCGTTTGATGCCGTGAACCATGTAGCCCTTCGACAATAACAATTCGGCTAGATATGCGCCGTCCTGACCTGTAATCCCTGTTACTAAAGCTGTTTTCATGTGTATTCTTATGTGTTTTATTTATCGTTTTTCAGTTCTTCTGCAAGTAATAAATCCAAGGTGTCAAAAATAGTCAATTTGTACTGCCAATTCAACTCTGATTTCGCTTTTGTGTTGTCACCGTACATATCTTCTATTTCAGAAGGACGATACAGCTCGTCGCTAACCTGGCAAGCGCTATGCGGAATGCCCAATTTATCAAAAATATAATAGACAATGGCACGCAATGTAATAGATTGACCCGAACAAATCAAATAGTCGGTCGGCTTGGCTTGTTGCAGCATCAGGAACATGGCTTCAACGTAATGCGGCGCATAGCCAAAATCGCGTTTGACATCGATGTTCCCTACCCACAAAACTTGCTGTTTCCCTTTGCTGATATTTATACTTTCTCTGATTATTTTCTTAACAAAGAACGTATGCTGTCGCAAATAGGATTCATGGTTGAACAATACCCCGCAACTCACGTGCATCCCATAACTTTCGCGATAGTGGATACACGTAAAATGTGCCGCTGCCTTTGAAATGGCGTACGGGCTCAACGGATGCAATACACTATTTTCTGTAATCGGAAGGTTGTTGACACGTCCGTACATTTCACTGCTACTGGCTTGATAAAACCTGATTTTAGGATCCACCGCCTTGATCGATTCGAGCAAGTTGAACACGCTGATGGTGTTGAACTGAAAAGTTTCTATAGGATATCTGAACGACTGATAAACAGAACTTTGAGCCGCAAGATTGTAAAATTCACTCGGCTTGTATTCCTCAAACAATGCTACGATTTCATCCTTGTGCAACAAATTACAATCGACCAGTTCAATCGATTCGAATATACCCAAATATTCAAGACCGCTGGTATTCCTGGGTTGGTTTTCACGCGTAAGCCCGATTACCCGATACTGGTTTTGAAGCAACAACTGCGCAAGATAAGCGCCGTCCTGACCAGTGATTCCAGAAATGATTGCTGTTTTCCCCATTAGTTTGCGAGGGCTTTTTGGTATACTTTGAGGCAATCATGTGCTGTTTTTTGCCAACTGAATTTTTCTACTTGTTCCAATCCCTTGCGACTGAATTCGTCTCGCATGGCAGGGTTTTCTAACAAACCGGCCACTTTGTTTTTCAAATCTTCGGCATTGTGGAGTTCAAAATAAACACCGGCATCGCCCGCCACTTCAGGGAAAGAACTGTGATGTGCCAAAACTACAGGACAGCCACAAGCCATCGATTCCAGAACGGGAATTCCAAATCCCTCATATTCTGAAGCAAATACAAAGCATTTGGCGTT
>JAKQJQ010000411.1 GCA_029561105.1 Bacteroidota bacterium
AGTTCAGGAACCCAATCGGCACCGTTGACCACCGTAAACGACCACCCAATCTGGTTGTCGGCTTCATAATCGTACGAGAAATACAGATTGCCCGGTTTGGGCGCTGCACTGCAATAGGTTTTAAATTTAATGTCTTTAGGAAGCTTGCCCGTTGTTTGATAGTATTTGAGTTGGGCATTCATTAAGAACGCTACGGCCGCTCCCTGGCTATGTCCAAAAATAATAAAGTCGCGAACGCCTTTTTGGTATTGCTCTAACACTTTGGTGGTAACATCGGGTACCAGAAAACCGCAGGATGCCGCCCAGCCCACATGTACGCCTGCCTTGTCGTTATTGGCGAAATGATAATCATAAGTGAGCGAATCGCTGAGTTTGAGCTGTCCTTTTGCCGGAATCATCGCCGCATGAAAATTGGCCATCCAGCTCAAAGCAAAATCCCTGGTTCCTCGAATGCTGATCACGTTGTGTCCGGTGGCTTCATACATTTCCCAACAATTCAACAGGCCTCTTTCCTTTGCACGATAGATGGTTTTATAAACCTTAGATTCTGGAATGCCGTGATATCCACTACTGTCATTCCAACGCGAAAAAGCCAGGACGAGTTCGCGATATTCTGATTTATTAAAGCCAGGCTGTAGGTTCTGGGAAACAGTAGAAAAGGCCAGCAATACGAACAGGGTACAAAAAATTTGTTTCATGTTTGGAGTTTTTTAAGATAATATTTCCTGTATTGGGTTGAAAAAGAAACATTAAACTTAAAAAATATTTTAACAATTGCAAAAAAGCAATCCAAAACGTAAGTTGAACAACGCGAGCCAATTGCCTACTTTGAATTGTCGATTGGTCTCATTCCTCCAAAGCACGTTTGGTCACATAATAGCGCCAGCCAATCAACGCCAGCTGCCATTTTTTGGCCTTGGCTAAGTCGAGTCGGCGTTTGGTGAAGCTCGGCAACAGTAATTTATTGAGTTTTGCGAGGATTTTGTACATGGTAAAAGCTATTGCGCAAAGATACGCGAAGAATGCTCCAAGTCATGCGAAGGAAAAAAAATACATGGGTTTTACAAACAAACTGTGTTTCGAAATTTCGTGAATCTTCGCGTCTCCTTGGCGCACGTTTGCGTAAAAAAAAAAGGCCGCCCAATGACGACCTTTTCCAAACTTTATTAAAACAAAATCTACTTCTTTTTAGCAGCTCTTTTTACTGCCGATTTTTCCCTTTCGCGTTCAAATTCCTGTCTTGACTTTTCAAGTTCCCTGCGTGCTTCTTCAAGTTCGCGGCGTGATTGCTCCATTTCCTCGCGCGCTTGTTCCATTTCTTCGCGGGCTTCTTCTGAGTTGCTGCGCGCTTCGGCGGCACGCTTTCTGGCCCGCTCCATCTGAGGCCTTGCGGCTTCTATTTGCTTTTTGGCAATGATGACACTTTTGCGGGCTTGATCCTGGATTTTCTCGAGATCAATATCGGCCAAAATCTTATCGGTATCGATGTTCATTTCTTCGCCATTGACGATGATTTTCATCTTTCCGTCTTTGCCGACGGTCTTTACCACGACATTCACATCACCAACGTTGATCATATCGTCTAGCGCCTCCAATTCTGGCAATTCTGGCGCTTCTGGTGCTTCGGGAACTTCAAAAGAGTAGGCGTAGACAGTCGCTTCGGCATCTTCGGGATCAACCGGCGCAGCTGGCTCTGCAGGATCAGGCGAGTCGGCCCCGCCTTTAGAGAAAATGCGCAGTTGTTTTTGCGTATTGCCAAAGGCCAAACTACCGTTGTCTTTGCGGTTGATACTGATGGGCTTGATCGGTTCGTCACCGGCAATGACATAAGTGGCCTTGTGTCCGTCTTTGTCACTGTAATCGGCCTTGATGCCCGTGATTTCTCCGGCACTATTGCGTTTTACTTTAGAGAACTTGAGCTTGGCACTGTACTTTTCTTTCATGAGTTGCGAGTGCGCCTTGAGCTCGGCATCGGTGGTGTTCTTATTGATGACAATGTTTGGAGGACCTGCCATCGCGCCAATGGCAGCAACGATTGGGCTGTCTTTTTCCTGTGCAATAACCTTAACCTGGAAATAAAACAGGAAAGCCGCCAGCACCGGGCCGATTAAGAAATACTTCCACGCATTGGATTGTTTCGATTGATTTTTGTTTAGCATAACGATTCGTTTTTTGATTAATGATTGATAAAAATGATTGGTAATGGCCACACAATTATCGTGGGTGGTGACTTTGAGCAACGTGATCTGGTAGGCACGTTTGTCGGATATGTTTTTTAAGGCCTCGCTGTCGGCAATGAATTCAAGGTTCTGCAAAATTGCTTTTTGGTAAAGCCAAACGAACGGATTGTACCAAAACACGATACAAAAAATACGTGCCACCAAAACATCCATAGAATGATTTTGCTCGCAGTGCACCTTTTCATGTTCCAGGATATTCTCGAGTTCATTCTGGGTATACATCGATGAATTGTACACGATATAATTGAAGTAGGAGAACGGCGACACTTTTTCATTCACGTCAATGAACTTGAAATCGGCCTGCTGCGTGACGGTTTTGCCTTTGAGTGCTTTGATGAGCCCACTAAAATCAAACACGAATTTGAACAGGAAAATAACAATCCCAATGGCATAAATCCCTGCAACGACCAATAGCCAATCAATGGTAAGTCCTTGTGGCGGTTGTGGTGTTTGTACAAGCGTGGTTGGCAATGGCGCCCAATTCACAGCGCCAGCTAAAGGCGCTGGTTCTACCCAAATGATCTTTTTAAAAGTAACCAGTGGCAG
>JAKQJQ010000008.1 GCA_029561105.1 Bacteroidota bacterium
AGAGCGTGTTCGGGAATTTAGATTTGGGCTACATGCGGAAAATTTTGTTTCGCTTGTCGTTAAAATTTTCGCCGTAGGTATCCGGCTACGGCTGCAAATTTTGCCTAAACCGGAACAAAATTTTCTCGCCTTCGCCTCAAACTAAATTCCCGAACACGCTCTAAGTCGCTAGAAGAAATGAAACCACATCTATGCATAGTAATCGTCCTTTTCAACCTGGGATGTTCAGGACAGTCCGATAATTCACTTTTAAACCCCTCGATTCAAAAAGAAGCAGCAACTATCAAGAATCCTGGAATAAGTTCCCTGGCAGAATTACATATCATAAAGGCATCGGAGAACTACGCGTCTGTAAAAAAATCAATCTCCAAAGAAAGGCAACAACTCATTTCAAAAGACCTGACAGTGGATTCGTTGGGCAAGATTTTTAAAACTTCGCTGCTCAATAAAATCCTTCCTTTCTGGGAAGGTACGGAATGGTCATTCGAAGGTCATACATCCAAGCCCGGGATCGGGAAGATTGCTTGCGGGTATTTTGTATCGACAACGCTCCAGGACATCGGGTTACATGTAAACAGGTATGCATTGGCGCAACAAAGCCCGATCGATGAAGCAAAAAGTTTGGCTATCGATATCGAAGTAAAGGAATTCTCGGAACCTACAACTTTAAAAAACATCGCTGCTATCAAAGCATATCTGAAAGAGGGCATCCATTTCATTGGGTTTGACCAAAGCCACGTCGGATATGTCTTAAAAGATAACGGTGATTTGTATCTAATTCACTCCAATTACATCGGCGCAGCAGGCGTACAGATCGAGCGAATGGAACAATCCGGGGTTTTTAAATCTTACGGTAAGTTCTATATTGTTGAATTGAGTACGAATGAAAATTTATTACATGATTGGGTGGCTGGGAAGGAAATAAAGATACATTGACTATTCCGCTGGTACACAGACTGCCAAAAAATACCACGCATTCGCAACCCCCGCTCGCACACAGGCTATTCCAACCCTTAACCCCGAGCGGCGCTGGCGCGTCGGCTGTGCCGGCGTGCCATTCCATCATTGGCTCACAGACTACCTTCCGTTTACACATTCCAACACGACGTTAGCGGTTGTCGTGCAGCCTATTCCCCAGCATAGAGTTGAATATGCAAATATGTCTTTTTAAAACAATTTATTTTATTTAAAAACAAAATAATTATGTTTGCGTAATCAAAACAACAACGCTCCATAATCTATAATGTCTGATATACGCCAACAAATCGAAGCGCTTTTTGATTTCGCTTTGAACAATCCCATGAATGAATACAGAGTAGTGGATATCATGCCGATTGAACCACTTTTATGGGAATCAATCCTTCATAAAACGGGTGTCGACTTACGAGACTTCTGGTTTTCCATTGATAATTATAGTATTGTACATACACTTTTGCGGCATGGCAATCCTGCAAAAGAATCAAAACACGGACAAATTGCCGTAACCAAAGATGATTTTACGCTGCTTCCCGAAATTCTCACCTCGCCCGATTCGATTCGACTGGACATCAGAACGTATGGCAATTCAATCAAAAAGGAGTCCTTGATCTTTTACAAATCATACGAGCACCACTATGTGGTAGCCAAAGAGATACGACGGGTATTTAAAAAAGGAAAGGTGAGCAGGCTTATCTTGCAGACAATGTTCATTCGGAAGAATTCCTGAAATTAGAAAGCGCATCACCTTTTTAAGGTAATGCGCTTTCATAAAAAACCAACGCCAGATGCACCTTATGACGAAGTCCCCTGCTCAAACGTCCGAAACGTTTTGGTTTGTTACACAAAGATACAGATTTAAGAGAAAACGCACAACGAATAATTATGGAAATTAAGAGCGTGTCAGAACGCTCATTCCCGCTCGTACACCGGCCGCTCCAACCCGAACAACGCTGGTACCGAAGATGCCGCAGGTTGACAGGTTGCCAAAAAACACCCCGCATTCGCAACCCCCAGTCCTCTTCACGCGTTATAACGCAACCAGTTCAAACCCGTGTTGTCTTATAACAGAACCCCGGGCATTCCAATTTTTAAAAATCATATAAAAACAATTAAGCATGAAAATCACTTTTCCGGTCCTGCTTGTAGCCATGCTGGTTACTACCGCGTTATCCGCGCAAGACGACAAATCAAAGCGCCCGAGTCCGCCCGCCACGACGACCGCGACCATCGATGGCAAAACCATCACCATCGATTATAGCCAGCCCTCCGTGAAAGGCAGAAAAGTCTGGGGCGGTCTGGTGCCCTATGGCGAAGTATGGCGCACGGGCGCCAACGAAGCCACCACCATCGACGTAAGTGCCGATGTGGAAATAGAGGGCCAAAAACTCGCAAAAGGCAAATACGCCCTCTTTACCATTCCCGGCGAAAAAGAGTGGGTGATCATCATCAACAAAGGTATTTCATGGGGTGCGTATAGTTACAAAGCGGCCGACGACGTGCTGCGTGTAACGGTTACGCCGAAGGCTTCGGCGGCATTTCATGAAAAATTCACCATTGAAACTTCTCCGGAAGGCATCGTGTCGCTGCTTTGGGAAAACCTGCAGGTGAGTTTTAAGGTGATATAAGGTAAGATGATCTTTTGAGGGAATACGAATAATAGAACTCCCCTTGTCGCGGTTGCGGCAAGGGGAGTTCTGTGTACAAATCAGGAGTCTGATTCCTGATTTGCAAAAGTGCGGATGGACGATTATAAGTAAAAACAATTTTCATCATTCATCCCGCTGGTGGCCCCAGCCATATCCTGCCCTTCCGTTTGGCGTTTTGAAAGATATCCATATTTTTGAGCCACCTGAAAGCATTAACCGGGTCTGATTTTGTGTAATCCGGCAATGAATTACAACTTGGAACAAAACCTGAACGCAACACTATGACAACAAAAACGAAATTCCTCCTGCTCTTCTTCGTCATTTCAGCCCTGTTTAGTTGTAAAACCAGCCAACTGAAAAACACTTCCATCCCCGAAACAGGCATGTTTAAAGTAATCATTCTTTATCCGAACGGAGAGGATAAAACCTTCGACATGGGCTACTATGAAAAGAAACACATGCCGATGGTGGCCGGTTTTATAGGCGACAATTTAAAGTTTTATGAAATCGACAAAGGCATCTCCGGAAGAACGCCGACCGACAAGGCGCCTTATGTAGCGATCGGCTATTTTTACGTGTATGACATCGACAAGTACAACAAGTCCATCGCGCAAAACAGGGATGCCGTGGTGGCCGACTTTAAAAATTACACCAATATCCAGCCTGTTGTGCAGATTAATGAGATCAAACAGGTGAAATTCAATAGTGTGAAGAAATAGGGGTTTGATACGTGGCCCCTGCTGATTATGTTTGCCGCAAGCAGGAGACACTGCTGTCGAACTTTCAAACAACTCACACATTATCATGCTTTCAAATAAAGACTACGCTAACATGACGCTGGAAGAGCTGGTGTCGGAAGAACAAAAAATGAAATCACAAAAAATCACAACGGCTGTGTTTATAGGTGTGCTCTTTGGTATCGCCGTTTATTCTGCTACGCATAAAGGTTTTATCCTTCCTGTGGTTTTGCTGGTTTTTGCTTTTATGATAGGTAGCAGGTATTCACAAAATCTGAAGAACATCCAGGCGGAAATCAGTCGCAGAAATACGTTACAATGAACGTAAAGGAACAAATCGATGCGTATATCGCCGGCCAGCCCGAGCCCAAACGAAGTGACCTGCAAGCCTTGCACCAGCTCGTGCTTCAAATATCCCCGGACTGTAAACGCTGGTTTACCGACGGTAAAAACAGCGAGGGAAAAACGGTTACCAACCCCAATATCGGCTATGGATTTTACACCATACAATATGCCGATGGAAGCACCCGGGAGTTTTACCGGATTGGTTTGAGCGCCAACACAACCGGCATCTCGGTCTATATCCTGGGGCTCGAGGATAAGAAGTATTTAGCCGAAACGTATGGAAAAACAATCGGGAAGGCCAGCGTGACCGGGTATTGTATCAAGTTCAAAACGCTGAAGGATATTAACCTGGATGTACTGGAGGCGGCCATACGGTATGGATTGGAGGCACAATCGTGAACGCCTCGGGGATTCACCTGTCATGCTCTCATTTCCGATTGTAATAATTGTTCGCTCCGTCCGTAACACCGCCCTGGAAAAGCAACCAGTTATTACAGAAGTAAACAGGGCCCCAGGTTTCATTAATGTTCGGCTCAGTCGTCAAGTTTAAATCTGCATGGATGGACCAACTCACCGTTTGGGCAGCGGCTCCGCTCCTGGTTACGATCAAAACGCCGCCGGGTTTGAATTCCAGCGTGAGCCCCTTATTGATTTCATCATC
>JAKQJQ010000036.1 GCA_029561105.1 Bacteroidota bacterium
TACGCAGATTGCCAAGGTTTCTCTGCCAAAATACCATGCTTGGGGCGATATCCTGCGTTGGAATTTGCAGGAGAACGTACCGGGGGAATTTCCGTTTGCTTCGGGATTGTATCCGTTTAAAAGAGAAGGCGAAGACCCATCGCGGATGTTTGCCGGCGAAGGTGGCCCTGAACGTACCAACAAGCGTTTTCATTATGTAAGTGCAGGTTTGCCTGCCAAACGTTTGTCTACGGCCTTTGACAGTGTGACTTTGTATGGGAATGATCCGCACATCCGCCCTGATATATATGGAAAGATTGGGAACGCGGGCGTATCGATCTGCTGTTTGGACGATGCCAAAAAACTCTATTCTGGTTTTGACCTCGTGCACGCGATGACCTCTGTGAGCATGACTATAAACGGTCCGGCGCCCATGCTGCTTGGCTTTTTCATGAATGCAGCGATAGACCAGCAATGTGAGCTCTATATAAAAGCCAACGGACTCGAAGCAGAAGTAGAGCAGAAAATCAAGGAAATCTATAAAAAGACGGGAACCGAACGCCCCAAATACCAAGGCGAATTGCCAGCGGGCAACGATGGGTTGGGATTGATGTTGCTGGGCGTAACCGGAGACCAGGTTTTACCCGCCAATGTTTACAATGATATTAAAATCAGGACGCTTTCACAGGTGCGCGGTACGGTACAGGCCGATATTCTGAAAGAAGACCAAGCGCAGAATACCTGTATCTTCTCGACCGAATTTGCGCTCCGACTCATGGGTGACGTGCAGGAATATTTCATCAAGGAGAATGTACGCAACTTTTACTCGGTCTCTATCTCGGGTTACCATATCGCCGAAGCAGGCGCCAACCCGATTACCCAATTGGCCTTTACGCTTGCCAACGGTTTCACTTATGTGGAATACTACCTGAGCCGTGGTATGGACATCAACGATTTCGGACCCAACCTCTCGTTCTTTTTCTCAAACGGAATCGACCCCGAATATGCGGTGATTGGACGCGTGGCCAGGAAGATCTGGGCCAAAGCCATGAAACTCAAATACGGTGCGAACGAACGTGCTCAAATGCTCAAATACCACATCCAGACTTCTGGCCGTTCTTTGCATGCGCAAGAGATTGACTTCAATGATATTCGTACGACTTTGCAAGCATTGTATGCTATTTATGACAACTGTAACTCCTTGCATACCAATGCTTATGATGAAGCCATCACAACCCCTACTGAAGAATCGGTAAGACGCGCGATGGCCATCCAACTCATCATCAATAAGGAGCTTGGATTGGCCAAAAATGAGAACCCGATACAGGGTTCGTTCATCATAGAGGAGCTCACCGATCTGGTAGAGGCTGCCGTCTTACAAGAGTTTGACCGCATCACCGAAAGAGGCGGTGTGTTGGGCGCCATGGAAACCATGTACCAACGATCAAAAATCCAGGAAGAGAGTTTGTATTACGAAACTTTGAAACATACGGGCGAATTCCCGATCATCGGGGTCAATACGTTCCTGAGCTCGAAAGGTTCGCCAACGGTGATTCCTGCCGAGGTAATACGCGCGACCGAAGAAGAGAAGCAATATCAAATTACAATGCTTGACAACCTGCACCGTGCCAACGCCGATAAGGTGTCGGAACAACTCGATATTATCCAGAACGCAGCCATCAACAACGAAAATATCTTTGAGAAATTGATGGAGGCCACGAAGGTTTGCTCGCTTGGGCAGATTACCGGCGCGTTGTTTGAGGTTGGCGGGCAGTATCGCAGGAATATGTAAGGGATATTGAAACGAGTTTTAGCAATCAAATTGAAGGCTTTCAGGTTTAACTCTGGAAGCCTTCGTTGTGTATTGGTTGATCTGCAAGTGAAACGTGACCTTAGGTAAGCAGGGTGGATCCGAATACTGCCAGGTAGGATAATTCACCAAAACCGCCAGCTACCGCTCAATTTATCAACAGTACGCCCACTAAAAATTAACAATTCGCCCTTTTTAGTTTTGCTTTTTTAATTTTGATTTCTGATAAAAAACCAGAATTTTTTAAGGAAATTATGAGGCAAAACCTGATCGTACTAACCGTATTTTTTGCAATAAGCCAATTGTTTGCGCAAACCCATTTCTATGTCAACGGAGTTACAGGCAACGACAGCAATCCGGGTACTTCGGTAGCCAGTTCCTGGAAGACCATCCAGAAAGCCTGTAATGCTGCGACAGCGGGAGGCATCGTTCACATCGCGCCGGGAACCTATACCGAAAGCCTCGAGCCACACGTAAGCGGCACGGCGACCAACCTTATTACCTTCAAAGCCGATTTGCCCGAAACCGTCTTTATAGACGGGACAGGAACCAATTTCATCTGCCTGTTGCGCGTAGAAAACCGCAGTTACCTGCATTTTGAAAATCTCGTATTCCAGAACCTTACGAAAAATGCTTGTAACGGTGTTGTGGTAGAAACCCTTGGGAATCCGTCGGCAACCGGGATTTCTTTCAAGAATTGCATCATCCGGAACATCCGCTGGACGGCCAACACCAATGCCCAACCCGATGATTCGGACAACGCGCACCCGTTTATTGCTTTTGGTCGCAACGGTGGGCTCACCAACCTCACTCTCGACGGCCTACAAGTGTACAATAACATTACCGGTTACAGCGAGGCACTTACTCTGGAAGGCAACATCAGCGGCTTTGTGGTTAAGAATTGCACCGTACGAGACAACTCCAACATCGGGATCCTCATTAGCGGGCAGCGCGGTGTTTCTGATGTGAACGATACTGTCCGTAACGGGACGGTCAGCAACAACCTATGTTACAATAACATCAATCCAAATTCTATGTCGGGTGGTATCTATGTTTGCGGCGGCAGCAATGTGATTATTGAACGCAATACCTGTCACACCAATGGCTACGGAATAGAAATAGGCGCCGAGGAAGATGAGAACACGCATGACATCACCGTCAAGAACAACATCCTGTACAACAATCAAGGCGGCGGCGTCGAGGTAGGTGGCTACAATGAGGATTCGGCCGGTATCGTAACCAACTGCGTGATCCGCAACAACACTTTCTACAAGAACGACACTTTCAATGAAAGCGTGGGCGAATTACATATCACCAAGGTTTCTAACTGCGTCATCCAGAACAACATTTTTTATACGAGCGCGCAACGGTCGCTTTTTAGCGTGCACGAGATCGCGCCGCAATCGGGGATTTCGTTTCACCACAACAGTTGGTTTTCACCGGGGAATAATCCGGCGAACGCGTCGGTGATCTGGCATCACGTGGAGTACAATAATTTCAGTACTTACCAATCCCAATTCTCGTTTGACCCTTATTCTACATTTAGCAATCCTGGTTTTGTATCGGTTACGGGCACGCTCGACTTCCATTTGACAGGCAATAGCCCGTGTATCAACCAAGGCAATGGCGCTACAGTAATCACAGCCGATGAAAAAGATTTTGACGGCAACAACAGGATCGTTGGCGGCGTAATTGACCGCGGTGCCATCGAGTCAGGCAATGCGTTGGCTGTTGCACCTGCAGCGCTTCTGGAATGCAGCTTGCTTCCCAATCCGGCAAGTACTGCCGTAACTTTAAAACTCACTGAAAACCCGGATAATGGTGTTGTTGAATTTTTTGACAACCTGGGCAGGTCGGTGCTTACAGAAAATGTCAGCCAAATTGAGACGGTTTTGGATGTTTCGCGACTTCCCGAAGGAATTTATTTCGTGAAAATTACCAATGGCGCGAGTCAATCGACGTTAAAGTTATTGATTGAACGGTAGGTTTTATGCTGATTTTACTCGAATCGTCATCGGTTAATTCTAATCCATTAATTTTTAAAAAAATTGATTAACCTTTCAGATCGGGAAGATTAGGATTGGGTAAATTGGGTGCAGGATTGGGATCGGGAATAGGATTAGGAACAGGGGTAGGGGTAGTACTTGGATTGGGGATGGGATTAGGGTTCGCGTTAGGATTAGTGTTTGCACTTATACCTTTACCCAATATATAACCAGATATTCCGGATAATATCGTTGCCAACTCGGTGCCGTGCAGGATATTGAGGATACCGAACAGGATAATGGCAATAATTAGTACGAATAAAGTAATGAATTGAAGCCCGTTACTGCTCAACAAGTCCTTTGATAAAGTATTATCAGATTTTATGTAAACAATTAGAAAAAAGGTTACCAGCAATATGGCGATAAGTGCCGTAAAACAGACGCTGATCCAAATCCTGAATTCCTGTTGCTGGTATTCGGGCGCCAGGGTAGCATCTATTTGGCTTTCACATTTGTCCAAATCATCCTTAACATTATTGATGTTTGCTTTGAGGTTTTTATAGGCCTCTATTTGCTTTACCAAGGATGCTTTTTTTTGCTCCATTGAGCTAATAATTACTTTGATCTGTTTTACAGTTAGGCTAGATTGATTTCTGTCAACATAATAGAAACGATCCACCAAGGACGCATCCAGTTCGATTATTTCGGTTGGCTTTTTATCCTTAATTTCTTCTTGCAGGGCATTTAGGTTTGTTTGCATTGATGTAGCTTCATAAGAATAATCGGCATAATTTCTCATTTGATCTTTGAGCGCATAGAGCAAATCGGTTCTTTCTCTGTAGAAAACACGAAGTTTTTTAAAATCTTTTAGATCTTCCTTTTCTTTAAACTCAGCCTCAAACGCGGAAGCAAAAATCTGTGTGGTATATGATTCAGTTTCTGCAGATTTGCCGGATGATTGCATATTCTGTGCTGCTATACTGCAATTTAGAAATGCGATGATGGCCAATGCGATAAGGTGCTTAATCATAATTTTTATCGTTAGGTTTAGCTCTGTCTTCAGCTGTAAATTTTACGTTTATGGATTTTGGTAGGTGTTCCAGAATGCAAGTAATTCATCAATGCTTCCGTTAAAAACATTCACATCCATATTAAAATCGGTTCCGGTTACCTTATATGGGCAATTCGCGTCATACCTGTTGGCTCTTTTGATGCAGTGCCCCTTGGTGTCTTCGATTAGGCAAGGATTGCAATTAATCTCGCACGCAAACTGCCAAATGGTGACTTTATCCCAGACTTTTGTACTCAAAGTGGGTAATTTTTTAAGGAAGCGTGCATACCAGAGCCTACATTTGGCAAACTCGCTGTCACGGCCATACTTGGCATTTATTGCATTGAACACGGCGTTGTTGATATACAGCAAGGGATATTTCCCTGTTTTTTCGTGGATGCGCCGGATGAATATTTCCGCATCGGCCAATGAGATATTATTTCCACCGATCTCCTCAATGTCAAGTGCCATCGGCTCGTTTAGGTTGTTTTTGATGATGTCAAGATAAAAATCTGCCTGACCGACGGGATTTCCCTTCCTGCCCAAATGATATGAAGCATATTTTAGCTTATTTTCATTTGACAGAACACTTCGCTCAAGATATTTTTCATCGGCCCGCATGCCAATCGATGCGCGATGCAGCAATCCAACAACTTGCATATTTGTTTTTATTTTGGGAAAGTCTAAGTCGTTTCCGTCATATGGGTCGATGATGATGGGGAAGTTTTGGAGCCAGGGTTGGTCGTTGAAGGTGGCGGTTTGGGCTTGAACTTTTCCAAACACGCAAACTAGCAGACATAAGAATATATTTTTCATGGTGCCAACTAATTAACTCCGAATAGTCCTTTAAACACAAGTAAATCCAGTTTGATTCCAAATGCGGAATCTGTTTTCCATCGTGTGCGTTTGTAGTATTCAAACTGGGAAGCAGTTACCGGTAACCCTTCTACATAAGCAGGCAATCCAAAATCGTTTACTTTTCCATAGTGCCAGCCGCCAAATAAGGAAAGACCCCTCACGATTTCCCAATTAATCCCATAGAATAAATTCTGAAAAGCTTTTTCATTAACGCCAACACCAATCGTAGGGTAAAAACGCTCGTAAAATTCATGATCGTCGAGAAAGTTACGGCCATTGGTTTTATAGAACGGGAATTTTTTACCTGCAAGTTTTTCTAACATGATAACGGGAGAGTAATAAAAACTCGCCATTACAGTCACAACACCCGTAGACTTCCCGGTATCAGTTATCTTGACGGTTTGAAAATCTCCAGTTGGAGCATTCACCAAGCTGTAGGTAGGATTATTCAGCTCAGTACGCACCAGGCCTACATCAAAAGATCCGTGGTAGGTGGGGCTCATGATTATAGTGTAGTTTTCCACGACTGTTCTCGTCACCGTCCTGTTGTCGTTCTGGTAAGCCATTATCAAATCGAACGTGATATTGTCACTCGATGTTGATAACTGAAAAGATTTTTCCCCGATTGTATATTCTTCGAGTCCATGATAATCTAAGCCTCCGGTTTTAATTGACGCATTTCTAAAGTTAAGCGAGCTATTGAAACTACCGGTTTTTTGCTTAACGGAATAGGTAATCGATTCGGAATTTTTAGGCGACATCGGATACAATACATGAACAACATATTGAGCATTGGAAATGCCTTGCGGAATCGTTGTCAAGAGGTTATTGCCAAGATTATCTATAAAAATATGTATCCTTTTATCGTTAGGCAATACTATCCCGAATGGCGTTTCCATGCGATTAGGGTAGTTAATGTCCAGGAAGCCGTAAAGATCGTCATAGAAGTTTGCCTTGCCGGCGGGCGGGTCTTCTTTTTTCTTTCCTGTCTTTTTGATATTAAATGACCATTTTTTTCCTGCGACTGCATTCCCGGAATTCTGTAACTCAGCGGTAACATTTTGATTGATCAGATTAGTGTCGTTGAGGTTAATCGGTGTCGTGGTGCTCGTTGATAGCCGCTGGGTTGTGCCATTCGGGCCTGAAAACAATATCGAATAACCCGTTGGAAGGTCATATGTAGCATTAAACGACTTGACCTCTTCACTGGAAGTTCCGATATCAACATTGGCGCCTAATGTGAGGGAGTGGTCTTGGCCGCCTGCGTTTACGGTAACGGTATTGGGCAGGTAGATCATTGTAAAACTCCATTTTTTATTTGGAACATCCGCTGCATTGTGTTTGAGCTGGGCGGTCACCTTATTTCTTACAAGGTTGTGCGTAAATGTGATCGGCGAAAGCACGCCTCCAGTTGTATACGTTTGCGGTTCTGCGTTTGTTTCAACCAAGGCAATGCTATGATTGGCAGCTAATGCATATTTCAACTTGAAGGTCTTTACGTCGTTTGCGTCTACAAGGAAAACCTTGTTTTCGCCATCCTGTACGGTTTGGTTGGCGCCGGCTATTTCAAGTTCAAGCGGTTGAGAATGGACAATTTGCAAAAAGAAAAAGCTAATTATGAGGAGATAATTTTTCATACTGATAGATTTTAAAGTGGATAACATCTTTTGAAGTTCGAAATTTTATAAAAAGGCACTATATAGCTGTAACTCTCATCGGCACCGAGTACGATGCCTACAACTGCATTTTGACTATTGATGACCAGGCCGCCTGAATCGCCATGCGCAGTAACCCGTTCTATTTGGATTAAATCAGTGTGGACCAAATTATGCTTGGTGCTATTAACCTGGACCGCTGCCGCTTTCACGGTAATGGTCTTTCCATTGGGGTAGAACATGGAATAAATTGTCACAGCCTGTCCCTGCAGCCTTGAAAGTACATAGTCTCGCGTTAAATCACCGCTGATCCTGCTGTAATTAGGCAAGACATTTTCATAAAGTGCATTTTTGTCCATCAACACGAAGCCGACATCAACCTCGGAGCTAAAAGTGCCTATATCGAGTATGCCTGTAAGTGTCCAAAGGTCATTGCTTATTTGAACATCTTGTGTTGTGTTTCCGTTTCGATTGTAATCATATTGGTGGTGATCCAATTCATTTTGGGCCAGCACATGATAATTACTGATAGCGTAGATTTCGTTAAAGAAATCTTTTACGAACAGCCCAAAACTACCCCGATTGTGGCTGTGGTCGCTTTTCACCGAACCGCCACAATAGGAAGAATGTAAAGTAAATGCTCCGGTTTGCTCGATATCAGTTTTAATTCTCCTAACAACGCCATCGGGGAACTCGATATCAAAATATTCGGGAATCAATCTGCTCTTTTTCAGATTTATCCGATCGACTTTCGTTTTAACCTGAAATACAATAGCATAAATTCTCCTGACCTCTCCGTTGGTAACTTTACGATCAACCCGCATTCCCGATATGTTGGCTTTGTCTATGTCTATCCAAAGTTTAGCCCACTCTTTCACAAAGACATGCAGGAACCGTAGTTTTTGTTTGGTTGTTAATCGCTTTTTCATACCTAAACCCTCACCAAATAATCCCCATGCACAAATTCCCCAACCCCAATCTCACACCACATCCCGAATCGGTCGCTTACCGCGACTAAATCCCCTTGGGTAAGTTTGCGGATGATAGGGAAGTTAGTCCCTGCGCCACCGCGGACATTTAAGGCGGCAACATTAACCTTGTAGGAAGGTACTGCTGATACCTCGGTAAAAACCTCATCAAGAAAAGCATCCCAAACGTTTTCGTCGAGCATCATCCGTGGGCAATCCTTACCGGTGATATCGAAATGCCTCAGGATGTTTTCCCTCGAGATACCGTGTTTCTTGGCGAGCATGCGCGTGAGTTCAACGCTCTGCGCTCGTGTGATGTCAAAATTGCCGTCGCTGTTCACGCACATTTCAATGCCTATGGTGACATAGTTCGGGCTTGCACTGGCACCCATGATGCGTTTGGCCGTTGCGGTATACCGGATGGCCTTGGCTCCGACGTGGAAGCCTACTTCATCTTCGGGCACGCATTGCACAATATTACCCGAGTCGACAATGAAGTGTGCTGAAGCATAAATCAAGTTTCCATTCGCGTCGTAGTGGGTGGAATTAAAATAATTGCGATTGGCAATAGCGTTGGCGCCACGGTTGGTGTTGGCGGTCCAGTGCAGTATGATGGCGCGCAGGGCATCGAGCTTGCGGCCCGGGCGATTGTGTCCGCCGATTAGTCTTTGGGTTATTGCAAACATGGCTACTGGTTTACAGGTTGGTTGAAGTTTCATCGTCACGTTCGGAAGCACTCATCGTGTTTGCAGTCAATTCGGCTGCGGGTAGCGTAGGTGTTGTGGCAGTGGTTACCGGTGCCGGTGTTGGTGTCGGTGTTGGTGTCGGTGT
>JAKQJQ010000047.1 GCA_029561105.1 Bacteroidota bacterium
GTTGGTGACTTACAACTATTAAGAGTAAAAAATTGAATATGACATCCCAAATAAAGAAATTATGAATATTGAAAACACAAAAGCCCAGATGCGTAAAGGTGTTCTCGAGTTCTGCATCCTATCGGTCTTAAAAGAAAAAGATGCTTATACCTCTGAGATACTCGACACCTTGAAAAACGCTAAATTGCTTGTGGTAGAAGGGACGGTTTATCCGCTGCTTACCAGGCTCAAAAATGACGGATTGCTCAACTACCGTTGGGAAGAATCCACCTCGGGACCGCCGCGTAAATATTACGGACTCACCGAAATCGGCAAAACCTTTTTAACAGAATTGAATGGCACCTGGACCGAATTGTCCGACGCCGTTGCACTAATCACCAACCAAAAATAACAGTCATGAACAAAACAGTAAATATAAATTTAGGCGGTATGTTTTTTCATATTGACGAAGATGCATATCAGAAGCTTACCCGTTATTTCGACGCAATCAAACGCTCGCTCACCAATTCTAACGGAAAAGACGAAATCATAAAGGACATCGAGATGCGCATTGCAGAACTCGTAGCCGAAAAACACACCAGCGAGAAGCAAGTCATCAGCCTTTCAGAACTCGACGAAATCATAGCCGTCATGGGCCAGCCAGAAGATTACCGCATTGATCCGGATGGTGATGAACCCAGCACAGGAGCCACCGACTTCAATACCGCCGCCAACCCAACCGGCCGCAAAAAACTCTACCGCGACAAAGAAGGCGGCATGATTGGAGGCGTTCTGTCTGGATTGAGCTACTATTTCGGGATTGACAAAGTGTGGTTGCGCGTATTGCTGATTATTTTGCTTTGGGTTTACGGTGTTGGTTTCTTTACCTACATCATCCTTTGGATCGTGATGCCAGAAGCGGTCACCACAACCGAAAAATTAGAAATGATGGGCGAACCCGTCAATATTTCTAACATCGAAAAGAAAGTGCGCGAGGAATTCGATTCGCTTTCAGAAAACTTTAAAAGCGGAAAAGTAGGCGCGCAAGTCAAAAGCAACGCCGATCGGATTGGGAGTTCATTTGGCGACTTCATCCTGACCTGCCTTAAAATCTGCGCCAAATTCCTGGGCGTTATCTTGATTATGACGAGCATGGCCGTTTTGGTAATGTTGTTCATTGGCGTATTTACCTTGGGTACTTCTGCAGTTATCGATTTCCCTTGGCAGGATTTCTTCCTGGCCGGAAGTTTGTCTAACTACCCGCTTTGGATGTTTGGTTTACTGATGTTTTTCACCGCGGGAATCCCATTTTTCTTCTTGTTGTTGCTCGGATTCAAATTGTTGTCGCCCAACATGAAATCTATCGGAAGAATCGCTTCGTTTACGCTATTGGCTTTGTGGTTGATTGCTGTGGGAATCCTCGCTTCGTTAGGCATCCAGCAAGCTACAGAATTTGCAGTGGATGGTCGCATGGTACAAAAAGAAACCATCAATCTCTCACCTACAGACACGTTACGTATCAAATTCAGGCACAGCGAATACTTCTCAAAAGGAGTCAACGACCACCGCGACTTTATCGTCACCGAGGATTCGCTTGACAACCGTGTGATCTACTCCAACCAGGTACATCTCAGAATCGTTGCAACCGACCAGAAATTGCCTTACCTTCAGATTGAAAGAGAAGCCAAAGGAAAATCATTGTCGGCAGCTAAAAAAACAGCCGAAAAAATCAAATACGGCTACGAGATTAAAGGAAATGAACTAATTTTAGACAATTACCTGCTCAGCGATTTCAAAAACAAATACCGCGACCAGGAAGTAGAACTGACGCTTTACCTGCCCACCGGAACATATTTCAAACCCGACAGCAGCGTGCAGGAATACGATTACTCGGATGATGAGTTCTTCAACCTCCACTATTCTGGCGACTACCTCTACAAAGTAGAAGGCAACAAGGTAAAATGCCTCACCTGCCCGGCCGATGAAAACGAATGGAACGACGTAGAAGGCAGCATCAACATTGACAATGACCAGGACAGCACGTCTACCAAAATCACGCTAAATGAAAACGGCATCCTGATTAAGAAAGACAAAACCGAGGAAGTCAAGGAAGTCAAGAGCGTCAAGATCAACAAAGACGGTATCACCATCAAAACAGAATAACCATGACCAAGCACATTGCAACCTTAGCCAAAGCTGCCACAGCGGCAATGTTCCTGCTGATTTTTTCGGCTTGCGAAACCAGAGGCATTACCGGCAGCGGAAACGTGACCACAGAAAACCGGCCTGTCACCGGCGCTTTTAAAAGTATTGAGGTGAGCAGCGGATTGGATCTGGTCCTCGAACAATCTACCGAAACCAAAATTGAAGTAGAAGCCGACGACAATTTGCAAAAACACATCCAAACCACGATTTCAAACGGCGTACTCATCATTAAATCCGATTTTAACAGCTACAGGAACGTGACGGCCAAGCAAATCACGGTCAAGATTCCCGCGCTTGAATCATTGCAGGCCTCGAGCGGCTCTTCGGTCAAATCGACCAACGTACTGACCAATGCTTCTATAGAAGTCAACTCGAGCAGCGGTGCCGATGTCAAGCTCAAAATAGAAGCCGAGCAAGCCGTTTGCGAATCCTCAAGCGGAAGCCACATCGAGGTCAGCGGAAAAGCCATCCGTTTTCAAACCTCCACATCGAGTGGCAGCGGCATAGACGCGCAACATCTTTTGGCCAACGAGGTGAAGGCAGATGCCTCTTCGGGCAGCGTGATTGAAGTACATCCGTTGGTAAGCCTGAACGCCGAAGCCTCGAGCGGCAGTGTGGTCAACTACCACAACGAGCCCAAATCCGTCAGCAGGCACGCGAGTTCGGGTGGTTCGATTTCAAAGCAATAATGAATTAAAAACTAATTTTTAAAGCATTCGTCTGGTGACGGATGCTTTTTTTGTTTGCTGTTGTTCTTTTTTACTATTTTTAGTAACCGATTGTCCAAAATATCCAACGCTTGAGAAAACCCATGCGGCTACGAAACAAACTCACCACTATCATCACCCGGCATCCGTTGCTATATTATTTTCGGTATTTGCTGTTGTCAAAGAACGGCAAAGCCGATAAAATAGAGTTTTTGGGTTGTTTCAACGACATCAATACCAAAGATTCGATTCCCGCCCGGTATTTTGAGGTCAACCGCAGCATGAATCTAAATCCTGAAATGGAAACACTCGAAAAGGCGCTGGAAATAGGCCGTTACCTTAGGGCTAACGTCAAAGGTGGGCGCGGCCTGGGTCTGTCTTCTGAGCAAACGCTGGAAAAGATGCTCGAGGGAAAAGGCGGGGTTTGCTCGGATTTTTCACAGATTTTCTGCATTTTCTGCCTTATCAATGACATCAAAGTCAAGGAATGGGGTTGTGTAGACAGTCTATACAATGGAAGTTTTGGCCATTCGTTCAACGAAATCTATTCGCCCGAGAGGCAAACATGGATTGCCATCGACATCCACAAAAGCATTCTTTTCAAAAATGCCGACCAGCGATACCTTTCTGCTGTAGAATTGTTCAGCACATTGCGCGCCGGGAATCCTGTTTCGTTTGAGTTCTTCTCTGGTTATGTGCCACCCAGACCAGAACGGCTCGCTTGGGTGTACTCTAAGGACACCCTCCCTTTTTTGATCGACAATTACCGCAACGTAGTGAATGACCATTTTTGTAACCGTTTTAAAAAATACCCTCCGATAGTCGTCAATGGGCTCATGATTTTGTCGCGTAAAAACTACAAGTTTGTTTTTGTCCTCGACAATTACCGTGTGAAATTGTTGCCCAAACGATTGCAACGCTTACCCTTCATTGGCGAATAATGTTCCCATGGCTTTAAAAAAAACTATTTTGTTGCACCAAACGTAACAAACCAACCCCGATGGAGACCAACCACCATCATCAAAAATCAAACAAACAATGGAGTTAATCATCAAAAACTTAGACAAAAAGTATGGCAACGGCGTTCACGCACTAAACAATGTGAACCTGACCATCAACAAAGGTATGTTTGGGCTGCTTGGCCCTAATGGTGCCGGAAAATCCTCACTGATGCGCACACTCGCCACCTTGCAGGACGCCGACAGCGGTTCTGTAACACTCGGCGATATCGACGTGTTGGCCGACAAGGAAGCCGTACGCAAAGTACTGGGCTATTTGCCACAGGAGTTTGGCGTGTACCCAAGGACTTCAGCCTTTGATTTGCTCGATCATCTGGCCATGCTCAAGGGTTTCGACTCTAAAACCGAGCGCAAACAAATTGTAGAGGAATTGCTCGTCAAGGTCAACCTCTGGGAACACCGTAAAAAAGCGGTAAAAAGTTACAGCGGCGGGATGCGCCAGCGTTTCGGCATCGCACAATGTTTGATTGGGAACCCAAAACTGGTGATTGTAGACGAACCCACAGCAGGCCTCGATCCCGGCGAACGCAACCGATTCTACAATATCCTGAGCGAGATCGGCGAAAATATCATCGTAATCCTTTCTACCCACATCGTACAGGACGTACGCGAACTGTGCACACAGATGGCCGTTATGGACAAGGGTCGCGTGTTGTTTAGCGGTAACACCGATGAGGCACTACTCGAAATCAAAGGAAAAGTGTGGGAGAAAAAAGTGTCGAAAGCCGAATTGCCCGATTACCAACAGCAATACAAGGTCATCTCTAACAAACTCGTGGGCGGCCAACCGTTGATCCACGTTTTTTCTGAAATGCCTTTGGATAGTGGTTTTTCTAAAGCCGAAGAAAACCTAGAGGATGTATTTTTTGCCAAACTCAACGAGCTCGTCTAACCTTATAAACAACAGACATTATGTGGAAATTTATACGGTACGAACTCAAATACTGGCTCAAGACGCCAATGCTCTGGATCTTCATGTTTATCTACGCGCTGCTCGCTTTCTTTGCCACGGCTTCTGATAATGTACAGGTTGGCGGAGGTTCGGGAAATATTTTCCGAAACGCGCCATTCCAGATCCAAAACTTTTACAACGCCTTTTCTATCATCTGCCTGCTCATGACCACAGCGTTCATGAATGCCACAGCGAACCGTGATTTTGAATATGGCATGCACCAATTCGTGTTCTCTTCACCGATTAAAAAACGGGATTATTTCTTTGGGAAATTCATTGGAGCGGCACTCATCGCGGCGCTGCCTGCAATCGGTATTTCTATCGGGACGTTGCTTGGGCCGCCTTTGGCTGCGGTCTTTGATATGGCACCCGCAGAACGCTTCGGGGATATTTGCTGGTCGGCGCATGGGCTGGGACTGCTGGAGTTTGCTATCCCAAATGCCATTATTTCTGGGGTGTTTTTGTTCTCGCTTGCGATTCTCTTTCGCAGTACGATTGTGTCTTTTGTGGGCTCGATGCTGCTGCTCGTATTTTACATCATATCGGGCAATTACACGCGCGACATCCAAACCGAATGGGTGGCCAACCTGCTTGATCCTTTTGGCTCCTACCCTTTTGAAAACGTCACGAAATACCTCACCGTAGCCGAACGCAATTTCGAGGTGGTTCGGTTTGAGGGCGGCTTGCTAGTCAACCGGTTGGTTTGGCTGGGAATCGCTGCTTTGATTCTGGTTTTGGTATACCTTCGGTTTTCTTTCAACACCCGAAAGGAAAAACAGCCCAAGGAGAAATTGAGCGCCAAGCCTTCAACGATTCCCTTTGTCTCGAACAACGTTTTTACCCCCAATAAAGCCGGAAAGTTTGCGTTGGGCACGTTTTGGAATCTTGTAAAATTCGAGACCAAGTCTATCATCAAAAACCCGGTGTACATCATCATCATGAGTATCGGGCTGATCATTCTCATTGTCAACTTCGCCACCTTCACGAGTGCTTTTGGCACCACAAGATATCCGGTGACTTACCTT
>JAKQJQ010000048.1 GCA_029561105.1 Bacteroidota bacterium
TACCGGCAGGAAGATTTTCTTAATCATTTTTGATTTTGTGTTGAAACGTTTGGTTGAGGCTTTCTAAAAGAAAAATTGAATTGGCAAATATGGTATTTTTTAATCGGTTAGCCAAAAATTCGGCATCACCGCCAGTTAAAATTATTATAAATTTTGGATAGCGTTCACGGTACTGCCCAATGAATCCGTCTATTTCATGGGCCAGTCCCTGTACCACTCCCGAGTGGATGGATTGATTGGTGGTGTTGCCGATGAAATCCTGTGGCGCCTCCTTTCCCAGCAACGGCAACCTGGCCGTAAAGCGGTGCAGCGATTCATAGCGCAGCCGCAATCCGGGCGAAATCGCGCCACCCCAATACTTATTGTCTGCATCGATGAAATCATAGGTCACGCAGGTACCGGCGTCGATGACCAGGCGGTTTTGACCCGGATATTGCCAAACGGCACCAGCGGCCAACACCATGCGGTCTATACCCAAGGTTTGCGGCGTGGCGTAGCGGTTCTCAAACGGGAAAGCGTCCTGGTGCGAAACAAAGTGGATGTTGGCCCTCGAAGCAAACGTCAAAAACACCTCTTTTTCTATCCCGCCTACCGAAGCCACGACCCAATCGCGGCAATCGGGGTAGGTCTGTGAAATTTTTGACAAATAAATTTCGAGCTCGGATTTGTCAAAAACAAACGACCCCAAAATGGTATCGTGCTTAAAGACAGCAGCTTTAATCCTGGTATTTCCGATATCAACAGCGAGCAGCATACGATGGGTTTGAGCCCGCGAAGTTACGAATTGATTTTTTTTAATATTTGTTTTGGATAAATTAAAAATCGTCCTATATTTGCAGCCGCTGAGAAGCAATGGTACCTTAGCTCAGATGGTAGAGCAATGGACTGAAAATCCATGTGTCCCTGGTTCGATCCCTGGAGGTACCACTTAAACCCGAAGTTTTGGCTTCGGGTTTTTTGTTTTTTGTTGTTACGTTGGTGGCGGCTGTTAGCCGTTCGCCTTTCTTTGTCGCTCTAAAATTTGATAATAATAGCTAAACGGTTTATTATATTTAATTACCTGTCTATCTTCTACTTCTTTAAATTCAATCTCCGGTTCTTCAATTTCTTTTAATAATTTGTAATACAGTTTATTTCTATTCCTGTCTAGTTGCTTAATTTGTCTAGTAGAATGTTCATTTATTGTTAATTCTCTAAAACCATTTTTCCAACATAGGTCAGTTGAAACTTCCTCGAAATTATCAAGACCAATTCTTCCAACTGACATTCCGATCAATCTATTTATCGCAGATTCCGTTGCTGTTCCTTTTGGTTTTCGCATATTTACTTGAATCGCATTTTTAATTTCTTTTACAATTGTTTTTTGTTTTTGCAACTCTTTTTCAAATGACTTTTTCCGAACTCTGATTTTGCCCTTATAATTTATTTCATAACCTACAAAACCAATCCAAGGAAATGATTTCTCTTCTAACTTACCCCATTTATATGGGCCTTTTGATTTACCATTCCAAAATGGTTTGTAAGTTAATTTATCATCCCAAATTGTCATAAGTTCAGACTCATTTTTAAATTTATGAGGAAATAGTTTTAAATTCATTAACGCCTCTTCATACAGGTTTTTTGCTTTAGTACAATTTTCCAAATTATCAGAAATAATAATCATATCATCACAAAATCTCTGATATAAGATATTTTTATCAGTTATTGTTAAGTCTGCTTGATTAAGATAAATATTTGCAATTAAACCTGAAAGTGCTCCACCTTGAGGAACACCAATTCTTTCGTTTGAAATGTCAGTATAGTGTTCGGAAATTGATGATTCAATCCAACTAAATTCACCGTTTATAATTTTATATGATTTCCAATATTCTGAATCATCCGATTTGGGGATGTTAATATTAAATGCGAAGGATCTAAGATAACTTTTGAAAATAAATTTTGGAACTTCAACATTCAATTCAGGAAAATCCTTATTTACTTTACTTATGAGTTCTTCAAACAAAGACTCTGCTATTTTGTGATTTACTGTATCGTAAAATTTCTTCATATCGCATTCTGCAACATAAAGTTCTTTATCAATATGTTTATTTCTAAATTTAAGAATATCAATTATGCAATCGTGATGGGAAAGTATTTTATTGTTGTCGTTCTTTTTAGACCTAAACGCATATGAGGAATCTTGAAAATAGTCATCAAATAATCTAGTTAAAAATTTATTTGTTATACTTAATATGATTCTGTCTTTTAGGTTAAAAATACATATAGGTCGGCATTCATTGACACCTTCTTTTTTTAATTTTTCCTTTAATTTCGGAAAAATCAAAGGTGTTTTAACTAAATAATGTTGATTACTACTTTCTCGAATAATCTCATTTATAAATATTTGTAAATCAAGATACCATTGCTCTTTAACTTCTTTTCCCTCCTGCAATTTGATTGTTTTTAGCAAAGAATAGAAGTTGACATCATTTGAAGTCAATTTTTCATTTCTAATTTTTGATTTCATTCTTGATGCAGAACCTAGCCTAACCCATTTTTTTCTTCCCGGTAAAATACTTGATAGAAATTGTGTTAATTCAAAATTGTACTCCTCAAATTCATTTGTAGGTTTTTTTAAGGAATTTAGATGATAATTGTATTTAACGTTAGAAGTTAACAAATGAAGCAAATGCTTTTTAGATTTAGTTTTAGCCATTTTGACACGAATCTTACAGATTTGTCTCAAGATTTCATTTTCTGTAAAATAGGTTTCAAATTGTTTCATAGTCATATAAAAAAATGGGGTTCCTGTATAGTGATTGCTCACATATTGACAAAGATACTGACATAGAAGTCTTATACCGTTTAAGCTCTCTGGTTTTAAGCCATTTGGCAGTATTATACCGTTTTCGAGAGTGATATTCACGAAAGAACTAGCCTTCCGCCTTCGGAACCCCGTTTTTTTGCTTTTTTGTTTTATATCCTTTTAGATTTGCTAAATAAACTATACTATTAAAGTTTACTTTTCCTTTTCTTGTTTCATAACAGTTGTATAAAAAGGTTGTACAAGTCACTTCATTAAACTTTTCACCGTCTAACATAGATAACTTTAAGAAGTACTTGATTCCAATATCATAAGTAAATGTGTTTGAAATTGCCATCCCAACTTTACACCATTCTTCGTATTTGTTAGTAATTGATAAATTTTTATTTCCCAAAAACCTTATAATATCAGTCATTATTTTTCTATCAAACTGATTGTTTCTATCAGACGGATTGTAAAGAGCATCTCGATTGCTTGCAAAAGTAATCGAGATTTTGTCTTTTGTTTTTGATTTGACAGTTACAAAAATATCCTCATCCGAAATTATGAATTTAGTTGATTTTGATTTTAAAACTAATTCATTGTCAAAGGACAAAAAACAAAGCCTAGTTATATCATTACCGCTTACGTCTAATTCTATATTATACTTTTCTAAAAAATAAAGTGATAATTTTTTAAAAGCACTCTTATGAATCGTATCAATGTCAATTTCGTTGTTTTCTAGCTGATAGTCAATGCTAATTAATCCTTTGAAACCGTTATTTGATGGAGAACGCCAAAAAGAAATAACGTATTCATCGTGATTTAGATTTTCAAATGTGTTTTTTAATTGTAACTCATCAAGTTTATCAATATCAATAACAATAATTGGATTGTAATTTTTTAGATTTTCACCTGTTCTTTTAGTACTGAACGTTGCGCTAAAAGTTACGGCAGGTAATTTTTTCTTAAAGTTGTCGTAGTATTCTTTATTTCCTTTTTTTAGTTGTTCTCGTAAATTTTCAACTTGTATTTTGTGTTTGTCTGATTTGATATCACTTAAAATTTCTTCTATTGTTGTGTCAAAAGCAATTTCAGACCAAGTGTTTTCTTGATATGATACTTTTGTTTGCAAGAAATCCACAACTGTTGTCATTATATACGGTTTTTCGTAAGGTTATAGCTAACTGCGAGAGATGTAAGAATTATTCATACAAACGAACGCCCGTTAAAAAATACCTGCTTGTACCAACCCAAATATATAACTTTCCCACAACCCCCACCACAAATCCCAAAATTATTCACGTTGCACAGCTATCCTTTCACCTCTGTTACAAAATCCCTGTTACAAAATACTTATAACAAAAATTTTGTAACAAAACCCAAATCCCCTAAATTTACAACAAACCACCCACCATGAAAAAACGCAATTCCCTCCGCACCGCGCTCAACCTCAAACAAGAAGACATCGCCATGTTATTGGGTGTGAGCCGCGCCCACTGGGGCATGTACGAAATCGGCAAGCGTGACCTCCCGCCACGCGCCTCACAATTGCTTTTTGAAATGCTTGAGACGCTTGAGACGCCAAAGGCTATGACCACCTTAACAGCAGCCCAACGCAAACAACAAAACGAAACAGAACAGCAACTTTTAGCGCAACTACTCCGCGAAAACGAATACCAGCAGCAGCTTCTCACCAGAGCAATGGCTGCTACCCAGACCAAAGAGTCGGCGCAGCTCAGGCTGTCTATACTTGCCGATCATTTTGGCAGTACCAATAGTGGTAAACCTAAAAACGCCGAAGCCGAACGCTCGCATAAAGTCCTCAAAACCCTTCATAAGCCAACCGCCCACCACACCGCCACCCTCCTCCAACAACAAATCAAACTCCAAACCCTACAATTCGAACAACAGCTCCTCGAATCCAAAATCAAAGACCTTTAGTTTTAAAGAAATCACAAATGCACTACCCACACCGCGATTTATGCCTACATTTAGTAGACAAGCTAAATGTGCATGGAAAAGCGAAAAAAAATCCTCCTCGGTGTCCTCATTGCTATAGGCCTTTTACTCCTACTGGGTATCGGCGTCAATGTCTGGGTGAAGACCCAACTGCCCAAGCTCCTCAACAAACAGAGCGATACGTACGCGATTGCCTATAAGGACATTGATATTGCGGTGTTTTCGGGCAATGTTGACATTACCGACGCCACGATTGTGCCACGCGCTACCCTTCGGGACACCGCCAACAAGGCCGGGATTTATGCCAAGGTGAAAAAAATCCAAATCCGCAATTTTAAAATCCTGAGTGTGATTTTCTCGGATAGGATTTCGGCGCGCAGCCTCTCGCTCACCTCGCCCCAGGTTACGCTGTACCAGAAAGAGGCCGGCGACAAGACGAGGGACAACGCGATCCGGTCGCTCGAGAAAATCATTTCGGTATCTGACTTTTTTGTCTACAACGGCGATTTCAGGATCATGGCGGCACAAGAGGGAAAACCCAAGCTCAGCCTCACCAACATCCGCCTGGCTGTCGATGGGATTACCGTAACCGATGCCCACCTCAAAAGCAAGATCCCTTTCGGTTATGAAAAATACCGATTCTCGTGCGACAGCATCTACTTCAACGCAGGGAAGTTCTACGATGTCATCTCGCGCAACATCCAATCCACCGATAACGATTTGAGCATTGCCGATATCCGTATGGTGCCCAAGCACACGCGCCGCGAATTCGTTACGATCCTCACGCACGAGAAAGACCAGTTCAACCTATCGGCACAAAGCATCAGGCTGCAAAACCTCGACTGGGGCTACAAGGGCGATGATTTGTTTGTGCGTACCGCACTGGCCACCATAGGCAACTGCCACGCAGACATCTACCGCAACAAACTGCCCGCAGACGACCTCACCAAAAAACACCTCTACAACAAACTGCTGCGCGACCTCGATTTTGAGCTTCAGGTAGACACCTTAAAGATCAAAAACTCGCTGGTGGTGTATGAGGAGGAAAAGTCTTTTGACAAAGGCTCGGGCAAGATCGTATTTGACCGTTTCAACCTCACGGCCACCAACCTCTGCAGCGGGTTCAAGCGCAACAAGGCCGATGACCTCAAGATCAAGATCAATTGCCTGTTTCAGGGCGCCTCGCCGCTCGATGTAGACTGGTCGCTCAACATCCTCGACAAAACCGACGGCTTTCGCATCATGGGAACGGTTCGCAACTTTAAGGTAGAAAAAATAGACCCTTTCCTTAAACCGTATATGAATGTGTCGGCCCAAGGTACCCTTGACCGGGTGCATTTTAAATTCAAGGGGAATGACCTGCGCGACTCGGGGCAGTTTGCCATCCAATATGACAATCTCAAACTCAAGATTTACCAAAAAGACGACCGCAACAAAGTCAACAAACTCCTCACGGCGGTGGGCAATCTGCTCGTCAAGAATGACAGCAAAGGTGAGGTGAAAAGTGCCGATATAGCGCTCGAACGCATCCCGGAAAAGTCGTTTTACAATTTTTTGTGGCGCAGTGTGGCCGAGGGTTTGAAAAAGACATTGATTTAATCGCGACTGTCCCTTTTGATTTTGGCGTGCCGCAAGCGGCCAGGCTGTACGCTCTTATCTTTTTACCCTGCGGGATAAAAAGGATAACCGCTGCCATCCTTCACGCGGGCGTCACCGGTGGCTTACCTCAAGAAATCGATGTTGCGCTGCAGCCCCGAAAACTTGGTGCGCTTCACCGCCGAATCCTTAAAGACCTTATTGAAAGTTTCCTGTGTAATCTCCTCCCAATCCTTCTTGCTCATCCACAGCAAATCAGGGTTCGGGTCAAACAACGGTTCACTGTGCGGTTTAGAGAAGCGGTTCCAGGGGCAAACGTCCTGGCAGACATCGCAGCCAAACGCCCAATCATCGAATTGCCCTTTCATTTCTATGGGTAAATTGTCCTTGAGTTCAATGGTGAAATACGAGATGCATTTGCTGCCGTCTACCACATAGGGCGCTACGATGGCTTGGGTGGGACAGGCGTCGAGACAGGCCGTACAAGTACCGCAGTGGTCGGTTACAGCGTGGTCGTAGTCTAGCTCAAGGTCTACGATGAGTTCGGCGATGAAGTAAAACGAGCCGGTTTTTTGGGTGAGCAGGTTGCTGTTCTTGCCAATCCAACCCAGCCCGCTTTTGGCTGCCCAGGCTTTATCCAACACGGGCGCCGAGTCTACAAACGCGCGGCCATGGACTTCGCCTATTGTTTCGCCAATCGAATGTAGCAATTCCCTCAACTTCTCCTTAATCACGAAATGGTAATCCTGTCCGTAAGCATACTTGGATATCTTGTAGCTCTCGGGGTTTTGGGTTTGGGAAGGGTAATAGTTGAGCAGCAACGAGATGACACTTTTGGCACCGTCTACGAGCAAAGTCGGGTCGAGCCGCTTGTCGAAATGGTTTTCCATGTACGACATTTGGCCGTGCATTTGTTGGTTGAGCCAGCGTTCTAAGCGCGGTGCCTCCTGCTCAAGGAAACCCGCGCGCGAAACACCACACGACAAAAAGCCGAGGCGTTGGGCTTCGGATTTGATGAAAGCGGTGTATTTCTCTTTGTTGTTGATCAAGATTGGGTTTTACGGCAAAGTTCGCAAAGATTTTCGCAAAGTCGACCGGGTTTTTTACGTAATGTGTTTGGCATTGGTTGCAGGTTGCTTTTCGCCTTGTGGATTGGGGCTTATCGCGCAGAAAAAGTCACTTCGGCCCCGACCGGTTTCAACGTAATCAACGGATTGAACTGCACGGTTGGGCTGCAGCTTTTGATGTGGTATTTCCCCACAAGGTAAGACAGGGCCAATCCCATTTCATACATCGCAAATCCCATCCCGATACACATGCGCGGCCCGGCGCCAAACGGATAAAAATACTGCATCGACTGTTTGCGTTGCGCGCCTAAAAAACGTTCGGGATTAAAGCGTTCGGGGTTTTCCCAGTATTTGGGATTGCGGTGCAATTCGTAGAAAGACACGCCAATCAGGGTACCTTTTTGAATGGAATAGCCCAAAAGGGTGTCATCCACGATATTTTCACGGTCGGTAATCCAGGCAGGCGGATAAAGTCGCATCGATTCATTGATGACCGCATTGGTGTAGGTCATTTGTTGGAGTTGCTCCACGAGGTTTGGGGTTTGTGAGGCAATCGCGGTCACTTCCTCGAACACCTTTTGTTGGATTTCGGGATGGTTGCCCAACAAATGCAAGGTAAACGTGAGCGCGTTGGCAGTGGTTTCGTGGCCGGCAATAAATAGGATTTTGATTTCGTCTATGAGTTGTTGCGTGGCCATCGGCTCGCCGGTATCTTCATAACGGGTGTCGAGCAACATGTCAAGCAGGTCACCTGGTTTGCTGCCCGATTGGAGGCGCTGTTCAATGATTTCCCGGATGATGGCATCGGTTTCGAGTGCCATGTGTTGGTGTTTTTTGACCTGTCCGCTGAGTTTGTACCACCAGGCTTTGTAGGGCGTCCGGATTTCCTTGATCAGGAACTCCTGTACTTCGCTGATGATCACTTTGAGCCGGTCCATTTTAAGGTCATCCGCCGAAAGCCTAAACAGGGATTTGGCCACCACGTTAAAGGCCAGTTGGTTCATCACCGGGAAAAGGGCCACGGCTTGGTCCTGGGGCAAATCTTTGAGTTCCCACAAGATGGTCTGTTGCATGTTCCCCGTGAGCTGGTTCATTTGCTGCTTGTGGAATGCGGGCTGGATGAGCCGGCGTTGCTTGAGCCAAAAATCGCCATTGACCGTGAGCAACCCGTGCCCGAGGTATTTGGAGATGAACTTGGTCTGCAATTCTGATTTCTGGTAGCTTTTCTGCTGTTGTTGCAGGATGTGCAAGGCCACATCATTGTCGCGCGAGAGGATGACGTGTTTGCCACGTCCGATCCTGAGCGAAAAGGTATCGCCAAACTTATCGAAAAATTCCTTGTGGAACGGGATGGGGTTCTTACGGATGCGCTCGGCCTTTAACAAGAAATGCACTATCGAGAGTTGCTTGGGATAGTTGTATTTCATGCGATTCAAATTTTAGATTGGTGTCGATTGTTGGCCGAAATTAAAGATCGTTCCTCTTTGCTTTCAATGGGTCTATTGCCATTACTTGGGACGTTACCTGCCATGACCTCAAAAATCCAAAATCCAAAATCCAAAATCTGAAATCTAAAATCTGAAATCTAAAATCTGAAATCTAAAATCAAAACAGTCCGCCCTGCAAGTTCGTATTGATTTTACCAAGGTGCCTATAGGCTTTCTCAGTGACTTCGCGGCCGCGCGGCGTACGCATGATAAACCCCTCCTGGATCAGGAACGGTTCGTAGACTTCCTCGATGGTCTCGGCACTTTCTGAAACGGCGGTGGCCAGCGTAGAAATCCCAACCGGCCCTCCTTTGTATTTGTCTATGATGGTGCCCAGGATCTTGTTGTCCATTTCATCAAGCCCGTGGGCATCTACATGGAGCGCCTTGAGAGCGTAGCGGGCAATCTCGATCTCGATTTTCCCGTTGCCTTTGATTTGGGCGAAATCGCGTACGCGGCGCAAAAGTGAATTGGCGATACGCGGTGTACCCCGGCTGCGTCCGGCGATTTCTATGGCGGCTTCCATGGTGATGGGCATCTTTAGGATTGCGGCGGAGCGCTGCACGATGGTGGTGAGCAATTCGGTGGTGTAATATTGCAATCGGCTTTGGATACCAAAACGCGCGCGCATCGGGGCGGTAAGCAAGCCCGAGCGCGTGGTGGCGCCAATCAGCGTAAACGGATTGAGGTTGATTTGTACCGTACGGGCGTTGGGACCTGATTCGATCATGATATCGATCTTGAAATCTTCCATAGCCGAATACAGGTATTCTTCGACTATTGGACTCAAACGGTGGATCTCGTCAATGAAAAGCACATCGCGGTCATCGAGGTTGGTGAGCAAACCCGCTAGGTCGCCTGGCTTATCCAAGACGGGGCCTGATGTGATTTTGATGCCTACACCCAGTTCGTTGGCCAGGATGTTGGCCAAAGTGGTTTTCCCCAGCCCCGGCGGCCCATGGAACAACGTATGGTCGAGTGCCTCATTGCGTTGGTTGGCTGCCTGTACAAACACCTTAAGGTTTTCCAGGATCTGGTCCTGTCCGGCGAAGTCGTCAAAGGAAAGCGGCCTGAGCCTTTTTTCAAGATCGAGTTCTTCGGGTTTGAAGTGTTGGTTGGTGGGATCGAGGTTTTCGTTCATGCTACAAATATAGCTAAATGTGTGGTGCAAATAAAAATGCCTTTCGTTTCGGAAAGGCATTTTCTATGTTTTGATTAGTGATGTAATTCTTCTTCACCGGGCATCATCGGGACGTTTTGAGGAACAAAGTCTTCTTCATGACCAGGTTTGCTGTAATCGTATGGCCAACGGTGTACGTGAGGGATTTCTCCTTCCCAGTTTCCGTGGATGTGTTTGATGGGTGCGGTCCACTCTAAGGTAGTAGAACGCCATGGATTCTGTACGGCGCGTTTTCCGTAGAAGATGCTCACGAAAAAGTTGTAAAGGAACACCAATTGGAAGGCTCCACCTACCAGAGCGAAAGTAGTCATCAACACGTTTACGTTTTGCAAGTCGTCGAACAACGGGAAGTTGGTGTTGGTATAGTAACGTCTTGGGAGACCCGCCAGCCCAATGAAGTGCATCGGGAAGAATACTCCGTAAGCACAAACCGTAGTAACCCAAAAGTGTACAAACCCTAGATTCTTGTTGAGCATCCTTCCAAACATTTTAGGGTACCAGTGATAGATTCCGGCAAACATTCCGTAAAGGGCAGAGATACCCATTACCAGGTGGAAGTGCGCTACTACAAAATAAGTATCGTGAACGTTGATGTCAAGGGTAGAGTCTCCGAGGATAATCCCGGTAAGACCTCCGGTAATGAAAGTTGAAACGAATCCGATTGAATACAACATGGCCGGGTTCATTTGCAGATTACCTTTCCATAAAGTGGTAATCCAGTTGAAAGCTTTTACCGCGGATGGAATCGCAATCAACAAAGTCGTAAAGGTAAATACAGATCCAAGGAACGGGTTCATACCCGACATAAACATGTGGTGCCCCCAAACGATCGTTGAAAGGAACGCGATGGCTAAAATTGACATAATCATCGCACGGTAACCGAAGATCGGTTTACGCGAATTGGTTGCCATAATTTCTGAAACCAATCCCATCGCCGGAAGGATTACGATGTAAACTTCGGGGTGCCCCAAGAACCAGAACAAGTGCTCGAAAAGTACCGGTGAACCACCTTGGTAGTGCAATACTTCTCCGGCAATGTAAATGTCTGAAAGGAAGAATGAAGTTCCGAAGCTTCTGTCCATGATTAACAATAGCGCGGCCGACAAAAGTACCGGGAACGATACGATACCAATCACCGCGGTGATGAAGAATGCCCAAACGGTAAGTGGCAATCTGGTCATCGACATTCCTTTGGTTCTCAGGTTGATTACAGTTACCACGTAATTCAACGATCCCAAAAGTGAGGAGGCGATGAATACGGCCATAGAAACCAACCACAAAGTCATACCGGTTCCTGATCCGCCAATAGCTTGGGGTAAGGCGCTTAGTGGCGGATAAATCGTCCATCCTGCCGAAGCTGGTCCAGATTCAACGAACAACGAAGAAACCATGATACAGCTCGAGGTAAAGAACAACCAATACGAAACCATGTTCAGGAAGCCTGACGCCATGTCTCGCGCGCCGATTTGAAGCGGAATCAAGAGGTTGCTGAAAGTTCCCGACAAGGCTGCCGTCAATACAAAGAATACCATGATGGTTCCGTGTATGGTAACCAGCGCCAAATAAATGTCATTGGTCATTACGCCGTTAGGCGCAAACTTGTCTCCTAAAAGGAAATTGAAGATTTTAAACGATTCTTCTGGCCAGGCCAATTGCATCCTGAAAAGCATTGACATTCCAACCCCGATAATTCCCATGATAATACCTGTGATGAGGTATTGCTTGGAAATCATCTTATGATCGATCGAAAAGATATATTTGGTGATGAAAGTATCTTTATGGTGGTGTTCATGATCGTGATCATGTGCGTGGTCGTGAGCGTGATCGTGAGCTTCTGCTGACATAATTGTTTACTTTATATGTTTTTACTTTAATTCTGGAGATCTATTTTGCCGCAACTGCGGTAGCCATTTTAGAAGTGTCGGCCGGTTTGGCAGGAGCATCAGCTGGTGCATCTGCCGCAGCCGAAGCTTTCACTTCTTCGACAATTGTTGGTTTTGAGGCCAACCATTTTTTGTATTCGGCTGGCGTGTCTACAACAATTTTCATTTGCATATTGTAGTGTGAGGAGCCGCAAATTTTGTTACAAAGCAATAAATAATCGAAAGTGTAAGGATCTAAGGCTGGTTCGCCTTTGGCTACCAACTCAGTACTTTTCTTGGCGCGAATCGCATTGATATTGGCAACTTTCTCTTGCATGAAAGTCATGTCGCGCATTTCCTGGGTGGTGTAAATAGGCTCGAATGCAAATTCGGTTACCATTCCGGGAACGCAGTTCATCTGTGCGCGGAAGTGTGGCATGTAAGCCGAGTGCAATACATCTTGCGAACGGATTTTGAAGTGAACCTTCTTACCTTTTGGCAAATGAAGTTCGGTTACTACCTTATCATCTTGCGCATATTTGTCTCCCATGTCTACTCCTAGCGAATTGACACCGTCGATATAACGTACGTTGGCTTTTCCCAGAACATCATCATCACCGGCATATCGGGCAGTCCATTTGAATTGTTGGGCATAAATTTCTACAACCACGGTATCTTCATCATCTTCTACAAACATGATGTTGGTCCAGGCGTACAGTCCGTAAAGAATCAAACCAGCCAAAACAATAGCCGGGATAACACTCCAGATAAACTCAAGCCTATTGTTGTCGGCAAAATACAAAGCTTTTTGTTCTTTTCTTCCTCTATATTTGAAAGCAAAATAGTGGAGTAAGGCCTGGGTAATGGTTTGTACCGTGAAAATCAGCACCCAAGTTATATTCATAAGGTTATCCACAAGGCTACCGTGTGCAGAAGCCGGAGTATGCAAAACCAAATGACCCCATTTGAGCAAACTGTAAATGGTCAGGATGTAGATGAATCCCAAAAAGGCAAACATCAAATAACCCTGAAGGTTATTGTCCTTGTCATCGGCTACCTGAGAATCGTTAGATTGGGCGCCTACCTGAGTTAAATCGAATATTTTAGTCAATTGCCATAGTGCAACAGCCAATAAAACTAAAACTATAATTACCAACAAACTTGTCATCTGTTTTTGCTTTAAATATTAATAATGAAAATGTTTACTTTCCTCAATGTATGGATTTCTCTTAGGCAATAACGGCGCTTTGGTCAAAGCGGTAAAGACCACAAAAATGAACAATCCAAGGAAGAACAATACCGAACCTATCTCGGCAGCGCCGATAAACCATTGGTCACCCACCGTTCCTGGCATAATCATATTGAAGAAATCGATATAATGACCCAACAAAATCACAGTTCCAGCCATCACCAATACCCAGGTAATTCTCTTGAAATCGGTGTTGATCAAAATCAAAATCGGAAATACAAAGTTCATGACAACCGCGCCAAAGAATGGCAAGTTGTACAATTCGATTCGGGTCACGAAATAAGTGACTTCTTCAGGAATGTTAGCATACCAGATCAACATGAATTGTGAGAACCAAAGGTAAGTCCAGAATACACTGATACCAAACATGAACTTGGCCAAATCGTGGATGTGGCTGGTGTTCACGTGCTCTAAATATCCTTTACCCTTAAGGTATAAAGTAACCATACAAATCGTGGTGATACCGCTCACAAAGAAACTCGCAAACACATACCAACCAAACAAGGTACTAAACCAGTGTGGGTCTACAGACATGATCCAGTCCCATGACATGATAGACTCGGTTACGATAAAGAACACGAGGAATCCGGCAGACATCTTGAAGTTTTTCTTGTAGAAAGAATCATCGTTTGATTCATCCTGCGCCAAGCAGTTCTTTCTTGAGAAGTGACGGTACAAATTCCAACCGATCAGGAATATGGCAGCCCTTGCAATCCAGAAACCAAAATTGAGGTAACCTGATTTGTTGGCGATAATATGATCGTAATTGGCATGTTTTGGATCGGTAACACCTTCTACCATCCAAGGGAACAGGTGGTTCATATGCATTCCGCAAAGGATAAGCACCACAAAGAAAATCACCGAACCTACCGGAAGGTAAGCTGTAATTCCCTGCATCACCCTAAACAATACCGGAGACCAGCCAGCCTGTGCAACCTGTTGGATTGCGTAAAATGCCAAAACACCCATCGCAATCAACATAAAGAAAATACAAGCAACGTACAATGCAGCCCAAGGCTTGTTTTGCAATTGGGTCAATACGTGTTTCAAATGGGCTTCGTGCTCGGCATGGGCGTCATGCACTTCTGCTTTCTTTTCGTGTACGGAAGGCGCTTCCGCAGCGGCGATTTCTGTAGCAGGAACAACTGAAATTGTATCGGCATGCATCGTATCAAGATTTTTCTCTGCTACGTTGGCTTCTGCATGGGCTGCAACAGTTGCGACAGTATCAGTCTTAGCTTCGTGGGCATCGTGAGTCTCGGTTGCAGGAGCTGCTTGGTGGGCTTGAGGACCTGCAGCTTCATGACCTGCGGCTTCGAGACCGCCAGCTTCGTGTCCTCCGCCGTGTCCGTGGCTTTGGGCGGCGAGGATTTGCTCCACTTCCTTAATATCTTTTGGTGCAGTTAAAAAACCATATCCAATCCCAAGGATACCAAGAACCATCAGGATAAAAGAAAATGTTTTTAATTTACTTGAAAATGTGTACATAGCTAATTCAGATCAGTTTGTTCTACAATTTTAATTACCGTTTTTGAGTTTCATCACATAAGCTGAAACCAACCAACGCTCGTGCGTGTTCAATTGGTTGGCATAAGAACCCATTGAATTAAGCCCGTATGTTTGCACATGAAAGACACTGCCTTCAGTAATCGGACGATCCTTATAACTAGGAACTCCGAGGAATTTGCCTTGTGTCACCAGCTTGCCTTTTCCGTCTCCGGCATTGCCGTGGCAAATCCCGCAATAGATTTCGTAAAGCTGTTTGGCATTGTCCATATCGACTGCCGTAGAATCAAGTGGCGATTTAAGGCTGGCTCTTGCCGCTTCTAGGCCTGCGGTGGTATTTGGATACTCATAAACCTCATATCCGCGGTTGATGGTTCCCGCCACCGGAAGTTGTCCTTCTTTACCGTTTTTGAAAGCACCCGACTCTGAGTAAGTCTCATAACTAACGCCTTCATACATATTGGGCATGTATTGGTAATTTGGCTGCGACTTGTCATGACAAGAAGAAACTAAAATAGCCAGGCAAACTAAAAGTGATATTTTATATACGCTTTTCATAGGATTACTCATGATCGTGCTTTTCAATTACTTTAACTTCTACCGCTCCGGTGTTTTGGAAGAATGAAACCATATCTGATTCATTGTCTTTACCGCCAACCGAAACCTCCATTAAGAAATGGTCGTCTGTGGTTCTCACATCAGGATTTTCTGCTTTTTTGAATGGCCACAACCTACTTCTCATGTAGAAAGTGATTACCATTAAGTGCGCTGCAAAAAATACGGTCTCTTCAAACATAATCGGTACAAACGCCGGCATGTTCTGGATGTAGCTAAAAGATGGCTTACCCCCAATGTCCTGCGGCCAATCCTGGATCATTACGAAATCCATCAATGTGGTTCCGAAAGTAAGCCCGCACAACCCATAGATGAAAGCACAAATTGCGATTCTGGTTGTAGCCAATCCCATTGCCTTATCAAGGCCGTGAACCGGGAAAGGGGTAAAAACTTCTTCAATATGGTGATGCGCGGCCCGTGTTTTTTTCACGGCGTCCATCAATATTTCATCGTCATTATAAATGGCGTAAATAACTTTATTACTCATGGTGTGAATGTTTTTGTCTTTCTCTAATGTAATTTTCTCCGGTGGCTTTGAGGATTGTCTTAACCTCCGCTTGCGCAATCACTGGGAATGTCCTGGCGTAAAGAAGGAACAATACAAAGAAGAAACCGATCGTACCAATGAAGGTCCCGATATCGACAAATGTTGGTGAAAACATCGTCCATGATGACGGAAGGTAATCCCTGTGCAACGAAGTCACGATAATTACGAAACGCTCGAACCACATACCGATGTTTACTACAATCGAGATGATAAAGGAGAACATGATACTGGTCCTTAATTTTTTGAACCACATGAATTGTGGAGAGAATACGTTACAGGTCATCATCGACCAATAAGCCCACCAGTAAGGTCCTGTGGCACGGTTAAGGAAAGCGTACTGTTCATACTCTACTCCAGAATACCAAGCGATGAACAACTCGGTGATATAAGCCACACCAACGATAGATCCTGTAATCATGATGATGATGTTCATGAGTTCAATGTGTTGGATGGTGATGTAGGCTTCTAAATTAGAAACTTTTCTCATGATGATGAGCAGTGTGTTTACCATCGCGAATCCTGAGAATACCGCACCCGCAACGAAGTAAGGCGGGAAGATGGTGGTATGCCAACCCGGAATCACCGAGGTGGCGAAGTCCATCGATACGATGGTGTGTACAGAAAGTACCAGTGGTGTTGCAAGTCCTGCAAGAACGAGGGAAACCTCTTCAAAACGCTGCCAGTCTTTGGCGCGCCCACTCCAACCGAAGCTCAGGATGCTGTAAATTCTTTTTTGAAAAGGATTGATGGCACGGTCGCGAATCATGGCGAAATCTGGCAAAAGTCCCGTCCACCAGAAAACAAGTGATACTGAAAGGTAAGTCGAAATCGCAAACACGTCCCATAAAAGTGGCGAGTTGAAATTGACCCAAAGCGAACCGAATTGGTTCGGGATTGGCAATACCCAATAGCCTAACCACGGGCGACCCATGTGGATGATTGGGAACAAACCTGCCTGGATTACCGAGAAAATCGTCATCGCTTCTGCAGAACGGTTGATGGCCATTCTCCATCTTTGACGGAACAATAAAAGTACGGCCGAAATCAGCGTTCCTGCGTGACCGATACCTACCCACCAAACGAAGTTAGTGATATCCCAAGCCCAACCTACTGTTTTGTTCAATCCCCAGGTTCCGATTCCCGTAGAAATGGTGTAGATGATACAACCCAATCCCCAAAGGAACGCGGCTAATGCAATTGAAAATACAATCCACCAGTGTTTATTGGCTTTACCTTCAATCGGCGCGGCAACATCTACTGTTACGTCGTGATAGGTTTTATCGCCTATTACTAAAGGTTTTCTAATACTTGAGTCGTATATATGAGACATAATCCTTTATATTGTTTTTAATTTTTCTTAAGTATTTCTAACTTTTACGTGGTAAAACACGTTTGGCTTGGTTCCGACATGCTCCAATAAATGGTACATCCTGTCATCTTCGGCAAGTTCAGCTACTTTGCTTTGTTTGTCATTCACGTCACCAAAAATCATGGCCCCAGAAGAACAAGCTGCAGAACAAGCTGTTTGGAATTCACCGTCTTTAACGGCTCTTCCTTCGCGTTTGGCTGTCAGGATAGTCAATTGCGTCATTTGGATGCACATTGAACATTTCTCCATAACCCCACGCGAACGAACGTTAACATCCGGATTCAAAACCATACGGCCCAAATCGTCATTCATATGATAATCGAATTCGCTGTTCTTGTTGTATAAGAACCAGTTGAAACGACGTACTTTATAAGGACAGTTGTTGGCACAATATCTCGTACCCACACAACGGTTGTAAGCCATGTGATTTTGCCCTTGACGCGAGTGCGACGTTGCAGCGACAGGACAAACCGTTTCACAAGGTGCATGATTACAATGCTGGCACATTACCGGTTGGAATGAAACCTGTGGATTGTCATTGGCTTCTTCCATTTGACCAAATCCGCCCAATGAACCCTTATCACCCCACAAACCTTTGAAACTTTCTTTTTTCTCGTTGTCGTGCTCAAAGGTATCTTCGGAAGAATAATACCTGTCGATACGCAACCAGTGCATGTCACGGCTTCTTCTTACTTCTGATTTCCCTACCACGGGAACGTTGTTCTCGGCGTGGCAAGCGATAACGCAGGCACCACAACCCGTACAGGCATTCAAGTCGATAGATAAATTGAAATGATGTCCGACAGAGCGATCGAAAGAATTCCACAGATCTACCTTAGTAGCCTCTACTTCCTGGTGATCTAAAGATACCATCGGTACTTCGTTCCACTCTTTGGCGTCCTGGGTATTGAAAATAGTAAGTGTAGTTTCTTTGATGATATCGCCCCTACCCATCAAGGTCTTTTGTCCTTGTACACAGGCAAATTCGTGCATACCGGCACCTTTTTTCAAGGTTACAGTCTGCACATCGTTGAAATCTTTATAAAAAGCGTAGGCATTTACTCCTACCTGCATTTCTTCTTTTAAGGCAGCTTTCTTACCATAACCAAAAGCAAGACCTATAGTACCTACGGCTTGTCCTGGCTGAATAATCACCGGAACATTGTCAATGCTCACACCGTTTACGGTAAGTGTCGCGTAACTTCCGTCTAAACCTCCGTTGGCTACGATGGCATTTTCCAAGCCCCATTTCTCAGCATCAGCTCTTGAAACGGTAGCGTAGTTGTCCCAGGAGACTCTTGTAATCGGATCCGGGAATTCCTGCAACCAAGGGTTGCCCGCTTGTTGCCCGTCGCCCAAACCGGTTTTGGTATACATGACGAGTTCGGTTCCGCTGGCTTTTGACGCAGCCAATTCGCTTGCGGCACGACCAATGTCTCCGGTCACTCCACCAGCTGCCGCTGTCATTGTTCCAACAACGAAACCGTCGTGCAATACTTTATTCCATGAAGCGCCTGCCATGTTTACACCTGCATTTGCTTTTAGATAATCGTAGAAAGTTCCGCCTTGACCATTCCATGACATTAGAGCATCCTGGAATTGTTTGGTATCAAATAAAGGACGGATAGTCGGCTGCGTCAAAGAATAAGTCCCTTTGGTAATCACTACGTCACCCCAAGACTCAAGATAATGTGGTGCCGCTGCCGCGATAGTGGTAACCGAAGCGGTTTCGTCTTCCTTCAAAGAAAACGCAACTGACAATTTGGTTTTTTTCAAACTGTCGACGAAATCTTTCCCGTTTGGTAAGGTGTAAACAGGGTTGACACCACTCATGATAAGTGTGTGTACACTTCCTGCTTTCATATCGGCTAAGAATTGGGCCATCTTTTCATTCGAACCTTTTCTGATCTGTCGGGTTCCGACAGTTGAAAACGCCGCACTGTTCAACGCCTGGTTGATGGCAAGCACCAACAATTGCGCATTTTTATCTTGGATTCCACAAACCAAAACGCCATTGCTTCCGGCTTGTTTGAGTTGTTGGGCAGCTTTCATCACCGCCTCTTCGTTGGCGATTTTCGAAGTCCCGATGGCACTTCCCGAAATCACGTTATAAATTTTAACCAAAGCTTGTTTTTGCTCGGCAACGGTCATCGGGATGCGTTTGTCGGCAGCGGCTCCAGACAAAGTCATATTGGCTTCGATTTGGAAATGCTTAGACATCTTTCCGTTTTTCGGAACGCGCCCTTTGGCGTAACCTGAGTCGTAGCTTCCGCCCTGCCAGTCTCCTAAGAAATCAGCACCAACAGAAACGATTACGGAAGCTTTTGAGAAATCGTAATCCACTAAAGCTCTTTCACCATAAACCGTCTCGAAAGCATCTAAGGCAGCCGAAGAAGAAACCGCATCATAAACCACGTGTTTCGCGTTTGGGTTCTTCGCGATAAATTCGGTGATTAGCTTTTCTGTAGATGGGCTCGCCAAGGTATTGGTAAGCAAAACAACCTGTCCACCTTGCGCTTTCGCATCGGCAATACTGGCTTTTATTTTTGAATCGACTTCACCCCAAGTTGCAGCTTTACCAGAAATCTTGGGTTGCTTGAGACGCATGCTGTCGTACAATGACAACACAGACGCATGAACCCTTGCATTTGCTGCAAATTTAGCACCTGGCAAAGTATTGTTCTCTATTTTGATAGGACGGCCTTCACGGGTTTTTACCAAGACATTGGCAAAATCGAACCCATCAAATACGGTAGTTGCGTAAAAATCGGCAACTCCGGGAATGATATTTTCTGGCTGAACTACATAAGGAATCGACTTGTGTACCGGACCTTCACAGGCTGCAAGCGTGGCTGCTGCAGTTGAAAATCCAACGTACTTCAAGAAATCACGACGAGTGGTTGAACCCGATAAGTTTTCCTTGTTGCCAAGAAATTCATCGGTTGGGATTTCTTCCACGAATTCGTTATTTCTAAGCGCCTCAACAATAGAACTATTTTCGTTTAGTTCTTCAACACTTTTCCAGTATTTTTTGTTTGATGACATCGTATATAAATATTAGCTTCTTAATAAATTGACTAGTAGTGGCATTTACCGCATTCCAAACCACCCATTTGCGCAGCAGTAAGTTTGTCTACGCCGTACTTTTTGGAAAGTTCTTCGTGAATTTTAGTATAATATTCGTTGCCTTCCATTTTCACGTCGGTTTTGCGGTGACAATCGACACACCAGCCCATTGTCAAAGGAGAAAATTGCTTCATAACCTCATAGGTCTGAACCGGACCGTGACAAGTCTGACATTCAACTCCGGCAACGGTAACGTGCTGAGAGTGGTTGAAGTAAACAAAATCTGGAAGGTTGTGGATGCGAACCCATTTCACCGGCTGGGTTTTACCGGTATATTTTTGTGTGGCCTGATCCCAACCCACAGCAGCATATAGCTTTTGAATCTCTCCGTCGTAGAACGCTTTTGAATGCTCGGCAGTAGCTGTGGTATCAGAAACCTCTGCAATGTTTTTGTGGCAATTCATACAAATATTCAACGATGGAATACCTGCGTTTTTGCTTACGCGCGCTGCTGAGTGGCAATATTTACAATCGATACCGTTGCTTCCGGCGTGGATTCTGTGAGAATAATGGATTGGCTGGATTGGCTCATAGTCTTGATCCACCCCGATTTGCATGAGGTAACCGTATACAAAATACCCACTAGCCAACAACAAAAAGATCGAAGTAACTAAAACCAAAAACTGATTCCTTGCAAACGCTTGCCAAATTGGTATGGTCGGCTCTTTTGGACTCATTTCGATTCCGTTGCTTTTCGCTACCCTGGTCAACACATTGTTTACCATAAACAACATCACAACCAGAATCAGCATAACCACCGACAAGGCACCAAGAACGACATTGTTTGAAACACCACCTTCGGCAGCTGCTTCTGTTCCCGGAGGCCCAGCTGTAGGCTTAGCAGGTTCAGCTTTAGGTTCCGAAGTATAAGCAACGATGTTATCGATATCAGCATCCGACAATTGTGGAAATGGTGCCATTACCTTCTGCCCATTGTCAGCAAACAATTTCACCGCCACCGGATCGCCAGATTTGATCATAGCCGAACTGTTTTTTACCCATTTGTAGAGCCAAGCCATCTCGTACTTTTGGGCAATTCCCCGTAAAGCAGGACCGGTAGAAGCTCCATCAAGCTTGTGACAAGCCGCACAATTGGAATTAAAAAGTTCCTTTCCTTTGACAGGATCTCCGCCCGAAGTAGCAGCGGGAGCCGCAGCGGCGGGAGCTTCGGCTGCCGGAGCAGCGGTTTGAGCAATTGAAGTTAAGGAGAAAGTCAGAACGAATGCCAGACTAAAAATAAAGATCCTTGAAATCGAATTATGGTTACCCACTTTTTTCATATTATCTAATGATTATCGACTAAATTTGATTGGATTTATCTTACAAATAAGCACAATAAACCCAGTCTTGTTTTTAAAAACCTGCACAAAAATACGACTTAAGAATTATTCTCAAAACCTTAAAATACTCTTAAATATCAATTTATATCAATTCTAAATAATATTTGCTGGCCGCGTTAATTCTAGAAATATTACATTTGTATTAAAATCACTGCTTTATGAGAATTTTAAGAAACCAAACCTGCATTTTAGTTCTTTTTGCCTCAGCGTTTTGGGCTACAGATTTGTCTGCTCAGACGGGAAATATCACTTTGATGCAAGACCCAAAATTCGAGCAATTATTGAACGAAAAGCGAAAAATCAACGCGTCGATTACCATCAACGACCGATATAAAATCCAAATCTTTAGCGGCGAAAGTGAAAACGCCAAGAAAGCGCTCGCCGAGTTCAGAAAAAACAGTTTAAACTATGACGGCACGATTGTTTTTAACACACCGGTTTACAAGGTCTGGATTGGCAACTTTAAAACCCGAATTGAAGCCGAACGCAACCTTGCTGAGTTTAAAAAGAAGTATCCGAATGCGTTGTTGATTAAGCCTAACAAGTAGTGCCCGAGTGCAAAAGCAATAGAGCAAAAAAGCGTCCCAATTGGACGCTTTTTTTATTCATAAATCATAAACAAATCAGGTGACAAGGCACTCGTTCTTCCAGACATTATTTCAACTTCTTCTTAACCGCTACTTCCTGGAACGCTTCAATCAAATCAAGCTGTTCAATGTCGTTATAACCTTTGATCTGAATCCCACAATCGTAACCTTTAGAAACTTCCTTGACATCGTCTTTAAAGCGCTTTAAGGCCGTCAATTCTCCGGTGAATACTACCACGCCTTCGCGGATGACACGGATTTTTGAGTTCCTGAAGATTTTTCCGTCGGTAACCATACACCCAGCAATCGACCCGACTTTTGAAATCTTGAAGATCTCTCGGATTTCGGCCGTTCCTGTGATTTCTTCCTTCATTTCCGGAGAAAGCATGCCTTCCATCGCGTCCTTCAAATCGTCGATAGCATCGTAGATGATCGAGTAGTGACGGATATCGATTTCTTCTTTATCGGCGAGCTGTTTTGCATTTCCAGCCGGACGCACGTTGAACCCTATAATGATTGCATCCGAAGCCGAAGCAAGCATAACGTCAGATTCTGTAATGGCACCAACGCCTTTGTGGATAATGTTGATTTGGATTTCCTCGGTTGATAGTTTTGAGAACGAATCGGTAAGCGCTTCCACAGAACCGTCGACATCTCCCTTGATAATGATGTTGAGTTCCTTAAACTGCCCAAGCGCGATACGGCGACCGATTTCGGCTAGGGTAATGTGGCGCTGCGTCCTAACCGACTGCTCGCGCTGCAATTGCGTACGTTTTACCGCAATCTGCTTGGCCTCGCGCTCGTCATCATAGATATTGAACTTATCTCCGGCGGTTGGCGCACCGTCAAGTCCCAGTACGGACACCGGAGTCGACGGACCAGCTTCTTTGATCGTGTGTCCACGCTCATCATGCATGGCACGGATTTTTCCGTGGTTTTTACCTGCCAGCATGTAATCCCCGATGCGCAAGGTCCCGTTTTGAACGAGAATCGTAGCGACATATCCTTTTCCTTTATCGAGCTGTGCTTCAACTACAGTTCCAGATGCCAGACGATCCGGATTGGCCTTTAGGTCTAGGATTTCTGCTTCGAGCAACACCTTTTCGAGCAATTCCTTCACGCCTGTTCCAGCTTTAGCCGAAATATCATGCGATTGGATTTTTCCACCCCAATCTTCAACAAGCAAGTTCATACCGGCAAGCCTTTCTTTGATTTTGTCAACGTTGGCGTTGGGTTTATCGATCTTGTTGATGGCAAAAATGATTGGCACATTGGCGGCTTGCGCATGGCTGATGGCCTCCTTGGTTTGCGGCATGATGTCGTCGTCGGCAGCGATTACGATGATGGCGATATCGGTCACCTGAGCACCACGCGCACGCATCGCCGTAAAGGCTTCGTGACCTGGTGTATCGAGGAAAGCGATTTTCTGTCCGTTATCTAAAGTCACTCCATAAGCACCGATGTGCTGGGTGATTCCACCCGATTCGCCGGCGATTACATTTTCTTTACGGATGTAATCCAAAAGCGAGGTCTTACCATGATCCACGTGACCCATTACGGTAACTATTGGCGCACGGGTAACCAAATCTTCTTCGCGGTCTTCTTCGACCACCATGTTTTCCTCTAGATCGGTGGTGATGAATTCTACTTCATAGCCAAATTCGTCGGCAACGATACTCAACGTTTCTGCATCGAGACGTTGGTTCATGGTTACCATGATTCCCAGTGACATACAAGTTCCGATGACTTTGGTTATCGGCACGTCCATCATTGTTGCAATTTCACCTACTGTTACAAATTCGGTTACCTTGATGGTTTTGCTACCTTCTTCGATAGAACGTTGTTCGTCTTCTGACTTCTGACGGTGCGTATCTCTCTTGTCGCGACGGTATTTTGCCGCTTTCGACTTTCCGCCTTTGCCTTGGAGTTTTTCCAGGGTTTCGCGGATTTGGTTTTTCACCTCTTCCTCTGTCGGCTCTACTTTGGCAACAATCGCCGGACGGTTTCCTTTGACAAACCCCGGACGTGGGGCTCCTGGTTTGGCACCTGGGCCACCTGGCTTATTGCCTTGGTAACCTCCAGTGGATCCAACCGGGCGGCTCTCACCTGGCTTGGTAGGAATACGCTTGCGTTTGTTTTTATTGGCCGCGTTGTTGGCTGCTGCCGGATTGGTTCCTGCGGCCGCCTTCGGGTCTTCTTTTTTCTTCTTTGGCTTGTCGAACTGTGACAAGTCTATGGTTTGTCCGGTTAGGGTCGCACCTGATAATTTTTGATACTGTGTTGTAAACTCGTCTGGCGCCTGCTCTTCGGCCGCTGGTTTGGCTCCTCCGGATTCGGCAGCAGCCTGGCTTGAGCCCGCAACGGCAGGTGCTTCTGGTTTGGCCTCATTTGATTCTGCTTTGACGCCGTTTGCCGCAGGAGTTTCTGCAGATTTAGCTGCGCTCAGTTCGGCTGCGCCTCGGGTTGGCTCGGCAGGCTTGGCGGGATTCAAATCAATTGTCCCAACCTGTTTAAGTCCGGTAACTGTAGCTTTGGCTTTGATTACTTCGAGTCTTTGACGCTCTTCATCGAGTTTGCGCTTGTCTTCAATTTCCTTTTCCCGCTCAATGCGCAGCGCTTCCTTTTCCTTGCGCTTTTCCTCGCCCACTTCTTTAGAAGCCTCTTTATTCCCTTTGTCGCCGGCAAATTGGCTTTGCAGGATTCCATATTCCTTGTCAGAGATCTTCGCGTTCGGATTGGACTCAATGGCAATGCCCTTGTCCTTAAGGTACTCGACGGCCCGATCCAATGAAATATTGAATTCCCTTAAAACCTTGTTTATTCTTATTATTCTTTCTTCAGACATAAAATCTTTTTGTTGTTACTTGAGTTGCGTTGTTGTATGTTGTGGTAAAGATCGTTAGCTGTTGAATTCTTCTTTTAAAATACGCATGACGTCGAGGATGGTTTCTTCTTCAAGATCGGTTCTTCTCACCAGGTCATTCACATCTTGTTTGAGGATGCTTCGGGCGGTGTCCAATCCAATTTTAGCGAATTCATCGATTACCCATCCATCGATCTCATCCGAGAATTCTGTTAATTCTACGTCATCCTCCTCTTCTGCAATGTTACCTTCACGGATAACATCAAGTTCATAACCGGTTAATAATCCGGCGAGTTTGATGTTGTGTCCGCCGCGGCCAATGGCTTTTGAAACCTCTTCCAACTTCAAGAAAACTTCGGCCCTTTTGGTCTCTTCGTTGATTTTAATCGAAGACACTTTTGCCGGACTCAGTGCCCTTGTGATGTACAACTGGTTGTTGGTCGTGTAATTGATGACATCGATATTTTCGTTGCCCAACTCGCGAACGATACCGTGGATACGCGAGCCTTTCATCCCAACGCAGGCTCCAACAGGGTCGATGCGGTCGTCATAAGAATCTACGGCTACTTTCGCTTTTTCGCCCGGAATGCGCACTACGTTTTTCACCATAATTAATCCGTCGAACACTTCTGGGATTTCCTGCTCGAACAATTTTTCGAGGAATTTCTCTGAGGTCCTTGACATGATAATCTGCGGCTTATTGCCTTTAAGCTCTACGTTTTCAATGATTCCGCGTACGTTATCGCCTTTGCGGAAGAAGTCTGACGGGATTTGTTTCTCTTTTGGAAGTACAATCTCGTTGCCTTCGTCGTCTACCAAAATTACAACTCTTGGTCGAACATGATGTACTTCGGCGGTATAAATTTCACCGATTAGGTCTTTGAACTGTTTGTACAGGTTGGTATTGTCGTGCTCATGGATTTTAGAAATCAGGTTCTGGCGCAAGGCCAAAATCGCCCTTCTTCCTAAATCGATGAGTTTTACTTCTTCTGAAACTTCTTCGCCGATTTCAAAATCGGGTTCGATTTTCCTGGCTTCGGTTAGCGTAATTTCTTCGTTCTCGAGGTCGAGATCGTCATCGGCTACAATGACGCGTCTTCTCCAGATTTCCATATCGCCTTTGTCTGGATTGATGATGATGTCAAAGTTATCATCCGATCCGAATTTTTTCTTCAATGCATTTCTAAATACATCCTCCAAAATCGCCATAAGCGTTACCCGATCAATGAGTTTATCGTCTTTAAACTCTGAAAATGATTCGATTAATGCCAAATTTTCCATGTCAACTCTCTATTTAAAATGTTACTGTAACAATTGCTTCTTTTATGTCTGAATACGGTAGTTCTAGTGTTTTTTGTACCGTTTCTTTTCCTTTTCCTATTTTTTTAGGCTCACGTGCTTCCCAAGCTAAAGTGATGGATTCATCGGTAGCGTGGGTAAGTTCGGCTTCGATGGTCTCGGTGGCCGTTTTCACAATCAGCGTACGCCCGATATTTTTCTTGTATTGTCTGGTTTGCTTTAGCGGAGAACCTACTGAAAACGAGGCAACTTCTAGCGAAAAATCTTGTTCTTCACGATCGAGATTGTGTTCAATCGCACGGCTGATGTCGATACAATCCTGCAACGACACGCCGTTGTCGCCGTCTAAAGTTACGATAATTTTGAACGCGTCGGTAATGGTCAGGTCAATTAGAAAAACCGATGGCTTTTCTTTCAATCCTTCGCTGAGCAATTCGCTTACCTTTTCTTTAAATATCATATTGTGTATAAAAAGAGGGAAGCATTGCTTCCCTCATTATCTAACGTTTGCATAAATAACGGCGCAAATATAGTCTTTTTTTTGTAATTCAAAAATGATTGGAGATGTAAAAAAAATACAGTACCTTTATTGTATCATTTTAACCCTAATATTTATACAATTTCTTACACTTCTTATTATGAAAAGAATTTTAGTTCCTACAGACTTTTCCAAACATGCCGAATACGCTCTCAAAGTGGCCGCACAGATTGCCCGGGAAAATGACAGTGAAATCATTTTGCTTCACATGCTCGAATTGCCGCATCAGGCTGGAGATGCAATAGGTAGCGGACACCAAATTCCAGAAATCATGTTTTACAAAGACCAGGCGATCAGAAACCTGGAAGATTTAATGGATGTGGATTATTTGAGCGGACTCAACGTTTCTGAAATTATCCAGTTTGAAAAAGCATTCGAAGGAATTCTAACGGTAAGCAAAAAAAATAATATTGATTTGGTAGTCATGGGTTCTCACGGAACCAGCGGATTCCAGGAAATGCTCATCGGATCTAACACTGAAAAAGTAGTTCGCTTTTCTGAAGCTCCTGTGTTAGTGATAAAAAATGAACACGATAATTTTAAGGCCGCCAATTTTGTATTCGCGTCCGATTTCTCAAACGAAATTAAAAAGCCTTTCAGACAATTGCTTGAATTTGCAAAGGCGTTCAAAGCCAATTTAAGCTTGGTAATGATCAATACACCTAACAGCTTTAAGCCAACCCACGTTGCCGAGAAAATCATGACCGATTTCATGAAAGAGTTTGACTATCCCAACCACAGTCTGCATATCTACAACGATGTGAATATAGAGAAAGGCGTACTCAATTTCGCTAACAGTGTATCTGCAGATTTGATCGGCATGTGTACCCACGGAAGAACTGGCTTCTCTCACTTTTTTAACGGAAGCATCAGCGAAGACCTCGTAAATCATGCGGTAAGACCGGTGATTACCTTTAAGATATAGGTTTCTCTCATAAAATTCAAAAATCCCAAACTCCATGCAAAAATGGAATTTGGGATTTTTTTATTGGACTCTAGTCAAAACCAAAGAAAGAATGGATGTGAGCAAATTTTGCAATTTAACCACCTTAAAATAATAATCCCCGATCATTGCTGATCGGGGATTGAAGTTGGCCCACTAGGACTCGAACCTAGAAAGACGGCACCAAAAACCGTAGTGTTACCATTACACCATGGGCCAATTCCATTGCTGCTTTAGCGAGTGCAAATTTAAAACAAATTTTATTTTCAGCAAGTATTTCTTATTTTTTCTTCAAAATAATTTTAGTGTAACACGTTTACACTTGCAAAGTCTTTTGCAGCAGGAATCAAAAAGTCTGAGCGCTAAACAATCGCATAGAATTTTTGTTAATGCTTATAGCGTTCGGTAAAAAAATAGTTTCTTTGTATCACAAAAAAATATCCTGAATCCGTATGATGACATTTAATTTCAATAAATGGAATACAATTGCCGGCTGGACAGCTTTTGCCGTCGCTTTGGTTACCTATACCCTCACCGTAGAACCCACTATGAGTTTCTGGGATTGCGGCGAGTACATTGCTACGGCAGCCAAGTTAGAAGTGGGTCATCCGCCAGGCGCGCCGCTGTTCCAGATGATGGGAGCCTTTTTTGCAATGTTTGCCACAGATAAAAACCAAGTGGCATTGATGGTCAACATGATGTCTGTTTTTTCGAGCGCGTTTACCATCTTATTCATGTTCTGGTCGTCGACGATGATTCTCAAAAAAATCATCTCACGATTCTCAGAGATCAATAACAACAATGCATTGGTGATCCTTGGCGGTTCTTTTGTAGGCGCTTTGGCTTACACTTTTTCGGACAGCTTTTGGTTCAATGCCGTAGAAGCAGAAGTCTACGCCATGGCAACACTTTTCATTTCATTGATGTTTTGGCTTGGGCTAAAATGGGAGGAAGACATGGATACACCAAGAGGCAATAAATGGCTTTTGATTATCTGCCTGGTTACCGGACTTTCTTTTGGCGTGCATTTCATGGCATTGCTTACGATCCCATCAATAGGTTTCTTGTATTATTTCAAACATTACAAAACCATCACAATCTCTAATTTCATTGTTGCCAATGTGGTAGTGGTAGCCGTATTGTTATTTATTTTTAAATTGTTATTGCCCTGGACTATGGCTTTCTTTGGGAAAACAGAAATATTCGCAGTCAATAGCCTCGGCCTTCCATTTGACTCGGGAACTGTTCTCGCCACTTTATTAATTGTCGCCTTCTTTTATTTTGGACTGCGTTATACCAGAAAGAATGGTTATGTTTTTTACAACACTATTATCCTTTGCATCCTTTTCATTTTCATTGGGTTCTCTACCTGGATGATGCTCCCTATCCGTGCCAACGCCAACACGCCCATCAATGAGAACAAACCCTCAGATGCAGCCGAAGTTCTTGCTTATTACAACCGTGAGCAATATGGCGTAAACCCTTTGTTCTACGGTCCGCAGTACACCGATTCTTTTGTCGGATTGGACGCAGACACGCCATACCTCGACAAAGCACCCAACTATGAAAGGGACTATAAAACCGGCAAATACGTCATCACCAACAACTACAAAAATGCAGAGCAAAACTCTGATGACAACCAAAAAGCCATCTTGCCACGTTTGTGGAGTACCGAACACATCGAAAACTACATCAATTTTACGCGTGTCCCTGAGTTCAGGATCAAGCCCGAATACTCTGAAGAACAAGAACTCATTGATGTCATTGCCGAATTTAGAAAAGCGTATGCCCAACAGCAAATAGATACCGAAGGCTACATTACTTTCCTCAAAAGCTACGGAGAATACCTCGTAATTGAAAAACCAAGTACCTGGGACAATATAAGCTTCATGTTTGAATACCAGTTTGGTTATATGTACTGGCGTTACCTGATGTGGAATTTCACCGGCAGGCAAAACGACATCCAGGGCAAATACGACAATCTCGACGGCAACTGGCTCAGTGGCATTAAGTTCATCGACGAGTCGCATTTGGGATCACAGGAAAATCTACCAGACGATGTCCTGAACAACAAAGGGCGTAATGTATATTACTTTTTACCATTCATTTTGGGATTGATTGGATTGTTTTACCACGCCAACAAAGACCTCAAAAGTTTCTATGTCCTTTTTACGCTATTCCTTTTCACTGGAATCGCACTCAAGATTTACCTCAATGAACGCCCGTTCGAGCCACGCGAACGCGATTATGCGCTCGTAGGTTCGTTTTATGTGTTTGCCATTTGGGTTGGGTTCGGAGTCTACGCGATATACGACACGCTCAAAAACTTCATACAACCCAAAATTGCAGGACCGACCATTATTGCAGCGAGTTTGCTGGCCGCTCCGGTTTTAATGGCGTCGCAAAACTGGGACGACCATGATCGTTCTAACAAATACACTGCAATTTCTATGGCCAAGAGCTATCTGAATTCGTGCGAGCCCAACGCCATTTTATTCACCATTGGCGACAACGACACCTTCCCGCTTTGGTACGCTCAGGAAATAGAAGGCGTGCGAACCGACATCAAGATTGTCAACACCAGCCTTTTTATGACCGATTGGTACATCGACCAGATGAAAATGAAGACTTATGAGGCTGATGGTGTCCCGATTTCATTCACCCACGACCAATATGTAGGTGACAAACTCGACTACGCGGTGTACAACGCCAAAACCGAGGCGCGATGGAATATCAAGGACTTAATTGATTTCATCCGCAGCGACGATCCGCGCACCACCGTAGAAATGCAAAACGGCCAAAAAATACATTTCTATCCCACCAATAAGGTTAGGATTCCGATCGACAAGAATACCATCATACAAAATAAGGTGGTTGCTCCTAAGTATTACGATTCTATTGTACCCTACATTGACATTGAAATCAAAGGGCCAGCCTTGTACAAAAACCGATTGATGATGCTCGACGTACTTGTAAACAACAACTGGAAAAGACCCATCTATTTCACCGGAGGCAGCTTTGGCGATGACGATTATTTATGGATGAAAGATTATTTGCAGCTCGACGGAATGGTTTACAAACTCGTTCCCATTCGCACAGCCATCCCAAAAGACGGTAGCCCGCTGGATATGGGCCAAATCGACTCTCAAAAAATGTACAACATTGTCATGAAATGGGATTGGGGCAATGGCGAACTCAACACCATTTACCACGATCCAGAAACCCGCAAGAACAGCATCTCATCGCGTACCAACATGTCGCGCCTTATGGAACAGCTCATCAACGAAGGCCAAAAGGAAAAAGCCAAAAAAATCATTGATCTGGCAATGACTAAAATGCCGTTGGAATATTTTGGGTATTATTCGTTACTGGATCCATTTGCTGGCGGTTACTATGAAGTTGGTGAAAAAGCAAAGGCCAGGCAGTTGCTGGATCAACTCATGACCAAATACAAACAAAACCTGACTTATTATCGCGGCTTGACCGCGTCGGAGCAAAATGACATCATGATTGACATCATCACAGACATTGAGCGCTACAGGGGATTGCTTGAAGTCATGAAAGATCGAGGCGATATCGATTATTACAACCAGAACAAGAAAGTCTTTAACTCTTACAACGAAATGTTCCACCGTTTCGGACGGGACAACGAATAACAAAAAACAAAGCAGTACCCTCAAAACGTACTGCTTTTTTTAATTGCAACAATATGGGATTCTATTGGATAAAGACCAACCGCCTCATTAAGAAGGTATTCCCTAACTATGTTTGGGACATTCCCAACGACTCGAAAAAGGTTTTCCTTACTTTCGACGATGGCCCCACACCCGAAATTACCCAATGGGTCTTATCCCAACTCAAACAACACCAAGCCAAAGCTACCTTTTTTTGTATCGGCAATAACATTGAGAACCATCCCGAGCTATTCCAAAAGATTTTAGCCGACGGGCACCTCATTGGCAACCATACCTTCGACCACCTTAACGGCTGGAAGCAAGAAAACGGGAAATACCTTGAAAATGTAGCCGCTTGCGCCGAATCCATCAAAAAACGAACAGAAAGTAACGACTTGTTTCGCCCGCCTTATGGCAAAGTCAAACGGTCACAAACAAAAATGCTAAAAGCGTTGGGGTATAAAATTGTGATGTGGGATATCCTGAGCGCCGATTTTGACCACCGAATTACACCGCAGCAATGCCTGGACAACGTGATCAAAAACGTCCAATCGGGTAGTGTGATAATTTTTCACGACAGTGTGAAAGGTTTCAAGAACCTTGAATACGCCCTGCCAAAAACACTGGAGTTTTTAAAAGAAAATGGTTTTGAATGTGCGGCAATCGACTAGAGTTGCTCCTGCACCAAACCGATGATGGTGTTGGCGTCTAATTCACCGGATTGCCTCCAGATCATTTGACCTTCCTTGTAAATCATTAAGGTAGGTAAACCTTTGATGCGAAGCGCATCGGCAAGTTCCTGGTTTTTATCCACATCAATCTTGATTACTTTGGCTTTATCGCCCAAAGCGGCAGCAACATCGCGTATTACCGGATGCATCGACACGGATGACTCGTTCCAATCGGTGTAGAAATCAATCAAGACCGGAACTTGAGCATTAATAAGTTCTCCAAATTTTGACATAAACTAATTCTTTAGTCTTCTGGTTGAGATATTAAGATACAAATGTAGCATTTTTAACTAATTATGCTAATTTTTACCTTTTTTTTAGTTGAATGACCGTTATTTCGGGCATAATACCCACCCGTCCCGGATAGGCATGAAATCCGAAGCCGCGATTCACATAAATGTACCTGCCAAACTCTTCATACAACCCTGCCCATTGCTTGTACATGTATTGCGCCAGGCTCCATTTAAACCCAGGGATCTCAATCCCAAACTGCATGCCGTGCGTATGACCCGACAAGGTCAGGTGGAAATGCTTTTCATGTTGCTTGACCTCATACTCCCAATGGCTCGGGTCATGGCTCATCAACACTTTGAAATCGTATTTTGACAGTTGTTGGGCCGCCTTTTGCAAATCGCCAGCCTGTTTGAAATTCTTGCCCCAATTTTCTACGCCAACCAAGGCAATCTTTTCATCTCCCTTTTGAATATAGGTATGCTCGTTTAGCAACAACTGGAAACCGATGTCGCCATAGAGCTTTTTGATTGCAGTAAAATTTTCTTCTTTTTCCCGCTGGGTTGGCCAGTCGATATATTCGCCATAATCGTGGTTGCCCAAAACTGAGTATTTACCATAAGCATGCGGCTTGATCCGATTGAAGGTATCAATCCACGGATGCATTTCTGTAGCGTGTGTATTGACAATATCTCCGGTAAACAAAATGATATCCGAATCCTGCTCGTTGACCAGGTCGATTGCGTAATTGATTTTTTCGGGATTATCAAAACTGCCAGAGTGGATATCAGAAATGTGCGTAATGGTAAAGCCGTCGAAGGCATCTGGCAAATCAGGGAAGAAAATGCGTTGCTTAATCACCTTATAGTTGTATTTGCCAATCGTCATTCCGTAAATCAATGACAAAAACGGGACGGCCGCCAAACCCAGTGCAATCTGGCTGATGAACTTTCGCCTGCCCGGAAGAAAATCCCTCGTCGTGTCGGATTCGATAAAATAACGCGCCGCTCCAAAAACCACTCGGTAAATGTCTTCTCCAAACAAAATAAGCGTCGCAACAATTTTAGGGATATAAACCAGCAACAACAGACCCATTGTCAAAAGGGTTTGTCTGGTTTGGCCCACAGAACGGTCAAATTGCGTGAACGAATAAACAATAAACGCAAAAAGTAATAAACTGATAATCTGGTATAAAGTCAACGCCCACCGCAACCTGAACACGGTTTTAAACGCCTGAAAGGCATACAATTCTATAACGCCAAGAATAAAACACAGGAGTAAAAGTCGAAAGACCATTCTGGAAAAAAATTTACACAAAATAACGAATTACCCAAACGCAAGGGCGTTTTATTATCATAAATTTAACTTGCGCCAAACCGGCGCAAAATCTGCTTGTTAATTCCAGAAAATATTGTAGATGTTTAGGCTGATGACGGTAAGGACAATCGCCGCGAAAAACAACAGTCGTACATTGTAGATTTTAATCATGCCATAAAGTTTTAAAGGTTTTGATTTACTTACGTTGAATTGAAGAATACGGTTTTGAGTGCTTTCTTTTTAAATTTTGCGGCAAATTCGGGCGCGTTTTGCCTTTCAAAACAAACAATCGAACCAAAAGCATTGTTGTCTCATAAATTTTTATAGATTTAAACGTTTTTTAACAACTATGCGGTGAATTTTTTCTTAAACAAGGCCCTGACCTTACTTTTACTGTGTTTCTTCGCTCAGTGCGCCACAGCACAATCGGTTCCGAAGTCTGTGTCGGGACGGCAGGAAGAGCAATTGAAACTGTTGCTCGACAAAGCTTTTCGCTTTATCGAGAACGATAGCGACAGCGCCACCCTTTTCATCAAACAGGCGCGCGAATTTTCTAAAAAACACCAACTCAATCTTGGCGAAGTCAAAGTACTTGAAGCCGAAGGCAGTTATTACGGATTGGTAAAAAACGACTACAACAAAGCCACCGAATGTTTTCACAAAGGCGTATCGCTCTGCGAGAAAAACCAGCTCAACTACACCAAAAATCTCTACCATTCACTCGGCGTTATGTTTCATGTGACCGATAATTACGAAAAAGCCAAATCGTATTATCTCAAGGCTGTTCCGCTCGAGCGCAAAGAGAAAGATACATTGCTGCTCGTACGCAGTCTCATCAACCTGGGCTCCATCTGTTCTACCAATGGCGATTACACAAAAGCCGAGCAGTACTTTCTGGAAAGCCTGAGTTACCCAAGCAATTTCGAGGTGCGTCGTACCACTTTTGCCAATCTCGGAAACATGAAAATCCGTGAAAAAAAATTCGCCGAGGCGTTGCTCTACCTCAACCGCGTCGTTCAAATAGATCCCGAAACCCAGTTGGGCGGAGACGCCATAGAATATTCGTTTCTGCTCGATGCCAAGTCGGCTGCACGCGATTTTACCGGTCTCGATACAATCCTGCCTCACGCCAACCAATTGTATCGGGAATGTCCAGACCTGCGTGACAAAAGCATACTGCTCAAGTCTATCGGGAACAGCTATCAGTCAATGGGCAATTTCGAGAAAGCCGCCAAGCTCAAAGACGAGTACCTTGCCATATACGACAGCCTCAAGTCTAAACAACGCGATGAAGTCGTTTATGAAATGGAGGCCAAATACCAAACTCAAAAAAAAGAAGAAGAGATTGCAAAACAAAAGAAAGAAAAGAATCGGCTGCGGCTTTTTTTCACTATTGCCTGTTTTACCATTGCCTTGCTTTGCTTTCTGGTCTATCAGTTCTTCACCCAAAAAAACAAACTCAACAAACAAAAACAGCTGCTGGAAATTGCCGTGGATGAAAAGAATATACTACTCAAAGAAACGCACCATCGGGTGAAGAACAGTTTCCAGATCGTATCGAGTTTGCTCTATTTGCAATCAGAAAACATGAAAGACAAAGAGGCGGCCTTGGCGGTAAAAGAGGCGCAAAACCGTGTCAAATCGATGGTGCTCATCCACCAAAAATTGTACAGCAAAGACCAATTGATTGGTATTGAAACCAAAGAATACATTGAAGATTTGGTCAACGACATCATAGAAAACCAAACCGATACGATCCCAAACCTAACCACACAAACAGACGTTGAAAGCACTGTTTTTTCTGTCGATTCTGTTACGCCGTTGGGACTGATCATCAACGAACTGATTACCAATTGTATCAAGCACGCTTTTGCGTCGGGCGTGAAAAACCCAAAGATTACGCTCGAATTTAAAAAACATGGCGATGGCTACCTTTTGAAAGTCAGCGACAACGGCATTGGGTTCTCGAATGAAATCAACGAGAACTCGTTTGGCATCAAACTCATCCATGCCTTGGCCAAAAAACTCAAAGGGAAAATTGTGTTCGAGAACAACGGCGGCACCCATTTCACGATGGAAATTGTTAAATTTGAACAAATGTCTTAAACCCATGTCGATCAAGATTTACATCATAGAAGACGAGCCGCTAATTGCCGAAACCATCAAAACAGCCCTAGAAAAAGTGGGTTACACCATCATTGGGATGACCGACAACGGCAAAGAAGCCCTATTCGATATTGAAGAACTACAACCCGATCTGATTTTGGTTGACATCACCTTAGACGGCAAAATGGACGGGATTGAAATGGTAACGTATCTGAGAAAAAAATCAGAAGTGCCGTTTATTTTCCTGACCTCGCACTCCGACGACCAAACCTTAGAGCGTGTCAAACAAACCGACCCGGCCGGATTCATTGTAAAACCGTTCAACGAAAAAACACTACAGTCTAATATTGAATTGGCGCTGTACAAGCACAAAATGCAAAAGCAGGTGGTTTCTGCAAACGAAGAATTCAACTCGTTTTTTGTAAAGAACAAAGGAGAACTCATCAAAATTGAACTGGACGATATTTTGTATCTCGAGGCTTTCGATAACTATTGCAACCTGTACACTTCGTCTCAAAAACACCTCATCAGCCACACGCTCAAAAGTGTCGAGGAAAAATTACCGGCGCACAATTTCATTAGGGTACACCGGTCTTATGTCATCAACGTTTCTAAAATCAAATCACTCCAGGACGGTTACATCTACATCGAAAAAAACAAGGTTCCGATGAGTGCTTCAAACAAAGAAGAACTCATGAAACACATCAACCTGCTCTAATTTCCCTACTCTAAAAAACGCCGCATTCACTAAATTTTTAGCGGGATTCACCAAAAACACCTTCAGGTAAACTATTCATTGGGATAGATTTACCAAAAAAACCATGTTTCCCAACCAGCAAAAAAAGCAAATCATCTTGCCTATCGCAACAGAAGGCGTGTATGAAATTACCATCACTTCTAAAGACAATAAAACGGTCTTTTCTGACTGTATGATTTCAGATAATAAAAAAATAATCCTAACCGGATTCTCGAGGCATTTGTACAACGTATCGGTTTTGCCCATTCTACTTCATAAAACCATTTAAAATCTGCGCCATGAAAAAAATCATACTTCTCTTTTTATTAGTGGTAACTGCCATCGGACGAGCCCAGGTTGGCGTGAACACGACCAATCCGCACGCCTCATCGATACTGGATATCTCGGCTACCAACAAAGGCGTTTTGGTACCGCGCGTGAGTTTGGCCAACGTCACCACAACCATGCTTGACGGCACCAACACCGCCGCAACCGGACTGTTAATCTGGAACACCAATGCCGCAACAGTCGGCGGAAACGGCATCGGCTTTTACTTTTTCAACGGTACGCAATGGATGCCGATTACCCAAACGAGCACCGCAGACCATGACATTTATGAAGTGGGTTCTACCAATCCGCCCAACGCCATCACCGACAATAAATTTACCCAAGGTAGTCTCAACATCGGATCGAGCACCGCAGCAAATGGTGTTTTGGATATTGACAACGCGACCAAAACAACCAGTTTAAACGTCAGTAATACCTATACAGCGAATCCGGTGGGAATTGATGTCGACTTGAACACCACTTCAGGTGGCAAAACCGGAATCAACATCGCACAAAGCGGCACATTCGCGGGGTACGGAGGAGTTGGCGCTATGATTAAAAC
>JAKQJQ010000064.1 GCA_029561105.1 Bacteroidota bacterium
CGACTATGATTTTATCGTCAAGCTCGACGCTGATTTGATTTTGCCAAACAACTATTTTGAAACGATCATTAAACATTTTGAGTCGGATGCAACAATCGGCATGGTGGGCGGATTTGCCTATATTGAACGAAATGGCGATTGGATTTTAGAAAACCTCACAGACAAAGACCACATCCGCGGCGCGTTCAAAGCCTACCGGAAATCTTGTTTCGAGCAAATCGGCGGGCTCAAACCGGCGATGGGCTGGGACACGGTAGACGAGCTCCTCTGTAAATTCTACGGCTGGCAAGTCGTGACCGACGAAAGCCTCAAAGTCAAGCACCTCAAGCCTACCGGCGCCAATTACAACAAAACCGCGCGTTACAAGCAAGGAGAAGCGTTTTACAGTTTGGGTTATGGTTTTTGGATTACGGCAATCGCATCGGGTAAACTGGCCATGATGAAGAAAAAACCATTGTTGTTTTTAGATTATATGATGGGATTTTTTAAAGCGAAATTGGCCGGGAAGCCGCTATTGGTTAGCAAGGAACAGGCAAAATTCATTCGGAATTATCGATGGGGTAAAATGAAAGGAAAGTTGTTTGGGTGATACGACGGCCCGCGTTAGCGATTGAAGCGGAAATCTTTTATTTTCGCGCAGTGCAACGCAGCAAAATAAAAATTGCAGTGGAAAGCGCGGCGCGAGGTACGAGCGCAACGCCATAAAAAAATCCCAAAAACGCTTCATTCATAATCCATATTTCACATTTCATAACTATCTTAGCCCTTATTAAAAAAATATGATGCTCGTACGGTATTTATCGCAGATTGGGAAGTACTTTTTGATGTGGAAAGAGATTTTCAACAAGCCTACCAAATGGTCTGTGATGAAAGGCCTGATCCTCAAGGAAATTGACGATTTGATTATCGGTTCGTTGGGAATCGTGGCGTTTATTTCTTTTTTCGTGGGTGGTGTTGTGGCGATACAGACCGCGCTGAACCTCACCAACCCTTTGATCCCGAAATATTTGATTGGTTTTGCGACGCGCCAGTCGGTGATTTTGGAGTTTGCCCCAACGTTCATATCGATTGTTATGGCTGGAAAAATGGGTTCGTTCATTACCTCGAGCATTGGTACGATGCGGGTGACCGAACAGATCGACGCACTAGAGGTTATGGGCGTGAACTCGCTCAATTATCTTGTTTTCCCTAAACTCATGGCGCTGCTGCTCTATCCTTTTGTGATTGGGATTTCAATGTTCCTTGGTATTTTGGGCGGATGGATTGCGGCCGTCTATGGCGGATTTGGGTCAAGTGCCGAATTCGTGGGCGGTTTGCAGCAGGAGTTTATCCCTTTCCATATCGCATATGCGTTTATCAAGACGTTTGTTTTTGCGTTGCTGCTCGCGACGATTCCGTCGTTCCACGGTTACTATATGAAAGGTGGCGCGCTCGAAGTGGGTAAGGCCAGCACCGTGTCGTTCGTATGGACATCGGTGACCATTATCCTGATGAATTATATATTAACGCAATTGCTTTTGACATGATAGAGGTAAAAAACGTCGAGAAATCGTTTGGCGGACAAAAGGTACTCAAGGGCATTTCTACTATTTTCGAAACCGGAAAAACCAATTTGATTATTGGGCAATCGGGTTCAGGAAAAACGGTTTTGCTCAAGACTTTGCTGGGCATCCACCGGCCAGACTCGGGTACCATTGAGTACGATGGACGCCGCTATTGGGAAATGACCGAAGACGAGAAACGCGCCCTCAGAACAGAAATCGGAATGGTCTTTCAAGGCAGCGCGTTGTTTGATTCGATGACGGTGGCGCAGAATGTGGGGTTTCCGCTGCGCATGTTTACCAAGAGTTCCAGATCAGAAATCGGCGACCGTGTAGATTTTGCGCTCAAACGCGTGAATCTGATTGATGCACACCATAAACTGCCGTCGGAGATTTCGGGCGGTATGCAAAAAAGGGTCGCCATTGCGCGCGCCATTGTAAACAACCCCAAATATTTGTTTTGTGACGAACCCAACTCCGGGCTCGATCCCAATACTTCTATGTTGATTGACAACCTGATTAAGGAAATTACAGAAGAGTACGACATTACGACGGTCATCAACTCGCACGACATGAACTCGGTGATGGAAATTGGCGAGAACATCATTTTCCTCAAAAACGGCATCAAGGAATGGCAGGGCACCAAAGATGAGATTTTTAAAACAGACAATCAGGCGATTGTTGATTTTGTTTACTCTTCAAACCTGTTCAAGAAAGTGCGCGAGGCACAACTCAAAGGTGGCTAAAACGCTTGCGGCTACCACGCCTGTTTGAATACCCATCCCTGTTTTTCGTCTCCTGTCCGGAGGTAGATAATGTAGTAATAGGTGGAATCGGGCAACTCGCCGCCGTGCATGTTTTGGCCATGCCACTCATCAATGTAATTGTTGGCTTCGTAAACGAGCCTGCCCCAACGGCTGTAAATTTCCAGTCGTTTCACATCCAGGCCTGACAGGTTAAAATTCTGGTTGAAATCATCACCATTGGGTGTGATGACGTTAGGGATGGTGCAGAGTGTATTGGTTACCTGAACCGATTGCTCAATCGTACAACCTTCGTCGTTGGTTACCGTCACCGTGTAAAATCCGGGTGTACCTGCGGTGAGGTTGACCGGATTCCCTGTGGCATTGAAATTATTCGGGCCGCTCCACGAATACGAATCGTATTGGGTGCCCAGTGATTCGTTGGACTTTACCGCCAAGGTAAATATCCCAGAAACGCAACCGGCATCTATCTTAAAATCGGGCAGCGGTGCTACATTGAGCGCAATGGCCGCCTGAGATTCGCAACCATTGAGGTTGACCGTCACGGTGTACGTCCCGCCATTGGCAACTGTGCTGTTTTGGATAATCGGATTTTGAAGGTTTGAACTGAAATTATTGGGTCCAATCCATTGGTAAGTCGCACCTGCAATGTCATCTACCTGCAACTCGATGGTTTGATCGGTACAGAAAGCCTGACCCACATGGATTACCGGATCGCTGGGTGTTGGATTGAGGTGGATGGTCACATTGGCCGTATCGGTAAGGTTACATGCACCATTGCTTACCAAATATTCAAACGAATACGTCCCATAGTCGATGGCATTGGGTGTCCAGTTACTGGCATTGAGTGCGCCGCTGGCCGTGATTTCTGTCCAGGTTCCTCCGGTGTCATAGGGCGTTCCAAGTAGCGAGAACAAATCGATATTGGCAGAGTTGCCACAGACAATCCGGCTGCCGTCATTACCTGCACTGGGCACGACCGAAGGAGATACCACGTAAGGAATGGTCATGTCTATGCAAGACAAATTACTTGTAGAATAAATCCTGACATAATAGGTTCCCGGTGTCGTGGCGTTTGAGAACGGGGAAAACACCAGTTCATTAGTGGTGCTTAAAATGTTGCCCGACGCGTTGGCGTTCCACCATTGGTAACTCAGAAAGGAAATAGGCTGTACCGATAGTTGAGCGTTTTGGCCTTCGCAAAGATTGTTGGGAAAAACCGACGGCAATTCGAGCGTCGTAATATCGAGCAATCTATTGACAATATTGCCACAACTGTCTTCTACCTGAAAATTATAAATGCCGGATGCAAGTCCTGAGAAAATATTTGAGCCTCCGTTGTCTATCAAAAAGGGATTGCCATCTTTTTCGGTAATCCGATAAATGTACGGCGCTACACCGGCTGCGGTGATGAACACATCATAACTGCTGTTGCTGCAGGGAACTGCTCCCGTAGAAACGATACTGAGCTCATTATTGAATTCAAACTCTTTGATAGAAATGAAACAATTGGTGGTGACCGGGTTTCCGTTGTTAAAAATAACGACGCGCTTAAGTACCCTAAAGGTTCCCAACGCGGCAATATTATAGTTTATGGCCTGATTGACGATGTGGTAAGAATTCACATTAGTAGGAATTGTTCCGTCGGTGTAAACCACTCCGGTAAGCGGATGCTCCCAATTGCCGGTCACCGGGTTCAATCGCTGCAACCAAAATTCCTGTACAAACGGCGGTGCTTCTACATACCGCAAATCGAGGTCGAAAGAGCCGCAGTTGGCAATCAAATTGACCTGATTGACAGAAACCTGCGAACCTGGCAATTGCACAGTCACGTCGTTTTCTATGTCACACAAATCTTTAGTATGGAAGATGTAAGTGCCTTGCGGCAGCGAGTTCATAAAGAAAATACCCGTGGCCGGAACAATGTTAAAAGAAACATCATATGGCAAGGCAAATCCAAATCCAGCCGGCGCACTGGTAATGATTACCTGCACCAGTTTAGAGATTGGTGGTTTCATACGCATAGAACCCACACCGATTTCGCAACCTCTTAAAAATTCTACAGTGGGTACATTTTGGGCGGTACCGGGAGCAATCGTTGCGCTCACAGGCGGATAAGTCGTACCACAGGCATCGGTTACCACAAAAGTGTAATTGCCTATGGGTAGCCCGGTGACACTGCAGGTAGTATTAGAAACAATAAAACTACTTACGTCATGCGGGACTGTATTTGGATAAGAAGCAGGCGCTGCGGTCATGATTACAGAAGCAATCGGAGGAGCGTTCATAAGTACGATCGTGGCGTTTCCGTTGGTGCTGCAAGCCGGAACGATTGACCCCTCTGCCGTCACTTCCGGCGGCGCGTTCAATATCGTAACGGTTCGGGTGTAAGTGTCCCCACATACATTGACTCCGGTAAAAACATAAGTTCCAGGAGCTGTTGGCAGGTACATAGAAAAGTTGCCTCCCGAAATCATATCCGACATATCATCGGGAACTACGCCAGGATAACCAGCTGGTGCCGAGGTAAGTACCACTGTAGCCGGCGAAATTCCTTCATTGGGAATAAACACATAATATTGGGGCACGCAATTCTCATATAATGTCACGAGCTTGTGATCGGTGACTTTCCTGATGATTTCGGCCGAGTCGCTAACAGTTCTCCCGCAGGCGTCTGTAATTTGTACAACATAATTTCCCTCGGGCAAATCGTGTTGGGCGTTTGGCACATACGAAATCTGACCGGTAGCAAATGGCCCGGGATGGCCTGCATTGAAATCTGCCGGATTGAAACCCGCCGGTGCCGAGAGGAACGCTACAGTATATGGCGGGAGCATATTGCACAAACCGATATCGAGTTGGTCATCACAGGCGTCAAACTCGTTGACCACAAGGTCTACTTTTGGCTGCATTTGCAGTAAATAAGAGCGTGGTATCACATTGCCGCACGCATCGGTGACCCGGATAATAACCTGGTACGAGGCAACATCGTGATAAGGGATTGTAAACAGAACATTAACTTGCGACGCGCTGCCCGAGGTCACCCCTTGATAGAGTCCTACCGCAGGAAATCCTTGGGCAATCAGGACGAGTTCAATCTGCAGCGGGTAACCAATTGCGGAATTTCCTAACGCCGCAATATCGAACGAAATATTTTTAGTATTGCAATCAACCAGGTCGCAATTCTGGACGAGGGCCACACTGATATTGGGCGGCGGCGGCTCAAAGTGATACGCCTGCACCACGCCATCACCACAATTGTCATTGACCCGGACAACATAATCGCCTGGCGGCAAACCCGAAAAAACATTAGAAGGCTGCGGAGGAAAAGTCACAGGCCCCGAAATAATCTCATAACTCACCGGATTGCCTTGCGTAGCGTTGACGGTCATACTGGCTGTGGTCCCGCAATAGGCTGCCGGCTGGCCCGCAATACTGAATGTAACAGGCACTATTTGGTTGTCAATATGCAAATCGATTTGCTGCGAATTGGTTTGGCTCCCGAGTGATTGAATGGCTACAATGCGATAATCGCCAGCGGTAAGCCCGCCAAAAGTGTTGGCACTGGTAACGGCAATCGGCGTAAGGACATCGGGCAATTTGAAAATGCGGTAAATCAGCGTTGCGCCGGGATCGGTGCCACTTACCGTGTAGGTGACTGAAGCGTTCGCAGTGCAGGTTTCATTGGTCGCGATTCCGGCGAGCGTAAAATCGGGCAACTGGCCAAAAGCAAGTTGGGTAAAAAACATTACCGTTAGAAAAAGTAAAAAGCTACTGAACCGAAATTGCCGCGACATAATAAGGGATTGATCAATGGTCTAATGTAGTTTATTTAACTACACAAAACAATCGCGGTTGAGTATACCCTACTTGCGGATTATTATTTGATGAAAAACCTAGTATTATTCTTTGACAAGCTTTTGAACAAACCGTCCGTTTGCCATATACGCCTGTACGAGATAAACACCTACAGACAAATCGGAAATCTCGTACTTGGGCTGGTTTGCGAAAGTTTTTAGGATTTTTCCGTGAACATCAGTGATGGTTATTTGAATGATTTCACCGCTGTTCGCGATACCAATTTGAAAATAGTCGGCAGTAGGATTGGGATAAAGCTTCAAGACTTTCGCCGATTTTGGTTGCTGTGTACCAAGTGCATTGGGATTCAATTTCATCACAAATCCATCAAGGTTTCCGGTTGCGAATAAATTAACAACTGCCGCTTCGGGATCAAAATCGACCGTTTGACTAAAATAGCCACAACCATACAAACTGCCCAGGGCATCAATGTCAAAACTTGAAATACTGTCATTGCCAAGTCCGCCTAAAGTGTATACCGAAAGCAAATCTGCATCTGCACTCAGTTGCAATATAAAGCCATCTTTCAAACCAGCTGCGGTAAGTTCATAAGTGCCGGTGCCCAATTCAAAGTCGGCGGTTTGTTGAAAATAACCTGACACGTACAAATTTCCGGTCGCATCAATCTTTAAATCGCGCGCAAAATCCTGCAATGTACCTCCAAGTCTTTTGGCCCAAACCAAATCGCCATTCGCGTCTAGTTTACAGATAAAGGCATCGTCATTTCCTATCGAAGACAAACTCATTATTGCATTACCCGGATCAAAATCGACAGCGCCCGAAAAATAGCCCGTCGTATAAATATTGTTATCTGAATCAATCGCAATAGTAGAAACACTTTCATTCAATTGGCCTCCCTGCTGCCTGGCCCAAAAAAAGTTTCCATTTGTATCATATTTTGCGACAAAAATATCAGTGTTTGCAATAGTTGTAAGGTTGAAAACGACTGCGCTCGGATCAAAATCAGCTGTTCCCAAAAAATAGCCAGCAACACAAATATTCCCGGCGGCATCTAGTTTGGAGTCTCTTAGAATAACGCTTACCGAACTCGCTCCTCCAAAATGCTTCGCCCATAAAAATTCGCCATTTTGGTCAAGTTTACAAATGAAGGCATCATCGCCAAAGGCCGTAAGACTATAGTTTTCGCTTCCCGGATTGAAATCGACTGTCCCGCGAAAAAAACCGGTCAGAAATACCATTCCTGATGTATCGATATTGATTGCTTCGCACCAATCAGCACCAGGCCCTCCTATTTGTTTGGCCCAAATCAAATCGCCATTGCTGTTGAGTTTGACAACGAATATATCACCAAACCCGATATTGGTATAACTTGCGTTGCCTGCTCCCGGATCAAAATCGATGGTGCCCGAAAATTGGCCCGTGGCATAAATATTTCCTGCCACATCTACGGTAATGTAGCGTGTGGCCTCCGATCCCGTAGAACCGTAGTGTCTTGCCCAGGCAAAGTTTCCATCGGTGTCGAATTTGGCAACATAAAGGTCATATTCGCCCAGCGCTGTTAAAGTGTATTCGCCAGCGCTTGGGTCGAGGTCTATGCTTCCCGTAAATTCGCCAAGAATATAAGAATTGCCTTGCGCATCGACAGCGATGTTTTGTGCAAAAGTGTTGCCGTTTCCGTTGATTGGTTTTACCCAATTTAGCGATTGGCTTTGAATAGTCGCACTTGTAAAAAACAATACAACTGCTAACAACCTGAAAAGAAAAATTGATGTCATAAGTTAACTAAATTACCATGGTTCCTTTCTCATGCAAAGCCTATATTTGATTTTTACAAATCCTTAGCCATCCCCGTAATTCTTTTTATGTCCTGTTCCTTGCTCTTTGGATAAATCAGCAACACATCCTCTCGATCCACAATGATGTAGTCGTCAAGCCCGTCAACGACGATGAGCTTTTTGGCATCGGTTCTAATGATGTTGTTACTCGCGTTTTCAAGGATTACCCGCGCGTTGACTACCGCATTGTTTTGATCGTCCTTGCCCAACTTTTCATGTAGCGAACCCCAGGTACCGAGGTCGTTCCAGTCAAAGGTTGCAGGAAGTACGTAGACATTTTTGGCACTTTCCATGATGGCATAATCAATGGAGACATTCTCGGCTAATGCATAGTTATTCTCAATAAATTCTTTTTCGGCCGCGGTATTGTAACTTTCCCATCCTTGCTGGAAAAGCGCGTTCATGGCGGGTTGGAATTGTGCGAAAGCCTCGGTCACCGATTGGGCGCTCCAAATAAAAATACCGCCGTTCCATAAAAAATTCCCGCTGTCGAGGAACAGTTTTGCCGTTTCATAATCGGGCTTTTCACGAAACTGGCTGACCTTCTTGATTGGGTTGGCGTCGTTCTTGTCGAATTCGATGTAACCAAATCCTGTATTGGGAAAAGTAGGCTGTATACCCAAAGTCATAAGGGCGTTTTCCTTTTCGCAGAAATCGAAACACTGTTGCAGGTTGGCCGCGAAGGTGTCTTCTTCTTCAATCCAATGATCGCTTGGCGCCACCACCATTAAGGCGTCGGGATTCTGTTTCTGGATTTTGAGCGCCGCGTACAAAATGCAGGGTGCCGTATTGCGCATCGCCGGCTCGAGCAAAACCTGCTCGGGTTTCACCATGGGCAATTGCTCCAGGACGATGTCGTTGTATTTTTCATTGGTAAGGATCAGGATGTTCTGGGTAGGAATGAGCTTGGCCAAACGCTTAAAAGTCTTTTGGATTAAGGTGTCGCCCGCGCCCAACATATCGTGGAATTGCTTTGGAAACTGCTCGGTACTTACCGGCCAAAATCTCGATCCGACACCGCCGGCCATCAGGATCGCGTAATAATTGTTGTTCATTTTTTTATTGCTAATGGTGTAATAATTCTACTTCTGCATTCGGGTTGAAAAGGAACATGCGTCCCGAACTTACCTCAACACATTCGTACCGCTTGGTCCGTAACGCGCCTTTCTGGAATATGCGCCCGTTGTGGATCCTGAAACGGCTTCCGTAAGGGAGTTCAAAGATATAATTTTTATCGGTTGGTTGGTCGAACTGTTTTAGCGCCAAAGACAAGGTGGCATCGGTATCGCTACTCGCCGACGGATTCTTGAAATGCCGTGCGAGCAAAGGCAACAATTGGTTTGGGAAAATTTCTGGCCGGATGAACGGCACCATCAAACGTTGGAAAGTAAACTTCCATTCATTGCCATGCGGTTTGATCTGTCGGCCGAATTTCTCAAAAGCCACCAGATGCGAAATCTCATGGACAAGCGTCATCAAAAAACGGTATTTATTGAGGTTGGCATTGACCGTAATCTCGTGCTTGCCGCTCATCCCTTTGCGATAATCGCCATGACGTGTGACGCGCTCGTTGACAATCTTGAGGTGCACTTCGTTGGCGACAATCAATTCAAAGATTGGTTTGACGGCGTGTTCGGGTAGGTATTTGGCTAGGGTTTCGCTCAAGAGAATGGTTAATGGTGAATATTAGCAGAATGTTCTAAGGCGTGGTCGACGAAACCGGCAACACTTTCCCATTGTAAAATTTGTGGCCGGTAAGCGTAAAATCAAAAATATACGTAGCCATCTCGGCTGCAGAAACGGGTGCCTGATAACCCGGAAAAGCCTCGGCGAGCATCTCGGTCTGTACCGAACCCAACGCCAAAACGTTGAAGGCAATGCCGCGGTCTTTGTATTCTTCTGACAATAATTCTGATAAGGTAATCACCGCTCCTTTGCTGGAGCTGTAAGCCGAAAGCCCGGCGAATTTCATCGTGCCTTGTACACCGCCCATCGAGGAGATTGTCACGACATGGCTGGCGTTGTGCAAATACGGCAACGCAATTTGTGTAAGCGCGGCCATCGCAAAGACGTTGACCTTGTAGATCTTCTCAAAATCGGCAACAGTGGTTTCAGAAAATGGCTTGAGTAGCAGTGCGCCGGCGTTGTGCACGATGGCGTCGACGGTTGTCCAACTTTTAGAAAGGAAATTCCCAACCTGCTCCAAATCTTCGGTTTTAGACAAATCGACCGAAAGGCAAGTGATGTTTTCATGCTGCAACAAGGCCTGCTGGGTTTTGCGGGAAAGGGCGAGCACCTCATGTCCGGCGTTGGCAAATTGTAAGGCGAGTTCATAGCCGATGCCGCGAGAAGTCCCAGTGATTATGATTCTTTTCAACTGTTTTTTTGGTAAAAATAAAAAAAAAAGGCATCTCTTTCGAGACGCCTTTTAAACTTAACTAAAACAGTAAAAAATTGAAAAACCGATGGCCGTGTAAAGCGCCGCCATTAAAATTTCGAGGCGGTATTTCGTTAGGATAAAAAGTACATATTTCATATCATACGTTTTCTGTCCACGGCCTATATTGCATGATTAGCTTCTTATTTCTTGGCAGCTGCAGCTAAATTTTCTGGCTTGGCCGCAATGGCTACTCCAGGCAATTTGATAGGTGCTCCGATTTGCGCCAGGAAACTGCCCTGAACTTCACCGCGCTTGTAAGTCGTGAATCCAATCCTGTACAAGCCCATTACCAATGATTTTACAGGGTTCGAGGTTTCGCTGGTGATGCGCATCAATGAATTGTACTTGCTTCCTGAAGGCTGCGCCGGCATCTCACTTGAGTCATCATTCTGATCGATTACGGTCCATTTGGCCGATTTGGCTTTGGCTGCCGCGTCTTCAATTTTTAAAACACCTTCGGCCCTTTCAAGTGAAACCCAGGTATCGAAAAAGTTTTTGGTGTCGGCCTCATTGGCTTTGTAATCGTCGGTTACGTAATCCTTGTCGGATGGTTTCATGCTGTCTGGTACCGGAGAAATCATACGCACGCCGATTTCTGGCGCGGCCAACGGAATCCATACGTAAACGTAATACATTTTCTTTCCGCCTTTTACTTCATCGGGCGCAGCACCGGGCTTGATATAGCCGTAGTAGCTCGAAATATCGGTATAAGGCACACGGATTTCTTTACCCATGACACTTTTCTTGGCCAGGTCGGCTCCGAATTTGTCTAGTTTTTGTGCAGTCGCGGAAAATCCTACCGCCATACAAATCAATCCTGCAAGTACATTTTTTTTCA
>JAKQJQ010000412.1 GCA_029561105.1 Bacteroidota bacterium
GGGCAATATCAGTTGCTGAAAGCAGATGACGGCAGCAAAGACCAAAGTTATTTCTTATATCGCTTGAACCAAGCGCAATTGAGCAAAACCTTGTTCCCTTTGGGGACGTATCTTAAGCGAGAGGTGCGCGAAATCGCACGACAAGCCGGCTTAATCAATGCTGAGAAAAAAGATTCCACGGGCATTTGCTTTATTGGCGAGCGGCCTTTTCAGGAATTTTTAAGCAAATATTTACCACGTGAACCCGGTGACATTAAAACACCGGAAGGCAAAGTGGTTGGCAAGCATGAAGGCCTGATGTATTACACCCTCGGGCAGCGCCAAGGCTTAAAAATTGGCGGAAGCCGTGAAAGTAACGGCGAGCCGTGGTTTGTGGCAGCAAAAGACATGGGTAAAAATGAGCTGATTGTCGTGCAAGGCCATGAACATCCGCTTTTGTTAAATGATGGCCTGAAAGCTGGACAACTGCACTGGATTAGCGAAGAGCAGCCCATCACCAATTGGGTGTATGCCGCTAAAACACGCTATCGCCAGCCCGACGCACCGTGTGAGATTGATAAAATTTCAGCCGATGAAGTGGAAATTAAATTCGGCCAAAAACAATGGGCCATTACGCCGGGGCAATCGGCCGTGGTGTATGAAAGCAATGTTTGCCTAGGCGGTGGCATGATCACCGGCGCAATCTGATTAAAAGATTCGGTGGCATTATCACCGGCGCAATCTGATTAAAAGTTCGGTGGTATTATTATGTCAGCCATTTAACGTCACGTGAAAGTAAGTACATGCCATATTTTTTAGGTAGCATTCACATTTTAATCGCGCTGTTTTTTGCCGTGCATGCCATCCGCACCGGCCGCCAAATGTATTGGCTGCTCATTTTATTTTCATTCCCCTTATTGGGCAGTGCGGTGTATTTTTTTGCAGAATATTTACCCAGCTCAAAAGTGGATCGGGGCGTAAAGCAGGTATCAAACACTGCCTTGCAACTGCTTGACCCCACGCGCGAGCTACGCGAAGCGAAGCAA
>JAKQJQ010000073.1 GCA_029561105.1 Bacteroidota bacterium
CACATTGCCATCAACCACTGGAACACTTTCGCCATAAGAAAAAGAAGCTATGGCGGCAGCGGTGTATGATCCAACACCTTTCAATTTCAGCAAGGCGGTATAATTATCAGGAAATTTTCCGTCCAATTCGAAAGCAACATACTGTGCGGTTTTGTGCAAGTTTCTAGCGCGAGAATAATATCCCAATCCTTGCCATAATTTCAGAACCTGTTCTTCAGAAGCATTAGCCAAATCAAAAACGGTTGGAAACGCATTGGTAAATGAATAAAAATAAGGCATTCCTTGCGCTACTCGCGTTTGCTGCAACATGATTTCCGACAACCAAATGAAGTACGGATTTTGAGTATTCCGCCAAGGCAATTCGCGCTTGTTTTCTAGATACCATTGGGTTAACGAGTTAGCAAAATTCATGTTTGTTTTTTGGTTAACAAAAGTAAAAGTTTATGTAATTAAATTTTAATGAATTAGGTTGATTAATTGTTTTTTAAATTCATATATTTGCAACCTCAAAAAAATTTCACAAATATTAAATTAAGAAAGAAAATGACGAAAGCAGATATCGTAGCGAAAATTTCAGAAAAGTTAGGTCTTGAAAAAGGAGATGTTCAAGCCACTGTAGAATCTTTTATGGAAGAAGTGAAAACTTCATTAGAAACAGGAGATAATGTTTACTTAAGAGGTTTTGGTAGTTTCATCATCAAAACTAGAGCTGAAAAAACAGGAAGAAATATTTCTAAGAACACTACAATAAAAATTCCAGCACACAATATTCCAGCATTCAAACCAGCTAAAGTATTTGTAGAAGGAGTAAAAACAAATAACGAAGCAAAATAAAAATATTTATTAATCACAAAATCACCAACTATGCCAAGTGGTAAAAAAAGAAAAAGACATAAGGTAGCGACGCACAAACGTAAAAAAAGAGCGAGAGCTAACCGTCACAAGAAGAAAAAGTAGTCTAAAAACTACTTTTTTCTTTTTAAACGTTCATTGAAATGGAAGATTTAAGTATTCAGTCGTCAGTAATTTAGTATTCAGTTACTGCAAACTAAAACCCTGAACACTGTACACTAAATTTTCACCGGGTAAGACATACCTGTTAAAATATTGTTTAATCCATCCTTACTGAAAAGTTGATGGTTGACAGTTAGTAGTTGATGGATTTAATCCGACAACCAACAACCGACAACCGACAACTCATTTGTTCGGATAAAAATTTAACGTGTGAATAAAGAATTAATCATCCGATCTAGTTCTGAAGCCGTAGATTTTGCCTTATTAAAAGATGGAAAACTAATTGAATTACACAAAGAACAAGAAGCCAGCAATTTTCAAGTAGGTGATATTTTTATTGCCAAAATAAGAAAACCTGTCGCCGGACTCAACGCTGCTTTTGTAAACGTAGGCTTCGAAAAAGATGCCTTTTTACACTACCACGATTTAGGACCGAATCTTGCTTCCCAACTGAAATTCATAAAACTTGTAAGCGCAGGTAAAATAAAAGATTTCTCCCTAAAAAACTTTCAGTTTGAAAAAGAGATTGATAAAGACGGTACCATAGCCGAAGTGCTTAATTCCAATCAATCCGTTTTAGTACAAGTCGTCAAAGAACCGATATCTACCAAAGGCCCAAGAATCAGCTCTGAGCTTTCTCTTGCCGGAAGATTTATCGTGCTCGTGCCGTTCTCAGATCGCGTTTCAGTTTCTCAAAAAATTGAGGAAAAAGGCGAAAAAGACCGACTTAAGAAACTCGTACAAACCATCAGACCCAAAGGTTTTGGCGTTATTGTTCGCACAGTAGCCGAAGGCAAAAAAACAGCCGAAATAGAAAAAGACTTGCAGAACCTGCTCAGCAGATGGAATGCAATGTGTAAAAAATTACCAACCGCTCATCATCCGTCGAAAGTATTAGGAGAGCTCAACAGAGCATCTTCAATATTAAGAGATGTTTTCAACGATACCTTCAGTGGTATCTATATAGATGATGAAGAGTTGTACAACGAAACGAAGGATTATGTGCAAGAAATTGCCCCTTCAAAACAATCCATAGTAAAGTTTTATCAATCTAAAGACACGCCGATTTTCGAGAAATACAACATAGAGAGACAAATCAAAACTTCCTTCGGAAAAACCGTATCCATGAGTAAAGGTGCTTACCTAATCATAGAACACACTGAAGCCTTACACGTCATCGACGTCAATAGCGGAAATCGTTCTAACAAAGCCACCAACCAAGAAGATACCGCCATGGAAGTCAACATGATTGCCGCAGCCGAAATCGCCAGACAATTGCGTCTGCGTGATATGGGAGGCATCATTGTTATCGATTTTATCGACATGCAAAATCCAGACAATCGCAAAGTGTTGTTCGACTTCCTTAGAGAAGAAATGAGCGATGATAAAGCCAAACATAAGATCTTACCACCGAGTAAATTTGGGTTAGTCCAAATTACCAGACAACGCGTAAGACCAGAAGTCAATATCAAAACCAGAGAAGAAGATCCAAACAATGAAAATGGTGAAATTGAAGCACCAATTCAAATCATTGACAAAATCAGTTTCGATCTGGAAAGAATACTAAAAACCCACAAAAAAGTCGTGCTCAACGTACATCCATTTGTGGCTGCATACCTCAGTAAAGGTTTTCCATCCTTACGTTCCAAATGGTTTTTGGAGCATAAGAAATGGGTGAAAATCATACCACGTGACGCTTACACGTTCTTAGAATATCATTTCTACGACAAGTCAGGAAAAGATATTTTAGATTAAAAACAAAACCGCCTTTCATTATGATTGGCGGTTTTTTTATGTCTTTTTTTTAGAAGCTAATCCAGCTATCCACTAAATCTTTTCTGCCGAACAACGGCAAAAAAGTATACCGTTCCTATCTGGGCTAGGGCATTTCAATCAAATCAAAATCCGTGATCATTTGTGAAACCCGTGTTATCCGCGTTCCAATCACTTCCTGCGTTGGGCAAAAAACCGCAGCATCAAATCCGCTGCTTCATCACGCATCACTCCAGAAACCACAACAGTCTTCGGATGCAGTTTCGTTCCCATCGCCGTAAACCCACGTTGCACATCCGTTGCGCCATACACAATCTTCGAAATCTGGCTCCAATACAAAGCACCCGCACACATCTGGCAAGGCTCAACTGTCACATATAAAGTGCAGTCTTTCAAGTATTTTCCACCAAAAAAATTAGCCGCTGCTGTAATCGATTGCATTTCCGCATGAGCCGTTACATCGTGCAACATTTCCGTCAAGTTGTGAGACCGCGCGATGACTTTATTATCAATAACAATGATGGCTCCTACAGGAATCTCGCCTTTTTCAAAAGCAACTTCCGCTTCCTGTAAAGCTTTTTTCATGAAGTATTCGTCGGTGAAAATGTTTTCCATGCCACAAAAATAGGGATTCAATTTGTTACCTTTGCTGCATGCCAGAAAATTTACTTTCACAGATTCATAATCCAACCGATTTACGACAATTGAGTGAACAACAATTGCCTCAATTGGCGAATGAATTACGCGATTTCATCATCGATATTGTTTCTGTAAAAGAAGGTCATTTGGGAGCAAGTCTAGGCGTTGTTGAACTTACGATCGCATTGCATTACGTTTTCAACACACCTGAAGATTTACTTGTTTGGGATGTCGGCCATCAGGCTTACGGGCATAAAATCCTGAGCGAAAGAAGAGCGAAATTTGACACGAATCGACAGCTCGGTGGCATCTCGGGTTTTCCGAAACGAAGCGAAAGTGTTTATGATACTTTTGGTGTTGGACATTCCTCAACATCCATATCAGCGGCACTCGGAATGGCCATAGCATCCCATTTAAAAGGTGATTTTGAAAAACAGCATATAGCAGTAATTGGCGACGCTTCGATTGCTTCAGGAATGGCATTTGAAGGTTTGAACCATGCCGGTGTCACTGATGCCAATTTACTTGTTATACTCAACGATAACGCCATCGGGATCGACCCAAGCGTTGGTGCTTTGAAAAACTATTTCACAGCGGTCAAAGAAGGGAAAAATCCGAAACAAAACAACATGATCAAATCGTTGAACTTTGATTACTCCGGACCGATTGATGGTCATGACATCTTTGGCGTCATCAAAGAATTGAAACGATTACAGAAAATAAAAGGCCCGAAGTTTTTACACATTATAACCACCAAAGGAAAAGGTTTATTACAAGCCGAAGCTGACCAAGTAAAGTATCATGCTCCGGGAAAATTCGACAAAACTACAGGGGAAATTCATCATAAATCCGAAGAACATTTACCGCCGAAATACCAGGATGTTTTTGGATTAACCTTATTAGAACTGGCGAAACAAAACGAAAAAATTATTGGCATTACACCTGCCATGCCTTCCGGAAGTTCTTTAAAATTTATGATGGAAGCTTTTCCAAAACGGGCTTTAGACGTAGGAATCGCCGAACAACATGCAGTAACTTTGTCTGCTGGAATGGCTACGCAAGGCATGATTGTTTTCTGTAACATCTATTCTACTTTTCTACAAAGAGCTTACGACCAAGTGATTCACGATGTGGCTTTACAAAATTTACCCGTTATTTTTTGTTTGGATCGTTCGGGTTTGGTTGGTGAAGATGGTGCCACACATCATGGCGTTTTTGATATCGCTTATTTGCGATGCATTCCGAATATGATTATTTATGCACCCATGAATGAAATTGCGCTGCGGAATATCTTATACACCGCTCAATTGGGATTGAATCATCCGATTGCCATTCGATATCCACGTGGTCGAGGTATTACGGTAGATTGGCAAAAGCCTTTTGAAGTAATTGAAATTGGCATTGGAAAATGTTTAAAGCAAGGCACAAAAACAGCTGTGATAAGCAGTGGTACAATTGGCAATAATGTGATTGAAGCTTTTTCAAAAATGGAAAACACGGATGCTTTTGCGCATTACGACTTTGCTTTTGTAAAGCCTTTAGACGAAAAATTATTGCATTTGATTTTCAACACTTATCAATCGATAATTACCATTGAAGACGGAGCTATTAAAGGTGGTTTTGGCAGTGCCATTGTTGAATTCAGCAAAGAGCATGACTATACAACTCCTATCAAAACTTTGGGTATTCCTGATCAGTTTATTGAACATGGATCGATTGCAGAATTGCAGAAACTTTGTGGCATCGATATGGAAAGTTTGATGGTGGTTTTGAAAAACGCATAAAAAAATCCAAACCTTTCGATTTGGATTTTTTATGAATGCTATTAATTCAGCTTAGTTCTTAATTACTTTTTGAGTGTAATTTAAGTTATTTCCTGAAAGTTTTAAGATGTAAACTCCCGATTGTAAACTGTTGATATTGATGGTTTTTTCGATATTGAAATGATTATCTGTTTGATTGAATACCGTTCTTCCATTAATATCAACCATTTGGATATTAATTTTTCCAATAAATTGATTTACATGCAAGTTGATGGTGCCATTCGTTGGATTTGGATATACGCGAATCATATCTTCATTGTTGAAGTAATCTACGGCTAACAAACAATTTGGTCCTGGTGGAAAAGGAGTAAAATCTTCTACTTGATCTAGTGCACTGTTTGCATCTCCAGAAGATGCGTTTAGACCCATTCCTCTTTTTTGAAATACTTCAGCAATCATGCAATAGTCCTGACCGCCAGTTGTGGCTTGGTCTGCCAAGAAAAGATTATCTCTTGAACTGATGAATGAAGCAGTGTTACATGCTTGTAATTTTAAAGCATCAATTACCAAACGCATTATTTTATTATTTCCTCCTGTTCCGTTATAGATATCTGGATCAAAACCATATTTTTCAATATAAGCCCATGTTAAATCCCAAAGTACTGCTGTCCATGTTTCGCCTCTGTTGTGAGATTCTGCATCATTGGAATCAGTAAGCGTCAAAGGATTGATTCCAAAATCTGTAGAATATGGGAAATTTCTAATGCCTCCTCCTGTTATGGGTTCGTTAATGGCATAAGTACCTATTCCTTTGACTTCGGTTCCATCGTCTTCGGGTTTTATTTGCAACATCAAACCAAACCAATCTGACCACCCTTCACCCATTTGCTCTCCGTTAGTCATACAAGAAGAGTTAGCAGGACCGCCGATCAATCGATTTGAAATACCGTGACCTACTTCGTGTCCGATAATGCCATTATCAAAATCGCCATCAGCGAAAAGATATAAATCGGATGGTGATTCTAGTTTTACATTCACTGGACCATTTGCCATTTCTGCAAGCAATTCATCACCTATTTCCTTTGTAATAAATACAGCTGGAATCGTAATCCCTAACAAACCTGTTGAACTCATAGACAATCTCGTTGGATTGTTTGCGATGGAGTCCATAACAATGACCGCTGTTGCGCCTGCATCTTGAGCATTTTTAACTTTTAAATTAAAAAAACAACTTCCTCTTTTTACTAAAACTATTTTTCCAGCTAAATCAAAGGCATTGGTTGCGGCTTGACAAGCAGAATGATACCCAGGAGGTGTCGGATCATTGTTATACAATACCAAATCGGAGGTAATTCCGTTAGGTGCTGCTGGAACGGGTATGCGATCTGTACCTTCAAAAACATTGGTCGTTGCTACTCTTGTTCCTGCTATACTTGAAGGCGTATTAACAGTAATAAATTCGGTTGGTGGTGCACCTGAATCCCACAAAAACATCTGAACTCTAGGTCTCGCCCCATCATTTGGTGTAGCAAAATTAGCGTTGTTTAATGTAGCTGTAGTTTGTGAATAGCCATCTTGCGCATCAGCAAACACGTAATCACCAGTTGCTGTTACTGCCCCGCCTCTACCATAGTTATTCTGCTGAAAATTACCTCCTGCTTCATTAAATCCATATTGATACCAAATATCATGAATTGTATTGATCATGTAAAACAAATTCGTTGTAGCCGCTGGTGTATATGCTGTGGGTTGCAACGATTGTCCACCGTATGGAAAATCGAAGTTCAATGCTGCTGTTCCGTCAGCTCTGATTCCGGTTCCATTATCTCCATTAGCATCTTCTTGCGCCAACACATTATTTCCTCTAGTAAAAGTAAACTTCAAAGCGTTATTAGTACCTCCAATTGTAGTATTTACATCATGCCAACCATTTGGCGAAGCTAACGTATTACCCGATGTTGTGATTAATTGAAAAGGCGAATGATTTGGGCTTTCATAATTGTATGGTATGACGCGATATGAGCCTGCAATGATTTCTATTGGTGAAACTGATTTACTTTGAAAGACCGCTTTAGAGAAACTAAATGACTTAGTATAATCAAGATTTTTGGGTTTTATTTCTCCGAAATTACAGCTCAAGTTTAAGTCGTTTTTTTCTAATATGGTTCCGTTTGATGCATCTATTCTCAAATCCCATAAACTTTTGCCATTTGGCGAATAAAACTGAAATGCCCATGCCAATCGTAACGAATTTGAAGCAACAACTTGGTAAACTAACTTTGCACTAATAGGATCTTCTTGCAATCCATCATTAAGTTTAAATGTTTTATCATTAATTGTTTCAGAGATAGTAAATATGTTGGGGTTGTTTATTCCTAATAATAAGTAAGCTTTTGAAACCGCTTCAATAACAGACAATGAAGGTGAAACAGCATTAACCTTTGCGGCTATGTTAGTATTGAATTTACTTTCTAATCGAAGGATTTTTCCGTTTTTTATGGACACATTTGATTGTGCGTTGTAGACTTCAATTCCGTGATGTCGTTGTTTAATATAACAACTCGTGATTTTGGTTCCTGAGCCTTCTACTTCACTTTCAATAACCCAATCTGATATATCTGAAGAGGTGAGATTTAATTTTGTTTTGTTCTCCTGTAAATAAGAATTGATGATTTGCTTATTGGTTTGTGCAAATCCAGCGAGAGAGAAAATTAGTAATACTAAATAAGTGGTTTTTTTCATAGCTTAAATTATATGATACAAACATATCTTTTTTTTCGATTGAAAAATTAAAAAGCAGGTATACATTAGGTGTATTTTGAATAAATTCTGAAATATTTTCATAAAAAAATCCAAACCTTTCGATTTGGATTTTTTATGAATGCTATTAATTCAACTTAGTTCTTAATTACTTTTTGAGTGTAATTTAAGTTATTTCCTGAAAGTTTCAAGATGTAAATTCCAGATTGTAAGCTGTTGATATTGATGGTTTTTTCAATGTTGAAATTATCATCAGTTTGATTAAATACTGTTCTTCCGTTAATATCAACCATTTGAATGTTGATTTTTCCACTAAATTGGTTCACACGCAAATTGATGGTACCATTCGTTGGATTCGGATATACTCTAATCATGTCTTCATTGTTAAAGTAATCTACTGCCAACACGCAATTTGGTCCAGCTGGGAACGGAGTAAAATCTTCAACTTGATCGTTGCAATCTTGAACACTTCCGGCAGAAGCATTCAAACCTACACCTCTTCTTACGAAAACTTCTTTAATCAAACAATTATCAACTCCGCCAGAAATAGCTTGTTCAGCAAGTAATAAATTATCTCTTCCTGTCACAATGTTGGTTTGATTACAGTTTTCTAATTTTAAAGCATCTGCAACCAATCGCATTACTTTGTTATTTCCTCCTGTTCCGTTATAAATATCTGGATCAAAACCGTACTTATTAATGTAAGCCCATGTTAAATCCCACAAACAAGAAGCCCAAAACTCTCCTATTTTATATCTATAGCTAGTATCTGTTAAATCAGCCGGTATTGGCAAATTAGAATCTGCGAATGTTCTAGGGTCAACAGACATATCAGTAGAATACGGGAAATCTCTAAAACCAAATCCTGTAGTCGGTTGGTTGATTACATAAGTTCCAACTTCTTTAGGAGTCGTCCCCACATCACCTACTTTTATTTGATTAATCAAGCCAAAGAAATCTGACCAACCTTCTCCCATTTGGTCGAAATTCGTCATACATCCAGCTGATCCACCACCAACTAATCTATTAGAGATACCATGACCATATTCGTGTCCGATAATCAAGTTGTCAAAATCACCATCAGCATACAAATACAAGTTGCTAGGCACTTCTAATTTTACGTTAACCGGACCATTCGCCATTTCAGCTAAAAGCAATTCGGCTTTTTCTCTTGAAATAAACACTGCTGGAATAGTAATTCCTAACAATCCTGTAGAACTCATAGACAATCTTACTGGATTATTAACCACTGTATCGTATACAATCGCAGCCAATGCTCCCGCATCTTGTGCATTTTTTACTTTATTAGAAAAATTACAATTTCCTCTTCTAATCAATGCTATTTTTCCGCTTATATCAAATGCATTTGTTGGAGCAACACAAGCATTATGCATACTAATTGGATTGGTATTAGGATTTGGAGCATTTTCGTAATGCACTAAATCAGATGTAATTCCATTCGGCGCTGCTGGCACAGGAATTCTATCTGTCCCTTCAAAAACATTCGTTGTTGCAGACATTGGTCCTGCAATAGTTCCTGGAGAATTGATTTGAATATAATCTGTTGGAGGTGCACCGGTAGTCCACATAAACATTTGAATTCTTGGTCTTACACCATCATTAGTAGGTGTGAAGTTTGCATTATCTAATGTAGGTGTAGTTTGTGAATACCCATCCTGAGAATCCGCTAACACATAATCACCTGTAGCAGTAGTAACACCGCCTCTACCTAAGTTAGACTGTTGGAAATTACCATTTGCTTCGTCAAATCCGTATTGGTACCAGATGTCGTGCATGATGTTGGTCATGTAAAACAAATTGGTTGTTGCTGCAGATGTATAACTTGTTGGTTGTTGTGTTTGTGAAACACCGTTAACATATGGGAAGTCAAAAGTCAATGTTGGTCCTCCTTCAGCTCTAACACCAGTTCCATTATCTCCTGTTGCATCCTCTTGCGCTAAAATATTGTTACCTCTAGAGTAAGTAAATCTCAATGCTGCATTAGTTCCTCCAATGGTAGTATTCACATCATGCCATCCATTTGGAGAAGCCAGAGCGTTACCTGGTGTAGTTATTAATTCGAAAGGAGAGTGATTTGGACTTTCAAAATTGTAAGGAATTACTCTGTAAGTTCCAGGAGTAACTGCTAACATAGAACTATTGGTAGCATTAAAAGCGTTTTTTTCAAAACTAAAATCGTTATTGTGATTATGCTTTTTGTGATTTCTATCACCAAAATTACAGCTGATTGTCAAATCCTTTTTATCTAAAACTTTACCGTTTACGGCATCAATTTTAATATCCCAGTAATGTTTTGAATCAGGAGAATAAAACTGAAATCCCCAAGCCAAATTTAATTTGCTATCCGATACATTTTGGTAAGCCAATTTAGCAATGATTGGATCTTCACTAATCCCGTCAGTAATGTTGAACTTCTTACCATCTGTAGATTCTAAAATAGAAAAGTTTGATGGTGCATATCCAAAGGAAGCATATGCTTTATTTAAAGCTTCAATTACAGACAATGAAGGTGAAGTTGTGTTCACTTTTTGTGCAATATTGCTTTGTAAGTTGCTTCCAACTTTAATCACATTTCCGTCCTTAATAGAAATATTAGATTGTCCGTTGAAAATTTCAATTCCATGGTGTCTTTGAACTACATAACAACTCGTTATTTTTGTTCCTTTTCCTTGAAATTCGTTTAGAATATTCAAATCTGCAATATCCTGAGTGGTTAATCCGAATTGTGCGCGATTGGTTTCTAAATAGGTCTGAATGGTCTTCTTATTCGACTGCGCAAATCCCACAAAGGAAGCCAGTAGAACGGTTAATAGTGTAATTTTTTTCATTGTTTTGATTTTTTGAGAAACAAACTTAAATCATTTTTTTGAATATTTCAAACAAACGCCTAAAACATTAACAATCTAATGCTTAAATCCGATAATGTTTTGATAATATAGCAATGCATTGCCATCGGTAAGCAAGGAAATGAAATGGCAAATGTGCAACAACCGATCATACAAGGTATCCTTTTCAAGATGATGCTTTTCAGGTAAGATTTGCAACAACAATTTATCGTAACTTGTTGGCTTTCCATCATAGTTGTTGTTGTATGCCGTGATGAATTTATCAAGTAGTGTATTGATAATTTGGTAGCCTTTCAATTCTTTATCAATCACTTCGCGGCTTTGGTAAATGTTTTTCACACTGAGCTTGATGATGTCATCCATTTGGGCTTTGTACTTGCTCTTATCGGTCAGTGCAAATGGAAATTTCCCTTGAAGAATTAGTTCCTCATTTTCTACAAAAACACGAACCGCATCGTTAATCAAATTGCCAATGGCTAGCGCTCTCAAATAACTGATTCGATCTTCTCGTGTGGTTAAGGTTTTATATTTGGCTGTATCAATCGTGTCTTTGACAAGTTTGATTAAATACTCTAAAGCATAATCTTCCGATACCAATCCGAGATTAATGCCGTCTTCAAAATCGATAATCGTATAGCAAATGTCATCGGCCGCTTCTACCAAATAGGCCAATGGATGTCTTTCAAAACCAATGTCGTTACCTGTTTTGTTGGCAATCAATCCCAATTCTGAAGCCACATCTTGAAAGAAATCCTTGTCCGACTGAAAGAATCCATATTTTTTATCTGCAATGTTTTTCGTTGGCTTTTTGGGCAAACTTTCTTTTGGATACTTCATGAAGGCACCTAAGGTAGCGTACGAAATTCTGAGTCCACCTTCAATGCCTGGTCTGCTTGCGGTTAGTACAGAAAATCCGTTGGCATTACCTTCAAAATCTATCAAATCTTGCCATTGTTTTTCCGTAAGTTGTTCTTTGAATTGTTGTCCTTTTCCGATTGAAAAATATTCGCCAATCGCTTTTTCTCCTGAATGCCCGAACGGTGGATTTCCGATATCATGTGCCAATGAAGCTGCTGCGACAATCGCCCCAAAATCGTTCATGTGAAAACCATGCACTTCCTGCAAATAAGGATATTTTTCGATGATTTTTTTGCCGACCAACCTGCCGAGCGAGCGCCCAACAACCGAAACTTCTAAACTGTGTGTAAGTCGCGTGTGCACAAAATCGGTTTTGGATAACGGAATCACTTGTGTTTTGTCTTGCAAACTTCGGAATGCTGCAGAGAAAATGATGCGATCATAATCGACTTCAAAGCCCAAGCGTGTGTCGTCTTGTTCTTTGCGCAAGCGTTTGCTCGTGTCGCCTTGGCGTTTTAAGGATAAGAGTTGTTCCCAGTTCATTTGTTTTTTGATTTAGGATTTTAGATTTTAGATTTGGCCCCTCGACTGCGCTCAGGGTGACAATGATATGGAATGCCCTAGCCCTGATAGTAGCGACAGCCCGGAGCGTAGTGAGGACTATAGCGGATAGCAGGTCCCCGGCTCCTAAAAAACAAAACAGCTACCCAAAGATAGCTGTTTTTTAATGGGATTGTAACCGTCTCAAAAATTACGATCCACACATTTCGCAATCATCGGGACCAGCATTTCGGGCTAGTTCGATCATGGCTTTGAAATCTTCTGCCGACATTTCACCCGTTTCGTTTGGCTCAGCCACTTCTACTGCAGCGGCTACTTCTTGGGTTGGTTCAGCTTTTTTATCATTATTCAGCGTAAACTTGATCGCGTCTACGGCTGATTTGGTTCTTAAATAATACATTCCGGTTTTGAGTCCAGATTGCCAAGCGTAGAAATGCATTGACGTTAGTTTCGAATAGTTGGCGTCTTGCATGAACAAGTTTAGCGATTGCGACTGATCGATGAAATAACCTCTGTGACGCGACATATCGATAATGTCTTTCATCGACATTTCCCAAACGGTTTTGTAAAGTTCTTTCAAATCGGCCGGAATCGCATCGATGTGCTGTACCGATCCGTTGTGGCGCATGATTTCCTGTTTGAGGTCTTCATTCCAAAGTCCGGCTTTGACCAGGTCTTCTAAAAGGTGTTTGTTTACGACGATGAATTCGCCCGACAAAACCCTTCTGGTGTATATGTTAGAAGTGTATGGCTCGAAAGCTTCGTTGTTTCCTAAGATTTGAGAAGTAGAAGCGGTTGGCATCGGCGCTACCAAAAGCGAGTTGCGAACGCCGTTTTTCATCACTTCTTTTCTAAGCGACGCCCAATCCCAACGTCCTGACAACTCCTCGTCTTTGAGTCCCCAAAGGTTGTGCTGGAATTCGCCTTGTGAAATTGGCGAACCTTCAAACGTAGAGTATGGTCCTTCTTCGATCGCCATTTCCATAGAAGCGGTAACGGCTGCAAAATAAAGCGTCTCGAAGATTTCCTGATTGAGTTTCTTGGCTTCGTCGCTTGTAAAGGGCATGCGCAACAAGATGAATGCATCGGCAAGACCTTGTACACCCAATCCTACCGGACGGTGGCGCATGTTCGAGTTTTCGGCTTCAATGACCGGATAGTAATTGCGGTCAATCACTTTATTGAGGTTTCTGGTCACGCGCTTGGTCACGTTGAACAATAACTCGTGGTTGAACGCGCCGTTTTCAATGAACATCGGAAGCGAGATCGAGGCGAGGTTACACACCGCGATTTCATCGTGCGAGGTGTACTCCATAATTTCGGTACACAAGTTAGAAGAACGAATCGTTCCGAGGTTTTTCTGGTTCGATTTGCGGTTGGCCGCGTCCTTATACAACATATACGGCGTTCCGGTCTCGATTTGCGATTCTAGGATCTTCTCCCACAATTCACGCGCCTTGATGGTTTTGCGTCCTTTTCCTTTTTCTTCGTAAGACGTGTACAAAGCTTCGAATTCTTCCCCGTACACATCGTACAATCCAGGACATTCGTTAGGGCACATGAGTGTCCATGTTGAATCTTCCTGTACGCGTTTCATGAATAAATCCGACGTCCACATGGCAAAGAACAAATCACGCGCGCGCATTTCTTCTTTTCCGGTGTTCTTTTTCAAATCCAAAAATTCAAAGATATCGGCATGCCAGGTTTCGAGGTAAATCGCAAAACTTCCTTTTCTTTTACCACCACCTTGGTCAACGTAACGCGCCGTGTCGTTGAATACACGCAACATTGGTACGATTCCGTTCGAGGTTCCGTTCGTGCCGCGGATGTAAGAACCCGTCGCCCTTACGTTGTGGATAGACAAACCGATACCGCCTGCCGATTGCGAGATTTTCGCCGTGTTTTTAAGCGTGTCGTAAATCCCGTCGATCGAGTCGTCCTGCATGGCTAAAAGGAAGCAAGAAGACATTTGTGGTTTGGGTGTTCCGGCGTTGAAAAGCGTTGGCGTGGCATGCGTGAAGAACTTCTTCGACATCAAATCGTAAGTTTCTATCACGGCATCCAAATCACCCAAGTGAATCCCGACGGCCACACGCATGAGCATGTGCTGCGGACGCTCAACGATTTTTCCGTTGATTTTGAGCAAATAAGAACGCTCTAAAGTCTTGAAACCGAAATAATCATAATTGAAATCGCGGTTGTATATCACGTGTGAATCCAGGAACGATGCGTTGTCCTGGATTACTTTATGTACTTCTTCTGAAAGCAATGGCGATTGCTTGCCTGTTCTCGGGTTGACATAATGGAACATATCGTCCATGGTTTCCGAGAATGATTTTTTGGTATTCTTATGCAAGTTAGAAATCGCGATACGTGCCGCCAATTGGGCATAATCAGGATGCGTTACCGTCATCGAGGCTGCGGTTTCGGCCGCGAGATTGTCGAGTTCTGATGTCGTTACGCCGTCGTACAAACCTTCAATCACGCGCATGGCCACTTTCACGGCATCTACCAGGTCATTGAGCCCGTAACATAATTTTTTAATCCTGTCTGTGATCTTGTCGAACATCACCGGCTCTTTATGGCCGTCCCTTTTTACTACATACATAAGTTGAAGTGTTTATGAACCAGCAAATCCCTTTGCTGCTTCGGTTATTTGTAAATAATTTGGTTTTATGTGAAGCTAATCCCGCTTTTCGCTATATCTTTCGCTTTTTAAAGAAAAAAGCAAAAGGATACCGCTGCAATCGGGGCTAGGGCATTCCGTTTTTTTGGCGCATACACTTAAACGTCTGCAAAGACCTTGTACCTTGTACCCTGAACCTTGTACCCTGCACTTTGTACCCTGCACCTTTCTAAAAATCCGCGTCGAAAGATATTTTCTGCGAATCCTCGTTTCCTTGGCTGCTGTTCATCACGCCTGCTTTCTGGTATTCGGCCACTTTCTTCTCAAAGAAATTGGTTTTGCCCTGCAGGTTGATCATGTCCATGAAATCAAATGGGTTCGACGTATTGTATTCCTTTTTGCAACCGAGTTCAACAAGCAAACGGTCGGCAACAAATTCCAGGTATTGCGTCATCAGCGTCGCGTTCATCCCAATCAAGCTTACCGGAAGCGATTCGGTGATGAATTCGCGCTCAATATCCAAAGCCTCGACGATGATTTCGCGGATGCGCGCCTTAGAAACCTTATGCTTCAAATGGTGGTTGTGCAAATGCACGGCAAAATCGCAGTGTACGCCTTCGTCGCGCGAAATGAGTTCGTTAGAGAACGTGAGGCCCGGCATGAGGCCGCGTTTTTTGAGCCAGTAAATCGAGCAGAACGCGCCCGAGAAGAAAATCCCTTCTACGGCAGCAAAAGCAATCAATCTTTCGGCGAAAGAATCAGACCCAATCCATTTGATGGCCCAGTCGGCCTTCTTGCGAATCGCAGGAAATACTTCGAGCGCATTGAAAAGTTGGTCTTTCTCGACCTCATCTTTTACATAGGTATCGATAAGCAACGAATAGGTTTCGCTGTGGATGTTCTCCATCATGATCTGGAAACCATAAAAAAACTTGGCCTCGGGATACTGCACTTCATTGACAAAATTCTCTGCGAGGTTTTCATTGACAATACCGTCTGATGCTGCAAAAAAAGCCAAAATGTGCTTGATGAAATATTTCTCGTCGCCCGTGAGTTTGTTGTTCCAGTCATTAAGGTCCTGCGAAAGGTCTATTTCTTCGGCAGTCCAGAAGCTGGCTTCCATTTTTTTGTACCATTCCCAGATATCGTGGTGTTTGATTGGGAAAATCACAAATCGGTTTTTGTTCTCTTTTAGAATAGGTTCTATTGCTGACATTTCTTACTGGTTTTTTTGGGGAATTTTAACAAATATTTTTGTTTTTATTCTGAGTACAAAGATGGTCGATTTACGCGGGAATTGAAAGCCAAAACAAGTCTAACTTATTCACAATCGGTTATAGTTTTTAACAACCGAGTCTTTTGAAAATTCAATTCGTTTGAAACGTAATTATTTGATTTTTAATGTTTTGGAATTTGAAGAAATTACGGAGCCGCCGCCAGCAAAGGTTTTGCCGATTCTGAAATTCTGTAAAAAAACCGGGCGACTGACCCGGTTGTTTTGTTATCTTTTTCTTGGCGGATTGCCTTGGTGTTCGGCGGCGACTTTCTCAAGTTCTGCATACCAGTCTTCACCAAATCGCCTGATGAGCGCTTCCTTTACAAATTTGTACACAGGAACCTCTAATTCCTTACCCAGCGTACAAGCATCGTCGCAAATGTCCCATTGGTCGTAATTAACCGCCGCAAACTCGGTAAAATCCTTGACACGAATGGGATACAAATGACAGGAAACCGGCTTTTTCCAATCTACGACACCTTGGTTGTAGGCTTGTTCAATACCGCACAGCGCTGTTTTTCCGTCGTAAATGACGTAAGCGCAGTCTTTTTCTTCTATGAGTGGGGTTTCCCTATCGCCATCGGTACCAATTCGCCAAGTGCCTTGCGCTTCTATTGCTGCTATGCCTTCCTTGCGTAAAAACGGTTTTACAGCGGGGTAAATCGTCTCGAGGATTTTGGTTTCCTCTTCTGATAAAGGCGCCCCGGCATCACCATCTACACAACACGCGCCTTTGCAGGCCGAGAGGTTGCACACGAATTCCTTTTCAAGAATATCTTCAGAAACGATGGTTTTGCCCAGTTGAAACATGTCGCAAAGATAATACAACAATGCAGCCCAATGGCTACGGTCGCGTTAAATTTTGCGATTACATGAAGCGGTACTCCGACTTGGTAAAGGTAAAAACCTCTTTCTCGAGCGAAAGCCCTTTGAGGCTTGTCTTTTTGCCGTTGCTCTTGTCGGTCATTTCCATGCTAAGCATCAACGGCTTTTCGCCGGGTTTGAAATAGCTGCTAAAAGCATCGGGCACTTTTGCCGTGGCCAACGAAGACTTGAACAGCTCGGCAAAACTCACTGGCGCGTCGTTGGTGTAGTAAAATACGATTGTGGTATTCGCATCCGAAGCTTCAACGCCCTTGCATTTGTATCCTAGGAAGGTTTTCTCCGGCAGCGATTTAAAGGTGTATTTTTTGTCGGCGGTTGGCTTTTCTGCATCTACAATCATTTCTGGAGATTTGGCCGCCATGGCCATTTTTTGTGCGCCTTGGCCGATGGTTCCGATATTGAGTTTGTTTTTGGTATCCATGACCATCATCATCTGGTTGCCCGCCTGGTTCATGCGCATGCCTATGTAAGGTGCGTCTTTTTCAATGAGGTATTCGGCGTTCATGGTTTTGCCGTCGGATTGGATTTCCATCACATATTTCCAGGAGAACACATACGACTCGGGAACCACCGATGGATCGACCTTGTTGGCCATGAGTGAGGCGATGTTGGGCATTTGGGCATGGAGGCTCACGCCAGCAAGTAAAGCAATCAAAAAACAGAAAAGTGTTTGGGTTTTCATTCAATATAGTGTTAGGTAAGACATTATCGGGTTATCGTAATTTTTTGAGTGTAACTGAGGCCGTGATCGTCGGTGAGCACGAGGATATAGATTCCTGGCTCCAGCGACCTGACATCAATTGTGCTAACTGCGCTACCAAAGGCGTTTGTTACCGTGCGGCCATGCAGATCAAGAACCCGCCACATGACAATTGTAGCGGTAGAAACAACATGGACAAAGTCATGTGCAGGAACCGGTGCCAAACGAACAGAGTGCTTCGTGAAATCGGCCACGGCAAACGGTCCATTAAGATTGTAAACCCGCGACTCGTAATGCAGGTTGTCAAAAGTTGGCCCGTCCTGTATTTGGGCAAGCAGTTTGATGGGAAGACCGGGAAATTCGCTAAGTGCCGCTGCATAAGCATGATTGATGGAAAGCAACACTGTGCCATCTTCATGTACCACATTGCTCGTATAATGTCCACCGTCTAAGGTGTTGGAGGATATTGTATAAACAAAATCCAGATCGTTGTCGGCATCGATCTTGTTTTCAGACAATGAAACACCTTCTACAGATTGCCAAGGCGTTTCTATTGGAACTGCAAGCGTTTTCCATAAGGTATGATCAATGTTGTAGACCGTAATTTGGGTCGTTTCTGGATTGCTTCTTTCTATGTAATATTTGGCTCCCGAATTTTCGAGGTTTGTGCGTTGAGCGTAGCCTTGATAGGTTTGTTCCAGCGTCAGTTCCGGGCATGAATAAACATCAGTTACTACAGTCATGGGTGAGTTGATATCCGGAGTCCGGTCGGCAAATATGACATTTTGTGCGCCGGAGATATGATTTAACCTGAGGCGCGTGGCATTGTCCGCAGTCAAAAGCGCTTCACCATTCTCATTGATTATTCTAGAGGCTGGTAAAGCTCCACCGCTGTAACCATAGCCAATTTCGATTAGGTCGTCTGTATTGACTTGGTACTCAGAGAACACCTCCATAAAGGTGAAGTAGGAACTCCCGGGCAGGTCAAGGGCAATGGTTTTCCAGAAAGAATGATCGGCATGGTAAAATCTGACCTCGCCAATGGCCCGATCAAAAACACAATATTTCTCCCCAGCATTTTCAAGCGCGACGCGCATCACCTCGCCATTTACATATTGGTGCTCCAGGACGAGTCCGGGAACAGTGTAAACACTGCCGTTAGCCCCGAGAATTTTATTCGGAAGGCCAACAATTTCGTTGCACAATAAAGCCTTGCAATTGTCTACGGCTAACAGCACCGCGCCTGTCTCATTGACGATTTTACTTTGGTAAGCACCCGAACTATAAATACTGTAAGAAATCTCAATGTTGTTGTCGGGATTGATTTTAGTTTCTGAAACCTCCCCTACCTGTAATGAAAAGTTTTGCGCGGGCAATGTCAGCGGGACGTACTTCCATGGCGTATGGTCAGCATTGTAAAATTCAATCCTGGATGCGGCACGATTAAATATATAGTACTTTTCCCCGGAGTTCTCAAGGACGATCCTAGAGACGTTGCTGTTGTCATAGGTGTGCTCCAACTGGCCAAAGCACAAGACTGAAAAAAGCAAAAAAGGAATGGCTATTTTTTTCTTCATAAGGCAGTGTTGTTTAATAACCCCATAAATGTAAACAATATTTACTTACACACTCGAACTGGTAAATTTTAAATTAACGCCATTTTAGCGTTTCCCCACAATAGATTGCCTATTTTTGCAGCCTCAAAATACAATGCAAATGAATCTGGATTTCAGGGAAATATTTACAGTAGGCATGGTGCTTTTTGCCGTGATTGATATTGTCGGAACCATTCCGGTGGTTGTGGATTTACGCACCAAACACGGGCACATTGAGTCTGGCAAGGCATCTATTGTGGCCGGAATTATCATGCTGGTTTTTCTTTTCATCGGTGAGGAATTTCTCAAACTCATCGGTATAGACGTACATTCGTTTGCCGTTGCCGGCTCATTCGTGCTGTTTTTTTTGGCACTCGAAATGATTTTGGGAATCAAACTTTATCGCGACGAGGATGCAAAATCGGCTTCGATTGTTCCGCTGGCGTTTCCGTTGATTGCAGGCGCAGGAACAATGACCACACTACTTTCCCTGCGTTCGCAATACCATCCCGAGAATATCGTCGTGGCCATTGTAGGCAATATCATAATGGTTTATGTGGTGTTGAAATCGTCGGCCAAGATTGAAAAAGCACTCGGAAAGACAGGGCTTGGCGTGGTCCGAAAAACCTTTGGCGTGGTGCTGCTGGCCATCGCTGTTAAATTGTTTGCGGCGAATGTTAAAGGTTTGTTCGTTTAACCTGTTTTTATTACTTTCACCTCACCTTAAATTGCGCATATGAAAATTTTTACTTCTGTCTTGGTTGTGATCGCGCTGGCCCTGATCATCTTCAATATTACCCTTCTTGATTTTGACCACCTTTTAGAAGGCAACAGCGTCGTAGCCCTTATTGGCATTGCAGCATCGCTTTGCGCAGTGTTCATCCTACTGATATTCAGGATGTCTAAAATGATAGAGGAGAAATCAAAAAACCATTAACAATGTTTGATGTTTTAATTATCGGCGGCGGCGTCTCTGGCGTTTCGTCGGCACTGGTTTTGGGTTCTGCCAGCAATAAGGCTTTTGCAGCCGATAAGAAAATCGGGATCATCACCCACCAAAAAACATCCAACCTCCAGGAAGCTTTATTTAATAATGCTTACGGAATTGCGGCAGGCAAATTGGGTTCGGACTTACTCATTGAAAGTACAGCGCAACTGGCGAGTCTTTATCCGCACGTCATCCAAATCGCAGAGGAAAAGGTGATGAAAATAGAAGGCCAATCGCCCGACTTTACGGTCATCTCCAATAAAAACACCTACCATGCCCAAGTCGTCGTCGTCGCTATTGGTTACTCGAACACCTTTGCTATCGAAGGATTGATGGATTATGTGGAAAACCACGGCAAAGCGATTGCTTCTAAACAACGCATCCAACTCAAAAACCACGACCATAAAGTCGCCGACGGCATTTACGTGGCCGGAACACTCGCCGGGCACCGAAGCCAACTCGCCATAGCTGCCGGAAGTGGCGCTGCTGTTGCTACCGACATCCTCACTTTATGGAATGGCGGCATCGATTCGCAAAGCCACGACAGTATCAAAAAGTAGTGGGATTTTAAAATTTAGATTACTTCGCGCTCAGCACGGCTTTGACCATAGGGTCTTCCTTGAGCACAATCTCATAGTATTTCTGTTCATCGAACAATTGCCGCGCAAATTCGGCGGCGATGTAGCGTTTCACCAAAGCCTTGTTGTTGGCCATATTCAGATTCACGCCGTTGTCTAAAAGGTATTTGTGGAAATTGTTGAAATACAGGTCGGTTTGGTTCATTTGCTTTAAAAACTGCGCGAAAGAAAGCCCTTTGAAAAGCTTGCGGTTTTTGTCTATCTGCTCAAACGCAAAATGCCCCACTATGCCCGATTGTTGCATGATGTACACCACGCCTTCTTCACCGTGTTTGCCTTCGAGCGGGACAAAAACATCGGGGACAATCCCGCCGCCGCCGTAAACAATTTTGCCTTTTGGCGTTCGGAATTTTAAGGTGTCGGCCATTTTAATGCTGTCTTTTTCATACAACTCCCCATTCTCGAAGCGTTTGCCGAATTCGTTGAAATAAGCCGCTTCATCTCCTTTCTTGTAGGATTTCTGGATGGAACGACCCGTTGGCGTATAATACCTTGCAATGGTCAAGCGTACGGCCGACCCATCGTCGAAATTCATCTCGCGCTGCACCAATCCTTTGCCAAAAGACCGACGCCCAACGATTAGCCCACGGTCATTGTCCTGGATTGCACCAGCCAAAATCTCACTGGCCGAGGCAGAATTCTCGTCGATCAAAACCGCTACTTTGCCATTCTCGAATGAGCCTTCGCTCGTTGCATAGGTGTTGTCGACACGGCCTTTTTTGTTTTTGAGGAATACAATCATTTGTCCATCGCCCAGGAACTCGTCGGCAATTTTGGCTGCCATTTCCATGTAACCTCCGCCGTTTTCGCGCACATCGATGATGATACTGTTGGCTCCAAGTTCTTGCAATTTTTGCAAACCGGCCATGAACTCGCGGTAAGTGGTTTCGGCAAAGCGATTGATTTTAATGTAACCGGTATTTGGGCTCACCATAACAGCAACATCAACGCTTTTGATAGGCACCACACCGCGATTAAGCTTGATTTTGAATTTGCGGTTTTCTGTTTTCCTGAAGATCGTCAATTCTACCGCTGAACCTTCCTGGCCTTTGAGTTTAGAAAATAGGCTGTCGGTGGGTAGTTTCCGTCCGAATAATTTGTAATTGTTCACAGACAAGATGCGGTCTCCGGGCAAAATTCCGGCCTTGGCTGATGGGCCACCCGCGAGTGGCATGATCACCGCAACGGTGTCCTTATACATATAGAAGTTTACCCCAATTCCCACGAAATCACCTTTCATGCTTTCGGCAACGCTGGTCTGCTCGCTCGGCGGAATGTAAACCGAATGTGGGTCGAGTTTCTCTAAAATGCTGTTCACGGTCAAGTCAACGATAGAATCGGTGTTGACATTATCTACATATTCATTGTCGATGAAGTCTATGAGTTTGTTGAGTTTCCCTTTTGGATTGTTCTTAGACAACAACGGCTTTTCAATCGGAAAATTAAGGTAGCCGCCAAGGATTACGCCCAGTGCGAGCGTAAAGAAAAATAATATGGGAATGTATATTGCGCTGCGTTTCATAATCAACTCAAGTCTTCAATCTGCTCTACGGTAACGCCGGCCTTAGCCAGAAAATCGATGCCTTCTGTATCGCGGTAACCCAATTGGTAAACCACGCGCTTGATGCCCGATTGGTGGATGAGTTTGCTGCATTCCTTACAAGGGGAAAGTGTGATGTACAAGGTGGCACCTTCGCAAGACTGCGCTGAGCGCGCCACTTTGAGGATGGCGTTGGCCTCGGCATGCAAGACGTACCAGTTGGTGAGCCCGTTTTCATCTTCGCAGCAATTCTCAAAACCCGATGGCGTGCCGTTGTATCCGTCGGAGATTATCATCCTATCCCGCACAATTATGGCTCCAACTTGTTTGCGTTTACAATAAGACAACAAGCTCCATTCTTTGGCGATCCTGAGATAGGCTTTGTCGTATTTGAGCAGTTTAATCTGTTCCATATTTTGGGTGGAATTATCGAGAATAAAGGTTGTAAACTTACGATATATTTTGAAAAATTTTCCTGGTGCAAATCATAAAACATTTGCCAAAATATTCGTCAAAATCTTGTCTATTTGTTTTTCTTACATTTAATATTAAAACTATATTTGCAATCTAAAAAATAACAATATGTCATTTTCAGATCTATTCGACAGCGAATTCAAAACCAGGAATAAAGGCCATTTTTCGGCTATTGTACGTGTGGCCCTTGCCGACGGAAAAGTATCAGGCGAGGAGAAATCGTTCCTCGACAAACTCGCTACCAAACTAGAGATTACGCCTTCTGAATACGAGGAAATTCTTGAAAATCCACTCAAATATCCCATCAACCCACCGAGCCTTAGGACGCAAAGACTGGAGCGTTTGTATGACTTGGGCAGAATGGTACACACCGACCACCAATTGGGAGACAAACAAGATGTGTTGTTGCGCAAATTTGCCATCGCGCTCGGATTCACACCGGCCAACTCCAATTATATTGTAGACAAGGCGTTGTCTTTGATTGACCAAAAAGTAGATTCGGACACATTTCTTTATGAAATGGAACACATGAATAAATAATATCAACGCGTTAAGTTGCTTGGTTACGAAGTAAAAAGCTCCCGAAAATATCGGGAGCTTTTTTTATTGTATCGGGTCAGTTCACAGTCTCAAACGTAAAAGTTTCATTTAACAAAAGATGCAGAATATATGCATTTGCGTCTCACCATTATTTTTTAGGGACGCATTTTCCCCTTCCCTGAAGGTAAAATACAAATTTTTACGGACACCGAAATGCACATATTCTGCATCTTTTGTTAAACCCGCTTTTTCTACGCCGCTATCGCTATAAATATTTACTGGGATTGCTTCATGAATTCCTCCGCTTTCTCTACCATATTGTAGCTACCGCAGAAAAACGGGACGCGTTGGTGCAATTCGGTAGGCGTGATTTCCATGATGCGACCAAAACCGTCCGAGGCCTTTCCTCCGGCTTGTTCTGCGATGAACGCCATAGGGTTGCACTCATAAAGCAAACGCAACTTCCCTTTGGGCGCTTTAGAACTTGTAGGATAAATATAAATCCCGCCTTTAATGATATTGCGGTGGATGTCTGATACCAAACTCCCAATATAACGCGACGTGTAAGGACGATCGCCTTCCTCAAGCTGGCAGTATTTGATGTAATTTTTAACACCTTGCGGAAAATGCACGTAATTCCCTTCATTGATCGAGTAGATGCTACCGTCTTTGGGGAACTGCATATTGGGATGCGAAAGGTAAAACGTCCCGATTGCGGGGTTCAGCGTAAAACCATTGACGCCATGTCCGGTGGTGTAAACCAGCATGGTCGATGTTCCGTAAATGACGTAACCTGCGGCGACTTGCGCGGTACCGGGTTGCAGGAAATCCTCCATCGTAACGGGCGTTCCGATTGGTGTGATGCGGCGGAATACAGAAAAAATCGTCCCGACCGATACGTTCACGTCTATGTTAGATGAGCCGTCAAGCGGATCCATGAGTACCACATATTTGTTGTTGTGCCCCTTGTCAAGGCCTTGTACGGTAATGAAATGGTCGTTCTCCTCGGAAGCGATACCACACACGATCTCTCGGTTGATCAACGTTTGGATAAACACTTCATTGGCGTACACATCGAGTTTTTGCTGGTCTTCACCCTGGATGTTTTGTTCTCCGGCGGCACCCACGATGTCTACCAAACCGGCTTTGTTTACCTTGTAATTCACCACTTTGGCCGCGAGCCTGATGGAGTTGATGATTTTGGATAATTCACCCGAGGAATATTGGTGGTCTTTTTGTTTTTCAATGATGAATTCCCCTAAGGTCCTGTTGCGTTCTTCCATGACGAAATCGTTGTAGTTAGGCTGCAAATATCGGTTTTTTTATGAAATTGAAAGTTAATTTACAGGATAGTTTATTGGATTTGTATATTTGTTCGATTAACCACAAATGCCCTAGCCCGGATTGTAGCGAAAATCCTTTTTCTCGCTTCTTTAGCGAAAAAAAGATTGCAGCGGAAAGCCGGATAAGCTCCCCGAAAATGAACATCAGAAAAGGACAAAAACAGGACATGCCCGCGGTTTTAGAACTCATCCGCGAGCTGGCCATCTTTGAAAAAGAACCCGATGCCGTGGTAGTCACTGTGACTGATTTGGAGCGCGACGGCTTTGGTGCCAACCCATTGTTCTACACTTTTGTGGCCGAAGTTGACGCCAGGATTGTAGGCATGGCATTGTATTACTACCGTTACTCGACCTGGAAAGGCCGCACGATACACCTTGAGGATTTGATTGTCAATGAAAAAATGCGCGGCACGGGTTTGGGTCTGGCGTTGTACAGGGAAATTATCGCCCAGGGCAAACGCGATGGCGTACGCCGCATAGAATGGAATGTGCTGGATTGGAACACGCCCGCGATTGATTTTTACGTAAAATCGGGTGCGCGGATGCTTACCGATTGGCGCGTGGTCAACATGAATGAAAATGAAATCGAGGATTTCATAAATTCCAATCCATAAATTCCAAACTCCAAAGCTTCCGGCATAGGTTGGAATTTGGAATTTGAGATTTGTAATTTTTTAAAATTATGAGAATTTTTAAGTTTGGCGGCGCCTCGGTAAAAGACGCCGCAGGAATCAGAAACGTATACGAAGTATTGCAAACCGTGGGTTACGAGGATGTTTTGCTCGTGGTCTCGGCTATGGGAAAAACCACCAATGCGCTAGAGGTCGTGATTAAGGATTATTTTGAGCAATCGGCGGCCTTGCAATCATCTGTACAGGAAGTCAAGAAATACCACAACCAGATTTTGCTTGATTTGTTTGACGACGACAAACACGAGGTTTTCATGGCAGTGAAAGCCCTCTTTTCTGAAATGGAATATTTTCTGGCCAACAACAAATCGCCCAACTACAATTTTGTCTACGATCAGATTGTGAGTTATGGCGAGCTGATTTCTACGACAATCCTCGCGCATTTCATGAACCACCAAAGCATCAAGACCCATTGGCTCGATGTTCGGAATTTTATTAAAACCGATGCGACGTACCGCGATGCCAATGTAGATTGGGATTTGACGCAGAAAAATATTTCCAAAAATATCAAGAGAAAGGTACTCAATATAACGCAAGGATTTATTGGCTCGGACGAAAACAATTTCACGACAACCTTGGGCCGCGAAGGCTCGGATTACACCGCTGCAATTTTTGCATACTGCCTGGGCGCCGAAAGTGTCACCATATGGAAAGACGTGCCCGGCGTGATGAATGCCGATCCGCGCTATTTTAAAAACGCAAGCCTTTTGAACCAGATTTCGTATCGGGAAGCCATTGAACTGGCGTTTTACGGCGCGAGTGTCATCCACCCGAAAACCTTGCAGCCTTTACAGAAAAAGGAAATTCCGTTGTACGTGAAATCGTTTTTGAATCCAACTTTGCCAGGAACCAGTGTTTCTAAAGGCATGGATTTGGAGCCGAGCTTGCCGTGTTTCATCGTCAAGAAAAACCAATTGCTCCTCTCGCTTTCGTCTATTGACTTTTCATTTATTATGGAGGAGAACATCAGCGAGATTTTTGCACTGCTGCACCAATACAAAATGAAAGTGAGTTTGATACAAAATTCGGCAATAAGCTTTTCTGTCTGCATAGAGGATAAATTTGGGAATTTCAACGAGCTTAAGACGGTGCTCTCAAAAAAGTTCAAGGTGACCTACAATGAGAATGTATCGTTGTACACCATCAGGCATTTCAATGAAACAGCCGCTAAGATTGTGGAGGAAGGCAAAACCATCCTGCTCAAACAAATAAGCCGCGAGACGATGCAGGTGATTACTAAAGAACCGAACGTCGCATAAGCAGCCATTTTTCGCGCATTCTCTGTAGGTGGGTGATACTCACCGCTTGCAAGGTGACTATTTTTCATTTTTAGCGGAGAATATGTCCCTTAACTTTCTGATTTGAAAAACTTTTTGATTATTATTGCATTTATTTTTTTACAACAAATAACTAAAAACCACAACCCACCATTAACTATGAAGAAAATTACTCTAATGCTTGCTGTTTTGCTTACCGGAATCATGGCCGATGCCCAGGTTCTGCTTAGTGAAAATTTTGACACTGCGCTCAACTGGACTGTCGCACACACCTCTGGACCTTCTACTCTTGCCGGATGGACAAGAGTTACAGGCGGAGCGAATCCTACCTGTTCCCCATTTGCCGGCGCTGGTATGGCCCAATTCAATTCTTATGATATTGAAGAAAACAATTCCTACACATTAACTTCGCCTGCAATTACCTTTGGCGGACTTTTTTACAAAGCTTCTTTTAAACTTTACCGCGACGGTGGTTACGCCACCTCTGCCGACAGGGTAAGGGTATTTTACAGTGCCACCGGGGCTTTAGGAGGTGCTACTTTATTGACCACTGTTAACCGATCATTGACGCTAGCGCCTGTTGAGGCTGCGGCAGGATGGTATAGTTATGATGCATATCTTCCTTATGGCGCCACCGGAACAGGATACATCATCATTTCAGCTACGTCCGGATATGGGAACAACATTTTTATGGACAGTGTTTCTGTAGAGCAAATCAATACCGTAAACGACGCAGCGTTGAACGCGGTTACCCTTAACACTGTTTTGAGCTTGGGAACTTATCCTATTGCAGGAAGTTTCAAGAATATCGGCGCCAACCCAATTACTTCGATTGATTTGAACTGGCAGGCTAACGGAGGTGCTATCCACACCCAATCACTTACCGGATTAAACATCAACCCAGGCCAAACTTACAATTTCTCACACACCGACCAATGGACTCCTGAAACCGGTGCTTACGGTATCTCGGTTTGGGTTTCAAACACCAACGGAAACGATTCGAATCCTTCAAATGACACCATTGACCTTTCGGGTTATGTAGTCAATGAAATTTTCCCTAAAACTGTGGTTTATGAAGAAGCTACCGGAACTTGGTGCGGATGGTGCGTACGCGGACATATCGGCTTAAAGGATATGGAGCATTATCATCCAGACGGAAGCTGGATTGGAATTGCCGTTCACAACGCAGACCCAATGGTATTGGCGGCTTACGACACTGCCTTGGCAAGTTTTATTTCAGGATATCCGAGTGGCGCGATTAATCGTAACCCTGCAGAAGTTGATCCGGGGCTAAGCTCGATTGAGCCAGCCTACCAGGACGAATTGACCAAAACCCCACTAGGAAAAGTTGCGGTTGCAAACCAAACCTGGGATCCTAATACCCGCGTGATTACTTTTGACGCGCAAGCCATCTTCGCCCTTGATATGGCCAATGCCAATTACAACCTTTCTGCGGTGATTGTGGAAAATAACGTAACCGGAACGACAGCGAGCTGGAGACAAAGAAATTACTACTCTGGTAATACCATTACAGACTGGACGGGTTTCAACTGGGGAACTTACCCTGCTTACATCCCGGCTGCAACAATGGTTTACAACCACGTAGGGCGCGCCTTACTTGGAGGTTTCCAGGGTGTAAACGGCTCTGTTCCTACTTCGGTGACTTACAATACACCTAACAGCTATACTTTTACTCACACCCTTCCGGCAGCGCAAAAAGCCGACGACATCAGCATTGTAGTAATGTTGCTCGACAAAGCCACCGGACAAATCGTAAATGCCACCGAAGTGGAGCTTGATACGACTTTATCAAGTATGGCTTTCAATGCTAAGCACTACGGAGTTTATCCAAACCCAACAACTGGCATCTTTAACATCAACACAGAAAATCCAGTGAATGTTTCGGTAGTAGATGTGATGGGTAAAGTGGTGTTCCAGGCACAAAATGTAACCCGTGAGACGGCCATTAACCTTGGCGGATTGCAAAAAGGCGTGTACCTTGCGCAAATCACCGGTGAGAAAATCTCATCAACCGAAAAAATCATCCTAAATTAAAACAATCATGAAAAAGCTATTTATTGCCGCACTTTTTCTCAATGCACTTTTCGCTTCGGCGCAACTGTCTGTCAAAAAACTAGATGGCACGGTCATCAACGATGGCGATGTGTTTGTATTTAATGCGCTTTCAGACCCCGATGATATTGAAAATCCAAACAATTATTTGGGGCTTAAAATCTACAACACGGGTACGCAAAATATGCAAATTAAAGCGAAGTGTGTGAGCATCTCCAATGCAACCGGAGACAACCTGCAGCTGTGTATCGGGGATGTTTGTTTGAGCGCACTCACGGCTGGGAATTCTTACCCAAGTTCGGCCGTTACTATTGCCGCAGGCGGAACCAACAGCAACTTTGACCATTTGCTCAATGCCAATCCCGGCATCAACCCGGCGCTTCCGGTAGAATATGTAATCAAGATTTACCAATTGAACGGAAACGTTGAAGTGGGCAACTCGGTAACCTTTACCTACCGCTATTCTGGCGCACTTGCCACGACTGGCTTTGATGCTTTGGCAGGCGTGGGAGTTACAATCAAATCGACGATGGTTAACAGCCAGCTCGACATCTTCACTCAAAATGAAGTGTCGGTAACCCTATTCGACACCAATGGTAAATTGGTACGGCGGGAAGAGTTGACATCGGGAGTTCAGACCATTGAAACGGCAAGCCTTAACTCGGGCATTTACATTGTTAATTTCAAAAACAAGGCTGGCCAACAAGCCACCGCGAAAATCATCAAAAATTAATTCGGCTTACATTTAGCCTTATTGAAATAGATTAGAAAACCGTCTGGAAACAGGCGGTTTTTCATTTTGTAAATCTCAGAAGATTTCTGGGAATACACTACTTTTGGTTTCGGTTCGTTATATCTGTTATGTTGAAAAAACTATTTCTCTGGACAGTTCTCTTCTACAGCTTAGGGCTTCATGCCCAGGAAATAGAAACGCCATACAAGTCCAGAAAAATAGTAGCTTCGCGCGATACGATCCGTATCGATTCGGTAAGCGTCAATCCCGAATTTTTCAAGTTGCTCAACGCAAATGCCGAACCCATCGACACCTCGTTCTACCGAATGGATTTCAAAAAAGGCTATCTTGTCTTTAAAGAAAACTACACCCTGACACCCGACACCTTAACCGTAAGGTTTCTCAAATTCCCCAAGCACCTAACCAAAAAATACAGTATTTATGATGATGCTCGCGTGGTAGAAAATGGCACCATGTATCGTGTATCGCAAGATCCCATCAAAAAGTTTACGCCTTTTGAAGGGTTGAACACCTCGGGTAGCATAACGCGCGGGGTGACGGTGGGCAACAACCAGAACGCGGTGGTGAATTCCAATCTCGATTTGCAGATTACCGGAAAAATCTCAGACAAGGTAAGTTTGCGCGCCTCCATCCAGGACAGCAATATCCCATTGCAGGACAGCGGATACTCGCAAAAACTCGACGAGTTTGACCAAATCTTTATTGAATTGTTTACCGACAAGTGGAGCATACGCGCAGGCGATCTCTTCCTCGAGAATAGAAAATCGCGCTTTCTCAACTTCAACAAAAAAGTCCAGGGCTTGTCGGCCTCGTTCAATTTTGGGCAAGACGGCAATAAAACAAACGTGTTCGCTTCGGCGGCGCTCGTTCGCGGGCAATATGCCAAAAGCAGTTTCATTGGGCAGGAAGGCAACCAAGGACCGTACAAACTGCGCGGCGCTAATGGCGAGTTGTTCATTCTTGTGATTTCGGGCTCGGAGCGCGTGTACGTGAACGGAATCCTTTTGAAAAGAGGCGAAAATGCCGATTACACGATTGACTACAACGCGGGCGAAATCATCTTTACCTCATTGTTTCCGATAACTTCAGAAATGCGAATCAACATCGAATACCAATTCTCCGACCGCAATTACACCCGTTTTGTCACCTATTTCGGCGCCACGCACGAACGCAAAACCTGGAGCCTCGGGACCTATATCTATTCTGAAAACGATGTAAAGAACCAACCTTTACAGCAAAACCTCTCGGCAGCGCAAGCCGAAACCCTCAAAAATGCCGGTGACGACCCTACGCTCATGACGGCGCAATCGGCGTATGTAGACAGCTATTCAGAAAATAAGATCTTATATAAGAAAACGATTGTTGACGGCGTAGAATATTTTGAATATTCCAACAATCCCATCGATGTATTGTACAACGTAAAGTTCAGTCTCGTGGGTGACCTGCAAGGCAATTACATCCTCTCCAACAGTGCCGCGGTGGGCAAAATTTACCAATATGTACCACCGATTGCCGGTGTTAAACAGGGCAATTACGAACCAATAATCCGGCTTATCCCGCCAACGAAAATCCAAATCGCGACCTTGCTTGGAAAGTTTAATCCATCACAGAAAACCAATGTAGATTTTGAGCTGGGCATCAGCAACAACGACCTCAACCTTTTTTCGCCAATCAACGACGGCGACAACCAGGGTTTGGCGGGAAAACTCAATGGCAAGCAGCGACTTTTTACCGGAAAATGGGAAGTGGACGCTTTTGCCAATTTTCAATTCGTGCAAAAAGAATTCAAAACCATCGAGCGATTGTTCAACATTGAATTTGACCGCGATTGGAACCTGAGCAGTGTTTTGGGCAATCAAAGCTATTTGGTTTCGGGACTCAATTTCAACCTTCCAAAAAAAGGACTGGCGACTTACCAGTATGAAAACCTGAGCTTCGGCAGTAGTTTTTCGGGCAACCGCCACATCGTAAATGGGCTTTTCAGGTTAGACCGATGGACGGTATCGCAACAAAGCAGTTTGATGAAAAGCGATGGCACGCTCGCGGATTCCAAGTTCTTGCGCAACCAATCGCAAGTCAAATACCATTTTGGCAAGAACTGGGTAGGTGGATCGGTGCGGCTCGAGGACAATCAGGAAAAAATAAAATCGACCAACCTGCTTTCTACCCTAAGCCAGCGTTTTCTTGAATATGGAGCTTTTACGGGGCGTGGTGACAGTACCAAAGTATTTGTAGAGCTGGGTTACCTGCACCGCGTCAATGACAGTTTGCAGAACGGGTTTTTAAATCGCGTGAACACTTCGCAATCGTACTACCTCAAATCTAAACTAATCCAAACCGAAAAAAGCGACTTGTCTGTTTATGCCAATTACCGCAATCTCGAATTCACCGACCCTTCACGTACCAACGAACCGTC
>JAKQJQ010000067.1 GCA_029561105.1 Bacteroidota bacterium
GGCAAAACCTGCCAACGGAAGAGCTGCCTTCCTTTTGGGGAACATCTACCTCAAACAAAACATAGAAGACTCAGCCAAAATATATTTCCAGAAAGGTTTGTCAGGCACCGAAGCAGGCAAGCTCAACTACATCGGCTTGGGACAAATAGAACTCGACCACAACAACGTTTCGGCAGCGCAATCCAATTTTGCACTCGCCACCAAAGACGTTAAGAAAAAAGATACAGAAGAATACATCGCGGTAGCCAAGGCATACATGAATGCCGACAAACCCGATTACAAAGCGGCTCTCGCTTCACTAGAAAAAGCAAAAGCTGCCAATCCGACAGACGCTAACGTTCAATTGGCATTGGGTGATGCCTATTATGGCGACAAAAACCAAAATGAGGCGTATGCGGCGTATCGCAACGCTTTCCAAACCGACGCGTCATTGATTAGGGCCAAAATGCAATTGGGTGTTTTGCTCAAAGGCGCCAAAGCCTACACCGAAGCGGTAAAAGCACTCAACGACGTCGCTACAGCCAACCCGAATTACGGTCCTGTTTACAGGGAGCTTGCAGAAACCTACTATTATTGGGGCAACAACGAGCCAAAGAAATACACAGAGTACATCCAGAAAGCGTTAAGTTATTATGAGAAGTACATGACACTGACAGATTATTCGCTCGCTTCCCGTATGCGTCATGCCGACTTCTTGATCCTAGCCAAAGATTACAAAGCGCTCGAAGCAGAAGCCAACAAAATGAAAGAGCTAGACAAAGTCAACCCAAGGATTTTGCGTTATTTGGGTTACTCGGCTTACGAAAACGGAAACACCGACGTGGCCATGAAATCCATCCAGGACTTCATTTCCAATCCGGCCAACAAGGTAATCGCAAGGGATTATATGTATTTGGGTCTCGCCAAACTTAGAAAGTCTAACAACGTTGAGACCAAGACCGTAGATCAAACCCTATTTGCCGCTGGAGTCGCAGACATCAAAAAATCGGTAGAAATGGAGATTACAATGACCAACGATCTAAGCGAAGTAGGCAAGAAATTCTACGAGCAAAGATTGTTTAAGGAAGCGGCGGCAATATACGAAATCGCTACTACCAACACCACGTCTAAAAATTACCTGCTCGATAACTTTTACCTCGGTAACTCTATTTATTACGACAACACCAGAAAAGATGTTGTTAAACCCGATCCAATCGCATTGCAAAAAGCCGATGCCGCTTTCGGTAAGGTAATCGAGGCTTCGCCAACCACGCAGGATGCATATATTTTCCGCGCCAGGACCAACAGGTTGCTCGAGAATGAGGCCAACATCATCAAATTCTATGAGGATTACATCAGGGTCGTAACCGAGAAAGGCGAAGAAGAAGTGACCAAAAACAAAGCGAAGTTCATCGAGGCCTATAACAACATCGGAGCCAGCTACGCCAATACAGACACCGCCAAAGCCAGGGAATTTTTCAACAAAACCCTCGCACTCGATCCGGCCAACCAATATGCAACCGATTCGCTCAAGCAGCTAAAAAAATAAACGATAATACCAAAATGAAAACCGATAACGAAAGCTGTCGGTTTTTTTTTTTTTTTGCAGCCAATCCTGCTGTCCGCTGCCATCAGGGCTAGAGACCGTTTGCACTGCAAGATCGCTGCGCTGCAAGAGACAAGACCGCTACGCTGCAAGAATAGGACAATCGTTTCATTTGTCATTTATAATTTACCATTCATTATTTCTTTTTTCTTTCTTCTTGCAGCGCAGCGGTCTTATAACGAAGTGGTCTTGCAGCGCAGCGGTCTTTTTCCCTATCTTTGCAGCTTATTCAAAACAAATGTTACCCAAAGAAATACAATCGGCCGTCGAAAAAGGAACCATGTTGCCACTTATGGAAGAATTCTATACCATCCAGGGTGAAGGTTTCCACACCGGTACAGCGGCTTATTTCATTCGTATCGGAGGCTGCGATGTAGGCTGTCACTGGTGTGACGTCAAGGAAAGCTGGAATGCCGATTTGCACCCGCCAACGGCCATCGACCAAATCGTAACCCACGCCAAACAATATGCCGATACTGTTGTGGTGACTGGCGGTGAACCCCTGATGTGGGACATGGCGCCGCTCACCAACGCGTTAAAAAGCAAAAACCTTCGCGTGCACATAGAAACCTCGGGTGCTTATCCGCTTACCGGATCCTGGGATTGGATCTGCCTTTCCCCAAAGAAAAATAAGTTGCCCACCCAACTGGTATATGACAATGCCCATGAACTCAAAGTGATCGTCTACAACAAACACGATTTTATCTTCGCCGAAGAACAAGCCGCCAAAGTCAATAAAAACGCCATTTTGTTCCTGCAACCCGAATGGAGCAAAAAAGAAGAAATGACACCACTCATTGTAGACTATGTCATGAATCATCCCAAATGGCGCGTGTCGTTGCAGACCCATAAATACTTGAACATTCCATAAACTAGGCTATGAAACCGATTCAACCGCTGTTCTTGTTGCTCTTAGTGCCTTTTTTCTCATTTTCGCAAATCCAGGGCGAAGATGAAGTATATCTCGGTGGCGACCGTATCGAGCCACAATTCAACGGCGGCGGCATAGAGCAATTCGGCGAATTTGTCAACACGCATTTCAATTACAGCAAGGTCTCTAAACCAGGCAAAATGGTTGCCGCCTTCACCATTGACACCGACGGCAGCGTACAAAAAATAAAGATGATTCAAATGATTGACTCGGAATCGGCTATAGAAATGATACGCGTGCTCAACGAATGTCCTAAATGGAAACCGGCAAGTCGCGGCGGCAAGCCCATCAGCGTTGAAATCAAATATCCCATGGTGTTCAGGCCAAAATCAAAGCCCGAAAAAAAAGAATCTAAGGCAGGTGAAGTGCCGGTTCAATTAAAAGTTTCCGAACCCATTGATAACCGTACGTACAAAGAGGATAACATAGAAGTTGCACCTCAATTTCCGGGCGGGCGGCAAGAGTTCCTGAATTATATCAGTACTAATTTCAAGTTGCCCGAGGCACGAAATATATCGGGGAAGGTAGTCGTGTCGTTCGTGGTTGAAAAAGACGGCAGCATTACAGACGTGAAAATCGTCAGCAATCCGGGACAAGGCGCTGCAGAAGAGGCCAAACGCGTATTGTTGGCCAGTCCAAAATGGAGTCCGGGAATGCAAAAAGGAAAAACAGTTCGCGTCATGTACACTATCCCCATCAACATTGCTTCAAAAAAATAAATTTAAAATGAGAACAACGTTTCTGTTGCCTGTCCTGTTGTTCGCAGTGAATCTGGTCTCGGCACAAGATAACACGCGGCCAAACGCGGATGAGAAAATCTACACCTCCGAAGATGTTGACACCCAAGCCGATTTTCCAGGAGGCATTGACGTATTTTACAGCACTTTCGCCAAACATTTCAAAGCACCCCAAGTTCCCGGATTGGTAGATAAGGTCGTCCTGTCTTTTGTCATTGAAAAAGACGGCACTCCAACCGATATCCGCGTCGTACACGATGCCGGATTTGGCACGGGAGAACAGTGCCGCCAAATCCTCGAAACCCTGCCCAAATGGGCACCCGCAGCCAAGGACAGTAAAAAGGTCCGAAGCCAGTATTTGCTTCCCATAGCGGTAATTACCGAGTAAAAGAATCCCGAATGACAATTGTTGTTCGGGATTTTTTACATTTGATTCCATCAAACCACAGCAGAACGACCTGAGAAGGTTTGGGGCGCGCAACAATCAAAAATCAAAATTATGAAATCACATTTCTTGCTGGATCCACAACTGACCTATCTCAACCACGGCTCATTTGGGGCTTGCGCCAAACCAATTTTTGAAAACTACCAACATTGGCAACTCGAACTAGAAAGGACACCGGTTCAATTTCTAACCAAAAAACTAATCGGTTATCTCAAGGAATCAAAGAACGCGCTCGCAACTTATGTGGGTTGCTCGCCCGAAGATTTCTTTTTTGTCCCCAACCCAACTATTGCCATCAATACCGTCATGCGCAGCCTTGAACTACAGCCGGGAGATGAGATACTCACCACCAACCACGAGTACGGCGCCATGGACCGCACCTGGAATTTTTATTGTAAAAAATCGGGAGCCAAATACATTCGGCAGAACATTTCATTGCCAATTGTCTCTAAAGCACAAATCCTCGACGAGTTCTGGAAAGGCTACACCCCAAAAACCAAGGTCATTTTCCTCAATCAGATTTCCAGCGCCACGGCTTTGATATTCCCTGTCAAGGAGATTTGTGAAAAAGCGCGTGCACTAGGGCTAATTACCATTATCGACGGCGCTCACGTTCCGGGTCATATCGATTTGAATATTGCCGCGCTCGATCCCGATTTTTACACCGGCACGCTCCACAAATGGATGCTCGCGCCCAAAGGATCGTCGTTCTTATATGTCAAAAAATCTTGGCAATCCCATATTGACCCGCTCGTGGTGAGTTGGGGTTACCAAAGCGAAACACCGGGGCAGAGTCAATTCTTAGATTATCACGAACACCAAGGCACACGTGATGTATCGGCCTTCCTGACGGCTGGCGCTGCGGTTGAATTTCTACGCGCCAATGACTGGGAATCTCAGTCTAACGTTTGCAAGCAAATGATCCTTGAACATTATGAAAGTTTTTGTGAGCTTGTTGGGTCAAAGCCGATTTGCCCCGTGACTTCGGAGTTTCTCGGACAAATGTGCAGCATACCTATACAAACCAATGATATTGTGGGATTGAAATCACTTTTATTTGAGAAATACCATATTGAGATTCCGGTAATGAAAATAGATCACGGCATATTTTTGCGGATTTCACTTAATGCCTACAATTCGCAACACGATTTGCATTTGCTGCGCGAAGCCATTGCCGATATCCAAACTACTACTAATTTATTGCAACGTTTCTGATAATCAACTTGAAGTCAACAGCTTAAAACTTATGAACGTTTGCTTTGCCAATAAGGAAATGTTTGTATTATTGCAGTCTTAATTTACTAAACTATGAAAAAAATTATTGTAACCCTTATCGCATTCACCGCCGTTTCAGGTTTTGCCCAACAAAGAACCTGTGGTACGATGGACAAGGTGAGCCTTCTTAAAGCAACCGTGCCAGGGTTTGAGGCCCATCACAATGAAGTGATGAATTACATTCAAAACCCCGATAATGCACAAGCACGAACCATTTTCAATCGTGGCGGCGACAACAATACGCCCAACGTGGTGGTGACCATTCCTGTAGTCTTCCACGTTTTGTACAAAAATGCAGCGCAGAATATCAGCGACGCACAAATCAATTCGCAACTTGCCGTTTTGAATGCCGACTACCGGAAACTCAACGCCGATTTCAATACCGTAGTGCCCTCGGTTTTCAGACCGCTTGGTGCTGATGTCGAAATCACTTTTTGTAAGGCAACCCGCACGCCGGCTGGTGCAACGTCTACCGGGATTACAAGAAAATCAGTGTCGAGTTCGTTTGTTTTTGAAAACAGTTATTATTTGGCAGCGGGAGAGCCCGCCTGGGATCCTACCAAATACCTCAATATCTGGATTGGGCGTTTCACCGATGACCAATTGTTGGGATTTGCTTATCTCCCGTCTAATGCCGGTCAGGCCGATGACGGTCTGTGTATCGGAGACCAGTATTTTGGCACCACCGGAACTGCTACTGCGCCGTTCAACAAAGGAAGGACAGGAACGCACGAAATTGGACACTATTTTGGACTGTTACACCCATGGGGCGATGACGGAAGTCCTTGCGGAAGCGGTGCCAACAGCGACGGGGTAGCCGATACGCCGGCAACCGATAATCCGTATTTCAATTGCCCATCTTTCCCGAGCAATGCCAACGCTTGCACCAACACCACCAACGGTTCGATGTTCATGAACTATATGGATTATGTAAATGATGCGTGTATGGCGTTCTTCACGGCCGGACAAAAAACGATTATGCAGAACACTTTAGCCGGACCGCGATTGAGCTTGTTGACATCCAACGGTTGTGCTACTTTGGGACTCAGCGATTTTGAAGCCATGAATGCCATCAGCGTCTACCCGAACCCCGTTTCGCAGTACTTCATGATTACCTCTCCGCAGTCGCAGATTGACGAAGTAGAGATCTTTAACAATATCGGGCAGCTTGTCAAAACCCAAAAGTTAACCTCGCAAACCAACAATGTGGTTAATATTGATGGGTTGGCTTCGGGAACTTATTACCTCAGGATTTACAACGAAGGCAAATTACTCAAGTCAGACAAAATCATCAAGAAATAATCGTTTATCACGAAAGAAGTGAGTCTAAAACCCGCCGCGGCGTGTCTCAAGTGCAGCATGTTCAGGGGCTTCGGCTGCGTCTAAAAATAAAAACCCCAGAGTTTACCCTGGGGTTTTTTATTTTTACTTCCCGCCATTGGCTTGTAAATCGGCCAGGCAATTCGCATCGAGCTGCGGGATGCCCGAACCTACCATCTCGCCAACCATAGAACTGTTTGAGGTTTTCCAGAACATCAGGCAGTTTTCGTTGTCGCAGTGTTTGTCGTGCGCTTCGTCATTGTGCTCGGTTTGCATGGTAGAGCCGAGGTTGACGAGTCCCAGCAAATGACCGAGTTCATGTAAGATAACTGTACTTTCAAGCGTAATGCGGTTGGGTTCTAACGGTGAATTACTCAGGTTTTGAATGGTGTTTTCAAACATCACAAACGACGTATTGCGATACGCGGTACCCAAGGTGAAGTTCGATGCTGTATCTGTAGCGTAGTTCCCGTCTACGAACAATAGAAACAAAGTGAGTACATTGCCGTTGTTGTAGAATGTCCGGTTGGCCGACTCGATCGCGGCAATCTCGTTGATGTCGTAAGGCGCGAGACCCGGACTTGCAATTGGTCTTTGATTGATGGTGATTCCGCCAGGTTTATTGAGTCTGGCCTGCATGAAATTCCTAAGATTGGTTAAGGTCTGTGCCTCAGGTTGAAAACCTTGTACGTATAAAACCTCTATCACCACCGATTGGTATTTGGCCGCCGATAGGAAGTCGTTGGCACTCGATCCGGTAATTTGCAGGTTGGCTGTTTTGTTGACGCCGTTCTCTACATTCTGGTCGTCGTCTTTAGAACAACCCAAAACGAACAGCAGTAAGGATAGCGAGACTAATTTGAGGATTTTCATAGTTGATTCTTTAATATTTGTGCCGATAAAGATAAAAGTTTGGGTTTTCGGATAAACGCGAAAACCTTATAGAATTTCAGGGTTTGGTTGACGGTTGATGGTTGATTGGCTATTTCAAAGTTCGTTGTTGAGCGTTCATTGTTCGAAATTTTTAAAGGTTGAATTTTGACTAACGAATGTTGAATGTCGATGGATGCCCGCGTGAGGGATGGCAGCGGAAATCATTTTTGTCTGACACGGCTTTTCACGCAAAAGAGCAGTCTCCCGACAAAAATATTGCAGCGTACAGCCCGGCCCGCAGGGACACGCCTAAAAAATTACCTACTGAGTTTGGCCAGATAATCGTAATGTTCGCCCTCGAGTACGAGTTGGCACTGTAAACCCGCAGCGTGCGCGGCGTTTTGAAGTGTATTGAAATCGATGTAAAGCCAATGGAACGGATCTTCTTTTTGGCCTTTGTATTGGATGTTGAACACGACTTCTCCGTAATATTCTTCATCCGAAGCAATCCACTTACCACCATCCTCATCCTCGTCGAACATATAAATGATGTCGGAGCTGTCGAGTAAAACCTGGCCGTTTTCATTGAGCAGGGATTTGAGTTTTTGCAGGAACACGGTCATGTTTTTAAGCCTGCCGCACATGCCGGCGCCGTTCATCAAAAGTAGGATGGTGTCGAATTTTTCGCCCTCGAGCGCCATGATGTCCTGAACCCTGGCATCTTTTAGGCCGCGTAGTTTACAGGCTTCAATGGCGTTAGTTGAAATGTCGATCGCGGTGACCGCTAGGTTTTTTTCATTCTGTAGGTAGAGGCTGTGGCTTCCGGCGCCACAACCCACATCGAGGGTTTTGCCTTGGGCAAGTTCGAGCGCCTTTTGTTCCATGGCTGGCATTTCGGCAAAGGAACGGAAAAGGTAGGCGACGCTCATGTCATCGGGTTCTGAAATCGAGGTTTCGGTGATCAGGTCCTGGGGTGAATTGCCTGTTTGATAGTCGAGAATGGCTTTTCCGAAAAGGTCTTTCATACGGGTGAAGGGTTCAAGGTTCAGGGTATAGGGAGTTTTGGGTTTAAAGGTTATCTTTGTTTTTAAAATCAAATATTGTTGTGTTGAAACCGCCTTTAAATCAGTTGCCCAAGTTGGCCAAAGATAAGCATATCGAGAACAAGAAGTACTTTGATAAGCTCAAAAAGAAGCCGCCTAAGAACATCGACTATGTGATGCAGGAATTGCACGCCGCCGAGTTCCGCAGAACCGACTGTCTCGAGTGCGCCAATTGCTGCAAGACCACCGGGCCACTTTTCACTACTGCCGACATTGAGCGAATTGCCAAACACCTGCGCCAGAAGCCGCAACAATTCATTGACCAATACCTGCGCATTGATGAAGAGAATGATTACGTCTTGAAAAGTGTGCCATGTGCATTTCTGGATTCCCAGAATTATTGTATGATTTATGATGTGCGGCCCAAGGCTTGTCGGGAGTTTCCGCATACCGACCGAAAGAAATTCCAGCAGATAGCCAATCTTACGCTGCTCAATGTGGCGATTTGCCCTGCGGCTTTTAATATTGTGGAGGAAATGAAAAAGCGGTTGCCACTTTAATTAATTCACCGTCAGGAAACTATCCGGGTAAATCAAATACTTCTTTCGCATTTCTTTAAAACGCTCCAGGCCAGGTTTCCAGGTAGCGCGGATTTCTTCTTCGCTCATCCCGCCTTCAATCTGTTGTTGCATTTTTTTACTTCCGGCGAGTTTGGTGAAGTACGAGTTGAAAAATTTCTCGGGTTGTTCGGTCTTGTGGTAGGCTTCGAGCAGCCATTTGAGTTCCAGTCTTTTTACTTTTGCGGTGTGCGAGAGATCTTCTCCGCAACAGGTTTTTCCCATCTGCGGCGGTTCTTTAGATCCTGCGTTGGGCATAGGCACGAACGAGAATTCGTGATAAGGCGTGAGCAACGGCGAGCCGTAAATCTGGAATTGTTTATCGGTTCCGCGGCCTACGCTTACGTTTGTTCCCTCAAAAAAACACAAGCTTGCATACAGGTTAATGGCCTGGTCGTTGGGTAAATTGGGCGACGGTTTTACCGGTAAGCTGTAGGGCATTTCGCGGCGGTAGTTTTCACACGGGACAATCTTGATCTTGCATTGCAAACTGTCCTTGAGCCAGCGTTCGCCGTTGATCATGAGCGCGTATTCGCCAATGGTCATGCCATGCAAGACCGGAATCTCGTGCATGCCTACAAAACTGCTGTATTGCTTTTCAAGAATGGGCCCGTCTACGATATTGCCGTTGGGATTGGGACGGTCGAGAATGATAAGCTGGATATCATTTTCGGCACAGGCTTCCATGACATAATGCAAGGAGGAGATGTAAGTGTAAAAACGCGCACCAACGTCCTGTAGGTCAAAGAGCAATACATCAATACCAGACAATTGTTCTTTTGACGGTTTTTTGCTGTTGCCGTAGAGCGAGATGATAGGAACACCGGTTTTGGTGTCTTTGCCGTCAACGATGAGTTCGCCGTCGGCACCTTCGCCACGAAAACCGTGTTCGGGCGCGTAAATCTTGACGAGATCTACTTTGGTTTTTTGCGCAAGGTAATCCACAATATGCATCGTGGCGGTTTTCTTTCCCGATTGTTGGGTGCGATTTACCGTATCGGTAAAGGTATAATCGTAATCAAAAGAAACCAGTCCGCTGGGATTGGTAAGGACGCCTACCTTTTTGCCGCGCAACAGATTCAGGTAGCTTTCCATATTGTCGGCACCGGTAAGAAATGCATTCGATTTACTCTTGCTTTTTACCATCGTATGCGCGGGAATCGAAGTGCCCATTGCCGTTTGCGGTGTCTTACACGAGGCAACCAAAAGCAGTAAGATTCCCAATACAGTTATCGAGGGATTGGTAAGAGAAGGAAAAATCAGACGTTCTGTGTGGTTGCTGGTGCTCGGGATCATACTTCATAATTAACTTCCAAATTCGGTAAATCGTATCTAAAGCTGTACTTTTGGGCAAAACTTTAAAGAGTGAACCTGGAACATTTCATAGCCAAAAGGCTCATTGCTGCTAAAGGCCGTAAAAGTAGTATATCTGCGCCAATTATAAAAATTGCGATTGCCGCGATTGCCATTGGCATGGTCATGATGATCGTTTCTGTGGCTACGGGAATTGGTTTGCAGCAAAAAATCCGCGAGAAAGTTTCGGCGTTCAACGGGCACATCATCATCCAGAATTACGATGACAACCAATCGCAGGGAAGCGTCACACCCATTTCTACAGAACAGGATTTTTACCCCAAGTTTAAAACCGTCACAGGCATCAGTCACATTCAAGCAGTGGCTTCTAAAGCAGGTATCATCCGCACCGAGAAGACCTTCGAAGGAATCGTCTTTAAAGGCGTTGGTGCCGATTACCAGTGGAGCAACATCAAAGAATACCTGGTGTCCGGAAAACTGCCCGATGTCTCACACAACCTCAATGCACAGGTGATGATTTCGCAATATCTGTCAGACAGGCTCGATTTAAAAGTCGGCGATAAGTTCAACACCTTCTTCATGAAAGACGACGGCAACCGTTTGCCCAACCTGCGGGTTTTTGAAGTTGTAGGTATTTACAATTCGGGCTTTCACGAGTTCGATTCGGCTTACCTCATTGGCGACATCCGCCACGTGCAGCGCATCAATAAATGGAAACCCGACCAAGTGGGGTCGTTTGAGGTTTTTGTAGATGACTTCAATAACATCAAGGCCAAAGGCGAAGAAGTGTACGAGCAAACCAGTTCTACGCTAGACACCCAAACCATCGCCGAGAAATTCTACTATATATTCGAGTGGCTTCAGTTGTTTGATTTTAATATTATCGTGATTTTAATCGTCATGATTGTCGTGGCCACCATTAATATGATTGTGGCGCTTTTGGTGCTCATCCTCGAGCGCACACAAATGATCGGAATTCTAAAAGCTTTGGGCGCAAGCAATTGGTCGGTGCGTAAAATATTCCTGTACAACGCGTTTTATTTAATAGTGCGTGGTTTGTTTTGGGGTAATGCCATTGGGATTGGGCTGGTGCTCCTTCAGCAATATTTCGGCGTGGTCAAGCTCAACCCCGAAAGTTATTATGTCAATGTGGCGCCGGTACATCTCGATTGGCTGTATCTTTTGCTGCTCAATGTGGGCACCGCTTTTGTCTGCCTGCTGGTGCTGTTGGTGCCTTCTTATATTATTACGAAAATTTCTCCCGTGAAAGCTATTCGTTTCGAGTGATTCCTTTTTGATGGCGTGCCGGCGCTAGCCGCACCAATTTCCAAAACGGGTCTATGGCGCCGTCGGGCTGTACGCGGTGCGCGGCACCTTGCTGCCATCCCTCACGCGGGCACCTTGCTAGTAAATTAACTCCTATTGTCAAATCTTGTTTTTGGCCACCACACCCGCTGGCGCCTTCGCGAAAACAGTCCGCGGGACTGTTATTCAACGCTCGGCCCTCTCACGCGGGCATCGTTTCTCAGAGAGGCCTTTTGCAAATCTGCATGTTCGGCTTTTGGTTTTGACAAAAAAATCCCTTGCAAAAACCACCATCCCAAGGGTTTATAAACGATTAGGAAAAAATTAGGGAATTTCCCTTAAAAAAAGTTTGCGGGAGTGAAAAACGGGTGTATCTTTGCAGCCCGCAAACGAGATACTTGTTGAGGGAAAAAGAAAGTTCATTGATAATATACTGGTAATGAGAATCGAGAAAATAAAATTAAAATTTATTTTCAAAAAAGCTTGTTCAGTAAAAAACAATTGCTACTTTTGCACCCGCTAAACGAAAGAATAGCGACAAGAAAAGAAAGACACGTTCATAGACATATTGGATTGACAGCCGCTTCAGCAGAGATGCTGGAGCAATAAAAAAAAGAGTAAGAAGAATCGAAGATTCGAAATAAGACTAGCCTTTATCATATCAACAAACAGCCTTCGGGCAAACAATATACGATGAAGAGTTTGATCCTGGCTCAGGATGAACGCTAGCGGCAGGCTTAACACATGCAAGTCGAGGGGTATAGTAGCAATACTAGAGACCGGCGCACGGGTGCGTAACGCGTATGCAACCTACCTTGAACAGG
>JAKQJQ010000083.1 GCA_029561105.1 Bacteroidota bacterium
TTGAGGAACTCGCAGATGGCCATCTTTAAAATGATGGTGTCGATTTCTGCGATGCGCTCGGTGTCCCAATTGGGTGTTTTATCGATGTACTCTTTGGCGAGCTCGGTTTCATTGAGGACCGTCTTTTTGAAGAGGTTGCTCACGAATTCTTTGTCCTCGGCATCCTTATATAATTTAGCAACCCGGAAACTGTCGTCGGTCGCTGACTTGAGCGTATTGAGCTGCTTGATGATTTGGGTGTTTACCAACGGAATATCGTCTACCCAGGTGAGCTTGTAATCTTCAAGATAGTCGTAAAGCTTTTCGTTGGCCGCGATGATGTCCATAAAGATGTCTACGACAAATTGCTGATCTTCCTCGAAACTGTTTTTCTTGCTGGCGATGTAATCGGCATAAAGATCGCTTTCCTTTATAGCCTTGAGCAACAATAAGATGTAATCGTCATTTAGCGTCCAAGTATTGATTTTCCTCGATTCGAGCGCGAGTCGAAGCGAATCATTATCTTCAAGCAATTTGAAGATGGCGTTGTCGACGAACTTTCTGTTGGGATTGCGTTCTTCTTTGGTAGCGAGGTGTTTGGCACTTGATTTCTCGAGGAATTCAATTTCTTTCTTTCTGATTTCAATCAGCGAGGAAAGCATCATCAAATACAAATCCTGGATGCTGTCAATGCTGTGCAACAAAAATTTCTCTTCCTTTTCGAGGTTGTCCGAGCCGTTTTGATGCAGCGCAAAAATCGATTGCATCACCTTTACACGAATATGTCTTCTGTTTAACACCTGTAAGAACTTTTTAAAATATTAACGGGGCGAAAGCTGATCACTTTGGCCCCGCAAAAATAAGAATATAATCTAAACGCGCGGTTATTTGGCGTTTTCTTTTTTTCTGTCTTCGATGCGCTTCTCAGCAATCGACAACGCAGCCTGGTGTGTGGTAATGCCTTTTTCTTCGGCAAAACTGAAAATCTCGAGCGTGGTGTTGTAGATGTTCTCGGTACGACGCATGGCTTCGGCTTTGTCGTAACCTACGATTTCGGCATAAACGTTAATGATTCCGCCAGCGTTGATGAGAAAATCGGGTGCATAGGCAATCCCTTTTTCCTTCAAGATTTTTCCGTGGATTTGCTCCACCGCGAGTTGGTTGTTGGCCGCACCGGCAATTACGCGCGCTTTTATTTTATTGATGGTTTCATCATTGATGGTGGCACCCAACGCACATGGCGCATAAATGTCTACATCAGCGCTGTAAATATCTCCTGTCGCTATTTTGGCACCGTACTTGGCCTCGAGTTGTTGCAACCTGGCTTCATTAATATCAGCTATCTGAACCAGCGCGCCTTCTTTGGTAAGATAATCTACCAAAGTTTCACCTACATGTCCTACACCTTGTACCAGGATTTTCTTTCCTTCAAGCACATCCGTCCCAAACTGGTATTTCGCAGCCGCTTTCATACCCATATAAACCCCATAAGCCGTTACTGGCGATGGGTTTCCCGACCCGCCAAGCGATTCTGAAATTCCGGTGACGTGTTTGGTCACGAGGTGGATGCGATCCATGTCTTCGGTCGTAGTACCTACGTCTTCGGCAGTGATATATTTACCGCTCAAAGAATCTACGAATTGCCCAAAACGGGTAATCATTTCTGGAGTCTTGTCTACTTTTGAATCACCAATGATTACTGCTTTTCCTCCGCCAAGGTTCAATCCTGAAATGGCAGACTTATAGGTCATGCCTCGCGACAGGCGCAATACATCGTTTAAGGCCTCCCATTCATTGGCGTATTTCCACATACGTGTACCACCCAGAGCAGGTCCCAAAACTGTGTTATGGATTCCGATTATTGCTTTTAAACCAGTATCTTTGTCGTTGCAAAAAACGATTTGTTCGTGATTGTCAAATGAAAGCTGTCCAAAAACCGGGTCGATTTTGTGAAGTTCGCTTGTTCTTAGGATTTCTGAAGTCATAGTATTGGATTTAAATTTTCTCCGTTGCGCTACCTAATATACAATCTGGCAGCCTCAGGTTGCGACTTTATTAAAAAGACGGTACAAAATTAAGATTTAAATCAAAATATCGCACTGTTTTGGAGATAAATTAATAAATCAATAACTTATCATTAGGTTCTGAAAAAAAAACAAAAATTAAATTATAATCGACTTTTTAACAACAAAACATCTTATTAGTCGCTACCGCATTTAATAATATGAAAGAATTACAGTATTTAAATAAATATTTCATCAAATACAAATACAGTTTTTTACTGGGAATTGTTACCACAATTGTGGCGCAATTTTTCAATTTGGTCACGCCCAAACTCATCAGTGAATCGATTAAAGTGCTTGAGGATTTCCAAAAAGGCAACATAACCATAGCTTTTGCAGAAAATGAACTGATTGTTCGTATACTAAAAATAATCGGCGCAACGATTATTGCGGGTTTCTTGACCTTCTTGATGCGGCAAACGCTGATTGTCATGTCGCGTCATATTGAATTCGACCTCAAAAATGAGGTGTTCCGCCAATACGAAAGGCTATCCCAAAATTTTTACAAACAACACCGCACCGGTGATTTGATGAACCGAATCAGCGAAGATGTAGGCAAAACCCGCATGTACGTTGGCCCGGCCGTTATGTACACGATCAACACGGTGATTCGCTTTGCAATCGTCATTGTCTATATGTATAATGTATCGCCACGACTTACCTTGTATGCTTTACTCCCTTTACCGTTGCTGTCTTACGCGATTTTCAAGCTCAGTACCGACATCAACAAACGCAGTACTATTTTTCAACAATACCTTTCAAAGGTTTCGAGTTTTACACAAGAGGTATTCTCTGGCATCAGGGTAATCAAGGCATATTCGCTAGAAAGCCAGCAACAGTCCAATATGGTTCAGCTGGCCGAGGAGAGCAAAACCAAAAGCATGAGCCTCGCCAAGCTTCAGGCTATTTTTGGCCCGTTGATGATTGCTCTGATTGGTGTAAGCAACCTGGTGGTGATTTATTTTGGCGGGATGATGTACATCAACGGCAGTATAAAAAGTATAGGAACCATCGCCGAGTTCATCCTTTACATCAACATGCTTACCTTTCCCGTCGCCTCGTTGGGATGGGTTTCGTCGATGGTGCAGGAAGCCGAGGCGTCGCAGAAGCGAATCAACGAATTTTTGAGTATTGAGCCCGAAATTCAAAACAACCATCCCGCACCTAGCGTTATTCATGGGGAAATCCAGTTCAAAGACGTGGGTTTTACTTATGAAGATACAAATATTAAAGCGTTGGAGCAAATCAATTTTCACATCAAAAAAGGAGAGACCCTTGCCATACTGGGCAAAACCGGTTCGGGGAAATCGACAGTGCTGTCTCTAATCAGCCGATTGTACGACATTTCAGAAGGTGAAATCCTGATTGACGGCAACCCTATAGATCAAGTCAACCTTTTTGACCTTAGGAATAGTATTGGTATCGTGCCGCAGGATGCCTTTTTGTTTTCGGATACGATTAAGAACAACATCAAATTCGGAAACGAAAACGCCTCAGACGATGCTGTAATTTTAGCAGCAAAAAGAGCGGTCGTTCACGATAATATAGCAACTTTTAACCTGCAATACGAAACCATTTTGGGCGAACGCGGCATCACGCTGTCGGGCGGGCAAAAACAACGGGTATCTATTGCGCGTGCACTTATAAAAGACGCCGACATACTGCTCTTAGACGACTGTTTGTCTGCAGTAGACACCGAAACCGAAGAAGCCATCCTCAGCAACCTGCTTGATTTCTGTAAAGACAAAACTACGATCATTGTAAGTCATCGCGTGTCATCGGCCAAAAATGCCGACCGAATTATCATCCTTGAGGAAGGCCGCATTATTGAGCAAGGTTCTCATAATCAACTCATAGATATGGGTGGCTATTATGCCGACTTATACCTGCGTCAACTTTCGGAAAAAGAATTGTCATAAATTTTGTTTTGTAATACATTTTTTATCATTTTTGAACGAGCGTTAACGAAATGACGCTGCAATTGAAACTAAAACCAAACTAATTGCAAGAAGGATTATGAGAGAAAATGACATGCTAGAAAAAGAAGAAATATTTTCTAAAGTTTTAAGGGCCGGAAGAAGGACTTACTTCTTTGACGTGCGAGCCACCAAGGCAGATGATTATTACATTACCATTACCGAAAGCAAGAAATTTACAGAAGAAGATGGGTCGTTCCATTTCAAAAAGCACAAGATTTATTTGTACAAAGAGGACTTTGCCGCTTTTGCCGAAATCCTCGATGACATGACAGCGTACGTGTTAAACCACAAAGGCGAGGAAGTGATTTCCGAGCGACACCAAAGAGATTTCAAGAAAGAATACATAACCGAAAAAGCGGTAAGCGACGCTATGCCAAAAGCCAATAGTTTTACCGATGTTGATTTCGACGACATTTAATTCATTTAAACCCTATCATCCAGCCTGATGAATCGCAAGATTTTTCAGGCTTTTTTATTTGCTGAAATATTGTTTTTCACCTTAGAAAAACAACCGGTTAACGAAAACATAACGTTCAAATTAAATTTAACACTTTTTTATTTACTTTCGATTGTTTTGAACACATTCTATCGTATATAAATAACTGTTTAGCAATATCTTGCACAGAAAGTACTGTCGCTAAAAAAAAATATAAAAATGTTAAAAAAATAAGCCGTTTGTCGATGAATTATTTGAGTGAATTCGATACATTTGGCGCAAACAGACAATAATTTACTGATTGATAATCCAATAGCATAGACGAGCCGTGAAAATGGCTGCTAAAATTTATGAAGACGAATCTCCCTAAATCGAATTTTATAAAAATATTAATCTTATTCCTATTTTTATCTTCACCTGTTGTTCAAGCCCAATTTGGCATTGATACCTCCAGGATAATCTCTCCTGGTTGGCAACCACAGCAGCAAAAACACACGCTTCCGTTTGCGCTATTGCCCTCTCCGGTACTCAATGGATTGAAAGCCGGTCATAAGCCGCGGTCTTTTACGCCCGATACTTCTTCGATTTCTGCAAATGCCTACATCCAAAATCGATACAACCGCCAATTTAATAGACGTAACCCTTTTGCGCTTCCACCTGCCATATTTGGGAACACCAAAGTCTGTTACCCTACACCGGGCACAACAACTTTAACCGGAAGCGGTACCCCGGCGGCTGTCAATCCTTGGGTATCGTCTAATCCAGCCGTAGCCACAATCAATGCATCGGGTGTTGTAACGGGATTAGCTTTCGGAACCACCACCATCACCTACACCGATAACTTAGGCAATAATGCTTCTACCAATGTAACGGTAAATCCATTACCAACCATCACTGGTACGCTTGTAAAATGTGTTGGCGGAACCACACAACTAACAGGATCGGGGACGCCCGCTGCAACCACGCCGTGGTTATCTTCAAATCCAGCCGTGGCAACAGTAAGCAACACCGGGTTAGTCACCGGAATCTCTGGAGGAACGTCTACCATAACCTATACAAATATCAATGGCTGTCAGGAAACGGCTGTAGTTACTATTAATCCGCTTCTGGCGCCGGTCATTACTTGTGGAGCTGCGAATACCGTTCAAGTGAGCTTTAACTGGGGCGCCGTGAGTGGTGCCGCTACTTACACGGTGTCGTACAAAGTAAATGGAGGTGCTACGATATTCGTTGGAAACATAGGGAATGTACTAACTTACACCATCACAGGCGTAAACCCTGCTGATGTGGTTACCCTCATCGTCACACCTTCGGGCGCTGTGGGAACTTGTTTTGCTTCGGGCACCGCGAATTGTACAGCAGCATCCTGTACACCGGCTATGCTGCCGGCACCTCCAACCGTTGCAGTCACACAACCTACCTGTACGGTAGCAACAGGAGATATTTCTATAACCGCTGTCGCTGGATTAACCTATAAGCTTGATGCGGGCGCGTATTCGGGGACATTAACCTACTCCGGTCTAACGCCCGGACCCCACACCGTAACTGCGAGAAACGCCATGGGCTGTACAGCCGTGACTAACATAACCATAAATCCGCAACCAGCGACACCCGTTGCACCTACACTTACCGCGACCCATCCTACCTGTGCATCGGCCACCGGATCGGTGACCATTACAGCAGTGGCGGGCGAAACTTACAGTTTTGACTCGGGACCATATTCTGCAACCCTTGTTTACGGCGGGCTCGCAGCGGGTTCTTCACATACCGTAACCGCACAGAATGCAGCGGGTTGTATTTCTGCGGTTTCAAACATTACACTCAACGCGCAACCTCCGATTCCAGCGGCACCTGTGGTAGTGGTGACACAGCCCACTTGTACCGTTTCGACCGGAACAATAACAATAACTGGAGTAGCCGGTGAAACCTACAGCTTCGACGCAAGCCCATACGGAGCAACGTTAGTTTTTTCGGGCCTGGCAGCCGGCTCAACACACAGTATTGTGGCAAAAAATGCTAGCGGATGTTTCTCTATTGTTACTACGGTTACTTTAAACACACAACCGGCAACGCCAGCTGCACCTACATTGACCGCGACACATCCAACTTGTACTTTGGCGACCGGGTCGGTGACCATCACTGCAGTGGCAGGGGAAACTTATAGTTTTGACTCTGGAGCATATTCAGCAACGCTCGTTTATAGCGGACTCGCAGCGGGTTCTTCGCATACCGTAACCGCGCAAAATGCGGCAGGTTGTATTTCGTCGGTTTCAAACATTACACTCAACGCGCAACCAGCCACTCCGGCGACACCTATATTAACCGCGACGCACCCCACTTGCACGTTGGCAACAGGCTCGGTGACTATTACTGCCGTTGCGGGACTTACCTATAGTTTAGACTCTGGGCCATATTCTGCAACGCTTGTTTATAGCGGGCTCGCGGCGGGCTCTTCACACACGGTTACTGCGCAGAACGCGGCGGGCTGTATCTCTGCAGTTTCCAACATCACGCTCAACGCACAACCGGCAACTCCTGCTGCGCCCTCAGTAGTCGTAACTCAACCTACTTGTACAATTTCCACGGGCACCATAACTATTACTGCTGTGGCGGGGGAAACATATAGTTTTGATTCGGGACCATATTCGGCAACGCTCGTTTACAGCGGACTTCCGGCGGGTTCTTCGCACACGATTACTGCGCAGAATGCGGTTGGTTGCATCTCTTCTGTTTCAAACATTACCTTGAACGCGCAACCGGCAACGCCAGCCGCGCCTACATTAACCGCGACGCATCCTACTTGTACGTTGGCGACGGGATCAGTTACCATTACTGCTGTTGCGGGAGAAACTTATAGTTTTGACTCGGGACCATATTCCGCAACGCTTGTCTATAGCGGACTCGCGGCAGGTTCCTCGCATACCGTGACAGGACAGAATGCGGCTGGTTGCATTTCTTCGATTTCAAACATTACACTCAACGCGCAACCGGCAACGCCAGCTGCGCCAACATTGGCCGCGACGCATCCGACTTGTACTTTGGCAACCGGATCGGTGACCATTACCGCTGTTGCGGGAGAAACTTACAGTTTTGACTCGGGACCATATTCTGCAACGCTTGTTTATAGCGGACTCGCAGCAGGTTCTTCACATACAGTGACTGCACAGAATGCGGCTGGTTGTATTTCCTCGGTTTCAAACATTACACTCAACGCGCAACCGGCAACACCAGCTGCGCCTACATTGGCCGCGACGCATCCGACTTGTACTTTGGCGACTGGATCAGTTACCATAACCGCAGTCGCTGGGGAAACTTACAGTTTTGATTCAGGACCGTATTCTGCAACGCTTGTCTATAGCGGACTCGCGGCGGGTTCTTCGCACACGGTTACTGCACAGAATGCGGTTGGTTGCATTTCTTCGGTTTCAAACATTACCTTGAACACGCAACCGGCAACACCAGCTGCGCCAATATTGACTGCGACGCATCCGACTTGTACTTTGGCGACCGGATCAGTTACCATTACCGCCGTTGCAGGAGAAACTTATAGTTTTGATTCAGGACCATATTCTGCAACGCTTGTTTACAGCGGACTCGCCGCAGGTTCTTCACATATCGTAACTGCGCAGAATGCGGCTGGTTGTATTTCCTCGGTTTCAAACATTACACTCAACGCGCAACCGGCAACACCAGCTGCGCCAACATT
>JAKQJQ010000088.1 GCA_029561105.1 Bacteroidota bacterium
TCTGTTACTTCAGGTTTGGATGGCTCAATGATTTGTTTCTTCTGATACTGTTTGCTGAGGTACCATTTCGTATTCTCATCATCGCCGAAGAACGATTTCTGTTCCGCTTTTGGTTTTTGCGGTTCTTTTTGTCCGAAGAAGGTTTTGTTTTCCTCCGCTATTTCGTCAATGAAACGGCTCGGCTCGCAATAGTTGAGCTGCCCGAATTTATATCGCGTCAGCGCATACGACAACGTCAGGAATTTCTTGGAACGCGTAATGGCCACATAAAACAAACGGCGTTCCTCTTCCAGGTCTTCGCGCGTATTCATCGACATGATGGACGGAAATAAATTTTCTTCCAGACCCACAATGAATACACTCGTAAATTCCAGTCCTTTCGCTGCGTGTATCGTCATCAGTTTCACCTTCTCTTTATTTTCATCTTTGGAATCGTCCATATCTGTCAATAAAGAAATCTGTTGCAAGTAAGCGGCGAGGTCGTTTTCCGGCTTCACTTCATCTTCTTCATATTCCGGCTGCTCGCCTACGGTGTATTCTTTAATACCATTTAGAAGTTCCTGAATATTCTCGAAACGCGAAATGCCTTCGGGTGTTTTGTCTTTGTATAAATCCTGTATGAGACCGGTTTGTTTGCCGATGTATTCTGCAATTTCATACGCATTTTTATTTGCCAGCATGGCGCGGAAACTTTTGATCATGATGCTGAAATCACGAATCAGTTGTTTGGCGCGCGCCTGCATATCGTTGATGATTTCAGGCTTTTCCACCACATGCCACAAAGGTAAATCGTGTTCGTTGGCGGTGACGATCAAGCGGTCGATGCTGGTGTTACCGATGCCGCGCACCGGATAGTTGATGATGCGTTTCAGTGCTTCTTCGTCATTCGGATTGACGACTACACGCAAATACGAAATGAAATCTTTCACTTCCTTGCGCTGATAGAAAGAAAGACCACCGTAAATTTTGTATGGAATATTCAATTTGCGCAACGCTTCCTCAAAAGAACGCGACTGCGCATTGGTGCGGTACAAAATGGCAAACTCGGAATGCATGAGGTGGTTGCGCATTTTCTGGTCGAAGATGGCATTGGCCACGATGCGCGCCTCGTCGGTATCGCTGGCGGTTTTGTACACTTTTATTTTTTCACCGCCTTTGTTTTCCGTCCAGATTTGTTTGGGCAGCTGCGCTTTGTTGTGTTTGATGATTTCATTTGCCGCGCTGACGATATGCTCGGTGGAACGGTAATTCTGTTCCAGTTTAAAGACTTTTAAATCCGGATAATCGCGCTCAAAATTTAAGATATTCTCGATAGTGGCACCGCGGAAGGCGTAGATACTTTGCGCATCGTCGCCGACTACACATACGTTTTCGTGCTGCCCGGCAAAAAGCTTGACGATGGAATACTGCGCGTTGTTGGTATCCTGAAACTCATCGATTAAGATATGCGTGAAGCGCTGCTGGTATTTGTAGAGCACATCCGGAAATTTGGTGAGCAGCTCGTACATTTTCAGCAATAAATCGTCGAAATCCATGGCGCCGGATTTGAAACAGCGATCCTGGTATTTGGCAAAGAGTTCTTTTATTTTAGGACGGCCGCTGCTTTCGTCGTCGGAGACGAGGTCGATATTTTCCGCGTATTTTTTTGCATCTATCAGCGAGTTTTTGGCCGAAGAGATGCGGTAGAATACGGTAGCCGGTTTATAGAGTTTATCGTTCAGTCCTTCTTCCTTGATGATGCTTTTCAGCAGGCTCTTGCAGTCGTCGGGATCGTAAATGGTAAAATTATTGGGATAGCCCATGCGGTGTGCAAGAGCCTGCTGAAAAGCATCAATCGTGGGCCACGAAGCGCGCAATTTATACATGGGTACTTTCCACTCGGTGTTCGCCCGCATCCTGCGCGCCGAAGCACACCGCATGGGCTATCCCAACAATTTTACCATCTACGATCCCGACGACTGCAAGAGCCTGCTG
>JAKQJQ010000102.1 GCA_029561105.1 Bacteroidota bacterium
TGATTATCATCACAACAACTATTTGGGTTTGCATGATGATTTTTGATTAGCTGCGCTGATCCAGAGTTGGGGGATGTTGCTCAAAAACCAACGCCGTTACATGGCTTCGGCATTTATTCAAATACAAAATTATAATCGTGATCTTTGATTAGCTACGCTGATCCAGAGTTGGGCGATGTTGCTCAAAAACCGAAACGCCATGCAATGGCGTTTTGGCTTTTTTTTTTTTTCAAAAAGAAAATCCTCAAAGCGAGCTTTGGGATTTTCTTTTTGAAAAAAAAACCGACCATTTTCAATGGCCGGCTTTTGGTCGGGATGACTGGATTCGAACCAGCGACCCCTAGCACCCCATGCTAGTACGCTACCAGGCTGCGCTACATCCCGAATTCGGATTGCAAATATATTTGTTTTGTACAAAACAGTAAAACTTATCGGTAAATATTGTCACCTAAATTTTAATCCAATGGTCTTTGTCGTTTTCGGTGTGCAGATTTGTTGTCGCAACACGCTCATTGTCATGTGTATTGGTTTGGGGAAAAGGAAATTCAAACGGGAAAACCCCTTTGGTTCTTTTGGGTAATTTCGCGTAAAGTGTTATAACAACGCCAGTCTTTTTCCTGCTTCCGCTAGCGTAGCCTCGTCTTTGGCAAAGCAAAAGCGCAAGTGTTTGAGGTCTTTTTTATCGGCACGGAACACAGAAACCGGAATTGCCGCCACACCAAACGCCGTAGTCAGTTGCCGCGCAAAAGCCAAGTCATCGAGGTCAGAAACTGCGGCGTATGATACCGTCTGGAAATACGTTCCTTCGCAGGGCAGCAATTCGAGCCGGGTTTGTGCCAGCAGGTTTCTAAAATAGTCGCGTTTGATTTGGTAGAAACTCCCCAATTGAGCCACGGCTACACTATCCAGGTAATCGTTGATTGCGATTTGCGCGAGGCTGTTCACGCTAAATACCACGAATTGGTGTACTTTTTTAATCTCATCCATAAGCGGTGCAGGAGCAATCGTGTACCCGATTTTCCATCCCGTGATATGGAACGATTTTCCAAAAGACGAAATGACAATGCTGCGGTCTTGCAGTTTGGGCCGCTCGTGAACAGAAAGGTGCGGCCGCTCAAAGGTGATGTACTCATAGACTTCGTCGGCGAGCACCAAAACATTCGGATGCGAATCCAGCAGTTTTTCAAGTGCCAAAAAATCGCCCTCCGTCCAGATTTTCCCCGACGGATTGTGCGGATTGTTTACGATAATCATCCTCGTTTTTTCATTCATCGCACCGCCGATTGATTCCCAGTCTGGTGTGTAATCGTCATGCAACGGTATCCGTATGGGTTTGGCGTGGCAGAGTAGAATCGGGGCTTCATAGCAATCATAGCTCGGATCCAGGACAATGACTTCTTCTCCTTTATTGACCAAAGCCTGGATGCTCGAAAAAATCCCTTCGGTGGCACCCGCCGTTATGAGGATTTCTGCCACTGGATTGACTGTTCGTCTGTATGATTTTTGCGTCAGGACAGCAATCTTTTCAAGCAGCGGTGCAAATCCGGCCATAGGAAGGTATTGGTGAATTTCTTCCTTGCAGCGTTTGGCTACAATGTCCTTGAGCGCTTCATCAACAGGAAAATTCGGAAATCCCTGCGAAAGGTTGATGGCCTTGTGTTCATTAGCCAATTGGCTCATGACTGTAAAAATCGTGGTTCCTATATGTGGAAGTTTAGACACCGTTTTATAGTTTGATAAACTTGTTGGTTAGGATTTGTTCGGCATCGTCCAGGGTAACGGCATACATTCCGCGAGACAGTCCCGATACATCCAGAACCGCCGTGCCTTGATGAAAAACTTGTTGCAGGAGCATTTTTCCGCTAAGATCATGAATGCTGATGGTCGTCGTCACACGCAGATTGTCAATGGTGAGTTTGTCCTGGACCGGATTCGGGAAAAAGCTCACAACCTGCTTTTCGGGCTTTGTAATGGCCAGCGGAACACAACCCGGTAACGTTGTCCAACTAAAAGTACCCAGTCCCAACAAATATTCATCCGTCGTGGCGTCGCCGCCGCGGTTGGCGTAAGTCAGGTTACAGAAGGTAGCGTTTCCATTTGGGAAATTGCTGATGGCGGTAAAAAATCCCTTCGGAGAAGCCGTGTTATTGGCATTGTTATAAGGGTATTCTTTTCCGGTGCCGTTAATATTGATGTTTTCGAAAGCGAAATTGTAGAGGCCGTCACCGGCTTTTTTCTGCATCAATATGCCGTCGCATTTAGAATCGATCAGGTCGATATTGGAGAGCTTGACATTCTTGACCTGTGTCCCGGCGGTACCCGACGAAAAAATATCAATCGCGCCCACACGCTGGTTGTACAGATCGTTTAGGGTTCCGGCACCAATGATGGTGATGTCGTATAGTTCATTCAATCCTAAATTGTTAAAGCCAACTCCAGGGAAATTATTGCTCAAACGGATGCCCGATTCTACGTTGTCCCTGATAATGAGGTTATAGGCCTTGTTGTTTTTCCCTCCGTAAAATGCCACGCCAGATGCACGCCAGCAGTTTTCTGATGTGTTATAACGAAAGGTATTGTTGATACATTCCAGTCCGTCGGCACACCAAATCGCCTGGTCATCATCACCATTGTTGCGAAAGTTGCAATGCTCTACAATCGCGTTCGAGGTGCCTTTACAAAGGTTGATTCCGTCAGCGTAATTGTTCCTGAAACGACAGCCTGAAAGCGTAAAGCCATCGGCAAAAGCCGGTCCGCCCGTGGCGTATTGTGCAATCCATGCGCCACATTCAAAGTGTTCTGCCCAAATATTGCGGATCGTCGACCCCGAAGTATACACGCCATTGATGCCTTTGTAGGAATTACTCCTCGAATTCCGATTGGTTGTCAGGTACAAATCCGAGTAACTGATGTTGCTGGCATTGGCGCGCAATCCGCCGTTATAAGCGGTGGTACTGGTAAAGTTGAGCTGCGTATGCCACATGCCCGCACCCACCAATGAAGTGTTGGCCACGCCAAAGTACAATTCATTATTTACGTTGTAAACGCCTTCGGGAACATAAATGATTTGCCCGCCGTGGGTGTTGATGAAGGACTGTAAAGTACTGCCGTTCCCAGAATATACTGCCGCGCCCACTGGTGCTACAATGGCTGGGGGCACCGCTTCGAGTTCTACGAAATCAACGCTGATGTTTCCAATTATGCGCACCAGTTTTAGGGTTTCCCCGGCCGCAATCGGTGTAGGAAGCTTGTACCTGATTTCATCAAATCGCATTTTGGGATTTTGGTTTACCACACCGCCATTGTTTGGGTTGCCGTTATTCCACAGTGATTCCCATGACCAGTTGGTAGTGAGGAAGAGCGTCGTCAACAGCGTGTTTCCGTTATAGACACCTAGCGTTGCGGTTTGACCATCTGGGATGCTGTATCGCACCACAAGGCCGTCTGCACTAGCAGTCAAATTCCATTGTACGCTTGCATTGGCAGATGCCATCGACACACATTTTTGACCGGATGCCTCCGACTGCAAATCACCCTGCGCATAGGATTTGGCCGTAGCTGTTGCGCCATTGGACAACGCACCAAGATCGGCTTCATACCGCAAATAAGGCGCATCGAAATAGCCACGTTGGGCAAAAAGCGTTGTGGCCGAAAGCAATAGGAATAGGTGTTTTAGAATGGATAAGCGCATCGCGTAATGGTTTGTTTAAAGGTTAAGCTATTGCAATCCTATTGAAAGTCAACCAAGAGTATTTTACTCGCCAATCAATATGTCAAGGATTTTGATCGCCGCTTCGCTGATTTTAGTGCCCGGACCAAAAACGGCAACCGCGCCCGCATCAAACAAATACTGATAATCCTGCGCCGGAATCACACCGCCCACGATCACCATAATGTCTTCGCGACCGTATTTTTTGAGTTCCTCTATCACCTGCGGAACCAGTGTTTTGTGACCGGCAGCGAGCGAAGAAACGCCCAAAATATGTACGTCATTTTCTACGGCTTGCTTGGCAGCTTCGGCAGGTGTTTGAAACAAAGGGCCTATGTCTACGTCGAATCCCACATCGGCATAACCGGTGGAAACGACCTTGGCGCCGCGATCGTGGCCGTCCTGTCCCATTTTGGCAATCATAATGCGTGGGCGACGGCCTTCTTTTTTGGCAAACGCGTTGGCCAGTTGTTGGGCTTTTTCAAAACTTTCGTCGTTTTTGATTTCTTTGCTGTACACGCCACTAAAGGATTTAATTTGTGCTTTGTATCTCCCGAAAACCGTTTCGAGCGCATCGCTGATTTCACCCAGTGTGGCACGATTTCTCGCCGCATCCACCGCGATTTCTAGCAAATTGCCTCTGCCGGTTTTGGCACAGTCGGTGAGTCGCTGCAATGAATCGGCCACTTTTTGTGGGTCCCTCGAGGCCTTGATTTTTAGCAATTGCTCCACTTGCTGTCTGCGAACCATCTGGTTATCAACATCTAAGATATGCAACGGATCTTCTTTTTCCAAACGGTATTGGTTCACACCCACGATGATGTCCTGACCGCTGTCTATGCGCGCTTGTTTTCTGGCTGCGGCCTCTTCAATGCGCAATTTGGGAATTCCGGCTTCGATGGCTTTGGTCATGCCACCGAGTTCCTCTACTTCTTCAATCAGTTTCCAGGCGCTTTGGGCAATCTCGTGGGTAAGCTTCTCTACATAGTAGCTGCCGCCCCAAGGATCGACGGTTTTGGTGATTTTGGTTTCTTCCTGTAAAAAAATCTGCGTATTTCGGGCAATACGTGCCGAGAAATCGGTAGGAAGTGCAATGGCTTCGTCGAGCGCGTTGGTATGTAAGGACTGCGTCCCGCCAAAAGCCGCCGCCGCCGCCTCTACGCAAGTCCTGGCAACATTGTTAAAAGGGTCCTGCTCAGTCAAACTCCAACCCGAAGTCTGGCAATGCGTGCGTAGTGCCAGCGATTTATCATCTTTGGGATGGAACTGTTTGACGAGTTTGGCCCAAATCATGCGGGCAGCACGCATCTTAGCGATTTCCATAAAATGATTCATACCAATGGCCCAGAAAAAAGACAGGCGTGGCGCGAATTCATCGATGCTCATTCCGGTAGAAAGCCCGGTACGGATGTACTCGAGTCCGTCGGCTAAGGTGTACGCGAGTTCAATATCGGCGGTAGCTCCGGCTTCCTGCATGTGGTAGCCCGAAATTGAAATCGAATTGAATTTGGGCATTTTCTTGCTCGTAAATTCAAAGATATCGGCAATAATCTGCATCGATGGCGTAGGCGGATAGATGTAGGTGTTGCGCACCATAAATTCCTTGAGAATGTCATTCTGGATGGTTCCGGAGAGTTGTTCGGGCCTCACACCTTGTTCTTCTGCAGCGACAATATAAAAAGCCATGATGGGTAAAACCGCACCGTTCATGGTCATTGAAACCGACATTTCATCGAGTGGAATTTGGTCGAATAAAACCTTCATGTCCTCTACAGAATCGATGGCTACACCGGCTTTTCCTACATCGCCCACCACGCGCTGGTGATCCGAATCGTAACCACGATGGGTAGGCAAATCAAACGCTATCGACAGTCCTTTTTGTCCGGCGGCGAGGTTGCGACGGTAAAAGGCGTTGCTTTCCTCGGCCGTAGAAAATCCTGCATATTGGCGGATCGTCCACGGACGGCGCACATACATTGTCGCGTAAGGTCCACGCAAATTGGGCGCGAACCCCGCACCAAAATCCAGATGCGTCAAAGCTTCAATGTCTTTTTGATCATACGAAGATTTAACTTCAATCCCTTCGGCTGTCAAAAAAGGTAAAGCACTTTCGTTAGATTTTTGACTTTTGACTTTCGACTTTTGACTTTCGACGGTTAAATGTTGCAGGTCTTTTCTTTTCATGATTCGGTATCCAGGCGTTCCTGTTCTATTTTTTCGGCCAGTCTTCTTTCGATGATAGGCGAGATGAGCGTTTTACGCGGTTTGGTCTTGACAAAAGGATACAATTCAAGATCGTGCTTCATTTTGTCATTTTTATTGGGGTATTTGTTGGTGCCGAGCAAGACTTCTTTTCCAGAATCGAACAATTCCTGTTCCTTGGCGGCACTTTCGTCTATTTTGCGTTTGATGGTGCCGTTGCCGAGTTGTTTGAGAAACCCGTCTTTGGCCTCGATATCTTTAAACAAGGTCAGTGCTTTTTCGGCAAGCTGTTGGGTAAGGCTTTCAATATAGTAGCTGCCGTCGGCGGGATTGTCTACTTTATCGAGGTAACTTTCATTTTTGAGTACCAGCAATTGGTTGCGTGAAATGCGGTCGCCAAATTCGTTGTTTTTGTGGTACAAGGCGTCATAAGGTTGGTTGGCGATGGTGTCGGCACCGCCAAGTATGGCAGCCATACATTCGGTGGTGGTACGCAGCATGTTCACGTTGTAATCGTAAATCGTCTTGTTGCGCTTGGTTGGCGTGGCAAAAATATGACAGCCGTGTGTAAAGTGGTACTCCTTGGCGATCAGGTCAAACAGCAAGCGCAAGGCACGCAATTTAGCGATTTCAAAGAAGTAATTGGTACCGATGGCCACTTCGAGTAAAATGGCTTGGTTGATTTTTGGCAAGCGGTTGAGATACTCGTTGGCATGTGCCAAAGTATAAGCGATTTGCTGTACCATATTAGCGCCGGCGTTTTGGTACAAGCCCGCTTTGATACTAACAAATGCTAGATTTGACGTTTCCTTTGTTAGTACATTGAAGGTTTCAAAATTGTCCTTTTCTGGAGTTTGAAACCAATTGCCGTCTTGGGCCAGTTGACCGATTGGGTCGGCGAAAACATAAATTAAAGCATTTTTGGCTTTGGCAATCGCGTCGATTTTTTTGAGGAAATCTATTGAAAGGAAACTGGGTTGGATGTAAACCGAAGCTTTTTCGAAAGGAAAGTTTTCCAGCAAACGCGCTATATCGGTGGTTCCATCCTGGAGCGTGAAGCGGATGCTTTCTGCGCCACGATTGATGCAGTCATTGGCTTTGGCTATGGATTTTTCTATATCGTAAACGAAAATATCCTGGCAGATGCTAAATTGTGTGGCCTTTGTTTGCGCACCGTAGGTGTTTTGCGATTCGTCGTTGTGGTAAAACGGTTTGACTTTGATGTCTTCGGGCGAATGCCAGAGTAGGGTTTCATTGTAATCGGCGCCTTTGAGCTCAAATTGGATCTGTTGTTTCCATTGCTTGGAGGAAACCACGTTGAAGTCTTTGAATAAGTCGTCTGCCATTGTGTTTGTTTTATTTGTCTAACAGCGCAGCAGTCTTTCTTCTGGCAGCGCAGCGGTCTTTTTTCTATTTTTTCTTAACAGTGTCACCCTCGAATTCCACAATGTAAATATCTTCGCTATCCTTTTTCATATAGTACTTTTCACGCGCATACTTCTCGACCTGGTCCTCATTTTGGAGCAATTTGATGGCTTGCTTGTCCTTGCGGATTTCGTCTTCGTAGTATTTCTTATTGTCTTCGAGCTCTTCGATTTCGTTGTTGAGCACACGGTGGTCAAAGTAAGAATAGTTGTCCAGGAACAACATCCAGGTACAGAAAAACAGCAACACCCAAACGTATTTGTTGCTCAGGAATTTAAACCAACCTTTGTCTTTATAGTTGGAGGGTTTTTCGTTGATTTCTGGTTCTTCCATTGGATACGCGATTTACTTCGTCAATTGGCCTTTCGGCTCGGGTAGCCCGGATGGAAGCGGCATCCTTTTGTTTTTTCCTTTAAAAAACAAAAGATAGAGCGTACAGCCGGATGAGCTCCTAAAACTACAAAAAAAATTACGAAATACGTTGGTTGATTACAGCTCTTACTACATCAATGGCGACAGTGTTGTATTTGTCGTTCGGGATGATGATGTCGGCGAAGGCTTTGGTGGGCTCGATGAACTGCTGGTGCATGGGTTTGAGCGTGTTTTGATAACGGTTGAGAACCTCGTCCATGTCACGGCCGCGCTCGGCAATGTCTCGTTTGAGGCGTCGGATGAGGCGCTCGTCGGAGTCGGCATGCACAAAAACCTTGATGTCGAACAAATCACGCAGTTCTGGATTGGCCAGGATCAGGATGCCTTCTACAATCATGACTTTTCGCGGATGTGTACTCACAGTATCGTCGGTGCGGTTGTGCGTGACGAATGAATAGACGGGTTGGTCTATGGTATTGCCCGCTTTGAGTTCTTTGAGATGGTGTACAAGGAGCTCAAAATCGATGGCGCGCGGGTGGTCAAAGTTGATTAGGGCGCGCTCGTCGAAAGACAGGTGGTCTGTTTGTTTGTAATAGTGGTCCTGGGAAATGATACCAACTTCGGTCTGCGGCAATTCGTTCATGATTTGGTGAACGACGGTGGTTTTTCCGCTGCCTGTCCCGCCTGCAATTCCAATAATGAGCATATCTGTTGTGTTAGGATTCGCCTACAAAAATAGGAATTTAATTGTATAAAAAAGGCTTGAAAGGTTTAGTTTCAAGCCAGATTTTATTTTGTTATAAGCCGCTGATTTTCAGTTTATCGCTTGAGCGAAAAGTGTCCTTTAAATTCTTTTTGCTGCTTTTTGTCGGTGTACTCCACCCTAAACCAATAATCGGTTCCGGGTTGCTGCTGGCCATTGTAATTGCCGTCCCAACCTTCGCCAACTGGGCTGATCTGCTTGATGAGTTTGCCATGACGGTCAAAGATGTAAATGATGGCGGTGCGGTCCAGGCCGATGATGTTCCAGTAGTCATTGTAGCCGTCGGCGTTGGGCGTGAAGAATTTAGGGTAATCGACAATCGTGAATTCGGATGTTAGATAGGTACATCCATTGGCATCAATCACGGTTATCGTGTGGTCGCCAGGGCCAACGTCATTGAAAACATTCGAATCCTGGAATTGGCCATTGTCGAGTTGGTATTGGTAATCGGGATTAGCTGGTTTTACGGTGACGCTTACCCTTGGATTGTCGCTAAACGCGTCGGTTACATCCACAGCAATAGACTCACCTGCCAAGACCGAAGTCACCTTTGCGGTAACCGGATCAGAAATACAACCCGTCATGGTATTGGTGGCAATCACATTGTAGCTTCCGGTGGCATTGGCTTCATAAGTACTTTGTGTGGCACCAAAAACCGGGTTGCCTTCGTAAAACCATTCAAAGGTATGGGTCGCGTTGTCAAGGTGCGAATTGAGCAGGTAATTTTTGATCGTTGTCCCGGAGTTGTCAACACAAATGTTCCCATCCTCAAGTACCGGAACCGGTAATGGGTAAACGGTGACTACAACGGTAATGGTGGCTCCGGTACATTCGGAAGTACTCGGCGTAATCGTGTAAATCACGTTTCCGGGCAGGCTTCCGGTCAGGGTTAGGGTTTGATCAATCAGACTGCCAGTTCCATCGGCAGCGCCAGCAACATTGGTAGCTACTGCGGTCCAGTTGAAGTTAACGCCGGGAATGGTCGTTGACAAATTGATGGTTGCATTATTTCCGTTACAAATAGCGTCAACTGCCGGCGTCGCGGTTACCACAGGCGTCAACGGTTGCGCGTTGAGTGTGATGTTTGAGACCGAAGAGATACAACCTGCTGCATTTTGTGCAGTTACGGTATGCGATGAACCCGCTGCGAGTCCGCTGTAAACAAGCGTTGCAGAGTATGGTCCCGAGTCAAAACTGTAAGTTTCTCCTGCAATGCCAGTAATGACGACCGAGCCGGTAGCTACTGTACAGGTAGGGTGTACAGCAGTCAAAACAGGCGCCGCCGGAGTGGCCGGTTGTGCGTTAAGTGTAATGTTCGAAACCGAAGAGATACAACCCGCCGCATTCTGCGCAGTTACGGTATGCGTGGAACCCGCTGGAAGTCCGCTATAAACGAGCGTTGTAGAATATGGTCCCGAATCAAAACTGTAAGTTTCTCCTGCAACAGCGGTGATAGTCACCGAGCCCGTTGCCAAAGTACAAGTCGGATGCGTCGCGGCCAATGTAGGCGCAGCTGGTGTTGCCGGTTGCGCGTTGAGTGTAATGTTTGAAACCGAAGAAATACAACCAGCGGCATTCTGCGCAGTTACGGTATGCGAGAAACCTGCCGCGAGTCCGCTATAAACTAGAGTGGAAGAGTAAGCTCCCGAATTAAAACTGTAAGTTTCTCCTACAACCGCAGTAATGGTAACTGATCCCGTCGCCAAAGTACATGTCGGATGCGTCGCACTCAATGTTGGCGCAGCTGGTGTTGCCGGTTGCGCGTTGAGTGTAATGTTTGAAATCGAGGAAATACAACCCGCCGCATTTTGTGCAGTCACGGTATGTGAAGAACCTGCCGCCAATCCGCTATAAACAAGCGTCGCCGAGTAGGGTCCCGAATCAAAACTGTAAGTTTCTCCTGCAACCGCAGTAATGGTAACTGATCCCGTCGCCAAGGTACAAGTAGGATGCGTCGCGGTTAACGTAGGCGCTGTCGGAGTGGCTGGCTGTGCATTCAAAGTAATGTTTGAAACCGAAGAGATGCAACCCGCTGCATTCTGCGCAGTCACAGTATGCGAAGAACCTGCTGCCAATCCGCTATAAACTAGCGTAGACGAGTAAGCGCCCGAATCAAAACTATAAGTTTCTCCCTCAATCCCAGTAATGGTAACTGATCCGGTGGCTAATGTACAAGTTGGATGCGTCGCGGTTAATGTAGGCGCGACAGGAGTTGCCGGTTGCGCGTTCAAAGTAATATTGGAAACCGAAGAAATACAACCCGCCGCATTCTGGGCAGTCACGGTATGTGAAGAACCTGCCGCGAGTCCGCTATAAACTAGTGTCGCCGAGTAGGGTCCCGAATCAAAACTGTAAATTTCTCCCGCAACCCCAGTAATGGTAATTGATCCCGTTGCCAAAGTACAAGTGGGGTGCGTCGCGGTTAATGTAGGCGCGACAGGTGTTGCCGGCTGTGCATTCAAAGTAATATTGGAAACCGAGGAAATACAACCTGCTGCGTTTTGTGCAGTCACGGTATGCGAGGAAC
>JAKQJQ010000126.1 GCA_029561105.1 Bacteroidota bacterium
GGTATTTGCAGGCTTATTGATGGCCGCATGGTTAGATGGCTTTGCCAAAGTGAGCGTATTCACCATCGTCATCATTGGGCTTATCGCACTATTAGCGCTTATTGTTGAGTTTGTGGCTTCATTTATCACCGTCAAAAAAGCTGGCGCCAGTCAATACGCACTTTGGGGCGCGGCAATTGGTGGATTAGTTGGCTTTTTTGTCGGGCCGTTTGGGTTGATCATTGGCACCGCCGTAGGAGCCGCTATTGGAGAACTGCTTGCGAAAAAAGAAACCAGCCAAGCCACTGCAGTTGGCATTGCCGCAGGGTTAGGTTTTGTCATTGCGCTTGTTGCAAAAGTCGTGCTGCTAGTCACCATGCTGGCAATTTTTGCATATGCGTATTACGTTTAATTGAAGCGTTCATTGATGCATTAAAAACACATAAAAAAGCCACATTTAAAGCACAACCTTTTTCAATGCTCTGGAAGCCTTATAAACAAAGGCTCCCAGAGCATTATTTTTTTCTCGGCGGATTTTGGCGTTGAAAATATCTTTTTAAATCGCTATCTGAGGCCTTTGCATGTAGTTGATTTTACTTTCAAAATCTATGGTTTCGTCATTCCAGCGCAGGCTGGAATCCAGTCAAGGTGCAATCACCTGTGATTGATTGGCGTGGGTAGATGTGGCTATTTAATTTATAACTCATTGATTCTTAATTTTAAATACAAAGTATTTAACGATTTTTGTTTTATTGAAATAGTCGTTGGCATGTTGCCTGTCTGGATTTCAGCCTGCGCTGGAATGACGAGTGGGTAAGTTTTTTTGAATTTAACAATCATTCGTGCAAAGGTCTCTATCTACAACATCGCTTTTAAATATTTTCCCGTGTAACTTTGGCTGATTTGCGCCACTTGCTCAGGCGTACCTTCGGCGATAATCATGCCGCCGCCATCGCCGCCTTCTGGGCCCATGTCAACAATCCAGTCTGCGGTTTTAATCACATCTAAGTTATGCTCAATAATGACGATGGTGTTGCCTGCGTCACGCAGTCGGTGAATCACATCTAGCAATAGTTGAATGTCAGCAAAGTGCAGGCCGGTGGTGGGTTCATCTAAAATATACAAAGTTCGGCCAGTGTCGCGTTTGCTCAGTTCAAGTGCCAGTTTTACACGCTGCGCCTCGCCGCCTGAAAGGGTTGTAGCGCTTTGCCCAAGCGTAATATAGCCCAAACCCACATCAAGCAATGTTTTGAGTTTACGGGCTATCACAGGCTGTGCACTAAAGAAGTTGTGCGCTTGCTCTACCGTCATGCCTAATATTTCGTGAATATTTTTGCCTTTAAATTGAATCTCCAGTGTTTCGCGGTTGTAGCGGTGGCCTTTGCACACATCGCATGGAACGTATACATC
>JAKQJQ010000131.1 GCA_029561105.1 Bacteroidota bacterium
GTCGTGATCGAGGAATTCCTCGATGGCATTGAACTCAGCTGCTTTGTGCTTACCGATGGAAAAAGTTATAAAATCCTGCCAACGGCCAAAGACTACAAACGCATTGGCGAAGGCGATACGGGTTTGAATACAGGCGGAATGGGCGCGGTTTCCCCAGTCCCATTTGCCGATTCAGCCTTGATGGAGAAAATCGAAACCAGAATTGTCAAGCCTACGATTGCTGGTTTGCAAAAAGACGGCATCGAGTACAAAGGGTTTGTATTCATCGGGCTCATCAACGTAAAAGGCGAGCCGATGGTCATTGAATATAATGTTCGTATGGGCGATCCCGAAACAGAAGTGGTCATTCCGCGTTTGAAATCCGATTTGGTCGAATTGTTTGTAGCACTCGCCAATCAAAAACTGGATGAGATTACACTCGAGATTGATCCCCGCAGCGCTACAACCATCATGTTGGTTTCGGGCGGTTACCCAGAAGATTATGAGAAAGGAAAGGTGATTTCGGGGATTGAAAACGTAGAAGATTCTATTGTTTTCCATGCCGGGACCAAGACCCAGGACGGGCAAATCGTAAGCAACGGCGGACGCGTCCTGGCAGTGACTTCGTTTGGGAATGACTTTAATGAAGCCATAAAAAAATCGTACCAAAACATAAATAAATTACATTTTGATACGATGTATTATAGGAAGGATATCGGTTTCGACTTATTTTAAGAACGAATGTGCCGTGGTATCCTGGTTTTCTTCGCCGCTTTTTTGATGCTGGGTCAATTGTTTGCACCAGTACCAGGTGGCATAAGCACAGATGATCATGAACAACCAGTTGATGCCGTTGGCTAAAAACCAGTGGGTCAATTCTAATTTCGCCAGTTGGTTCTGGGGCCAGAAAAAGATTGTTTCAAATAACCATTGGATACCTTCAAAAAATGCTCTCATAATAGACGGTGTTGTTTTTTTAAACAATTATATTTGTCACAAAAGTATAAAATATCCTCATGATTACAAGTCTTTTTAGAAAATCTACGCCATTAAATTATTCGGTTGTGATCCTGGCTGTGGTTTTTTTCTTTTTCGCTTACCAGATCAAACACGTCACGTCAGACAATTCGTGGTTTCGGTTGGGTTTGAAATTAGGGCTTTTGGGGATTATTTTCGCCTCATTGTTCATCGCCAATTTCATCGTCAAGAAGAATGGGCTCAGTAAAGACAGTGCGTACACGGTGTTATTTTACCTGATTTTTCTGCTGTTTTTTCCTTCGCTGTTTGATGATACCGCACTCGTATTCTCTAATTTTTTCATCTTACTGGCCCTACGCCGGATGGTTTCATTGCATTCGCCCAAATCACCAAAGGAGAAGATTTTTGACGCGTCGTTGTGGGTTTTTGTCGCAGCATTGTTTCATTTCTGGAGCATCCTTTTTGTGGTACTGATTTTCATCTCGATCCTTTTTCACGGCGCGCGCGATTACCGCAACTGGTTTCTGCCGTTTATTGCCTTTTTTGGCATTGCGATGGTGTATGTTTTGTGCGCGCTGATTTTCAACAAGGACTGGATTACACATCTAGTGGATCGCTCTATGATAGACCTTAATTTTGGTTACTTTACGAGTAATTTTCAAAACCTGGCCCTGTCGGTTTACGCTACGATCGGGTTGTTCTTTTTGGGGTCTTTGCTGTTGAGTCTGTCGCACCGGCCATTGATTCTGCATTCGTCGTACAAGAAAATCATGTCGGCGTTTATCATCGGGATTCTGATCCTTTTGATTTCACCATTCAAAAGCAATGATTTATTGGCTTTTACCATTGCCCCGCTTGCTATGATGGCCACGAGCCACATTGAAATGAGCCAGGTCAAATGGCAGAAGGAAGTGATTCTTTTCGCCCTGATTGGCTTTGGGCTTTTCGCCTTCTTCTCGCAGTTATAATTTATTGCCGTACGCCAAATCACCCGCATCTCCCAAACCAGGAACGATGTAATTGCGGTCATTGAGTTTTTCATCCAAAGTAGCGACCCAAAGATGGCAATAATCGGGCAAGTGTTTTTGAAGGTATTCAACACCTTCTGGTGCCGCAATTACCACCGCAATATGGATTTCTTTGGGCTGTCCTTTTTCTAATAATTTATTGAAAACCGCTACCATCGATTGTCCCGTGGCAAGCATGGGGTCAATGAGCAACAAATTTTTCCCCGCAATATTAGGAACTGCCTGGTATTCTACCTTGATGTCAAAAGCAACCTCATCGCCTACATGATGGCGGTAGGCCGATACAAATCCGTTCTCGGCGCTGTCAAAATAATTCAGGAATCCCAAATGCAACGGCAAGCCCGCACGCAAAATTGAACACAAAACCAATTTGTCCTCAATTTCGGTCGTTTTCTTAATCCCAAGCGGGGTTTGGATTTCGATATCCTTGTAGCGTAAATCTTTGCTGAGCTCATACGCCATCACTTCGCCAATGCGCTCAATATTCCTGCGGAAGCGCATACTGTCGTGCTGCACATCGACATTTCTAATTTGTCCTAAAAAGTGGTTCAGGACACTGTTGGCTTCGGATAAGTAGTGGATTTGCATAGAATGATGAATGGTGAATGATGGTTGTCGACTTTCGACTTCAAAAAGTTTTCGGACGTAAAATTATAAAAACTATCTTTGCTTTTTAAACTCAAAAAGATATGTTTTCAAAATTAGCCTATTCTGTTTTCGAGCAAAGCATCAACGACTACCACAAGTACGACAGCGTTGACCAACCCATCAGCAACCCGTATCCAAAGGACAAATTCGAGCACCTTTTGTACCTCAAGAACTGGATTGATACGGTGCAATGGCACTACGAAGACATCATCCGCGACCCCAATATCGACCCGGTTGCAGCGTTGACACTCAAAAGGAAAATCGATGCCTCGAACCAGGAACGCACCGATATGGTAGAATATATCGATGGTTATTTCCTTCAGAAGTATAGCGGTGTCAAAGTAAAAGACAACGCCAAGATCAATTCAGAATCTCCGGCTTGGGCATTCGACCGCTTGTCTATACTGGCGTTGAAAATCTACCACATGCACGAAGAGGCCACACGCGCAGAAGCTTCTCAGGACCACCGCGACAAATGCCAGGCAAAACTCAACATCTTGCTTGAGCAACGCACCGATTTATCAACCGCGATCGAGGAATTACTTACCGACATTGAGAACGGCGACAAGTTCATGAAAGTCTACAAGCAGATGAAAATGTACAACGACGACGAGCTCAATCCGGTGTTGTACCAGAATAAGAAGTAAACGGCACAAGGTTCAGGGTACATGGTTCAGGTAGAACCACAATCTTTTACCCTGCACCCTGCACCCTGCACCCTACACCTTGAAAAAAATCAAACATATAGCCGTCATGAGGCTCTCCGCAATGGGAGATGTCGCCATGACGGTTCCTGTTTTACGCGCGTTTGATAAGCAATATCCGCAGGTAAAGATTACGGTGATTTCGCGCCCGTTCTTTAAACCGTTTTTTGATGATATCCCGAATGTTTCCTTTTTCGCGTTCGATGCCAAAGGCAAACACAAAGGTTTTCTCGGGCTACTCAAGTTATATAAGGAATTAAAGCCGCTGCACGTTGACGCGTTTGCCGATTTGCATAACGTGCTCCGATCAAAAGTCATCAAAAGATTGTTTGCCTTTAGCGGGAAACCAATAGCCGCAGTCGATAAAGGGCGAGCCGAAAAGAAAGCGCTTTTGCGTCCCGAAAATAAAGTTTTCAGGCAACTGCCAACAATGTTTGAAAGACACGCGCAGGTTTTTGCCGCTTTGGGTTTCCCGATCGATTTGTCTCATCCGGTTTTTCCGCCAACCAAGACATTGGATGAAAATACCTCCAAAATCGCTGGAAGTAAAAGCCAAAACTGGATTGGCATAGCACCGTTTGCCCAGTACGATTCCAAGGTCTATCCGCAGGATTTGATGCAAAAAGTCATCGACGGATTGTCTAAGTCCGATGTAAAAATTTTCCTTTTCGGCGGTGGAAAACAAGAAACTGAAACGCTCGAAATGTTTGCCAATGACAAACAAAATGTAATTGTGGTGGCAGGAAAGCTTAACTTCCATGAAGAATTGCAACTCATTTCCAACCTCGATGTCATGCTTTCGATGGATTCGGGTAACGCCCATATTGCGGCGATGCTCGGTGTAAAAACCGTTACACTTTGGGGCGCGACGCATCCGTTTGCGGGATTTGCACCGTTCCACCAACCCACAGCAAATGCACTGGTTTCAGACCGGGAAAAATTCCCTAAACTCCCAACTTCAATATATGGGAACAAAGTGATTGAAGGTTACCAGGACGCCATGCGTACCATTTTGCCAGAAACGGTAATTGCCAAAATCAACGAGGTTTTATGAGTGCTTTGCCTTGGGCTTTGCGCGAAGCAGTTGTATTACTTAACAAGGAATGTAGTTTTTCTGCAAGGCGGGTAAGAGATAAAATTGTATTTTACCTTCAGGGAAGGGGCAGATGTTTCCCTTAACGAAAGGCGATAAATCGGCCATGCAGAATCTCTGCACATCATGTTAAATTTAAATACTTCAAAATGGCTACTTATCGGTTTGGTCGGGGCAGTATTAAAAAAGTAATTTTCATTTTTTCCTGGGTAGTTTTATACAGCTGCGCAGATGTCCCAAAGTTCAAACCCGAGTGGGCTGCCGAACAAGCACCGCAGACATTTACTGCCGTGTTCGAAACCACCAAGGGCAAATTCGAGATAGAAGTGAAAAGAAACTTGTCGCCCAAAGCCGCGGATCGCATGTACCAACTAGTCAAGCACGGTTATTACAACAATGCTATTTTTTACCGCGTCGTTCCGGGTTTTGTGGCGCAATTTGGCAACACCGACACCTTGGTCATGAACCAATGGCGCAAGGTAAAAATCCCAGACGAGCCGGTAATTCAAGGCAATAAGAAGGGCACGGTGAGTTTTGCGCGTTCTGGAAAGGAAACCCGCGATCTCGAGTTGTTCATCAACATAAACGACAATCCCGTACTGGACACGCTCAATTTTGAGGGTATCAAGGGTTTTCCCACTTTTGGCCATGTTTCTAAAGGAATGGAAACGGTTGACAAACTGTATTCGGGTTATGGCGAAGCGACAATGGCCAATGAAAATTTGTATTTGAATCCCGCGGGTTTTCTACAAACGTATCCGAAACTTGACAAGATTAAAAAAGCCTACCTCAAGAGAGGCAAATAAAAAGGCTCCTGATTTCCGAGAGCCTTTTTATTATCAGTTATTTGTTGATTTTAAACGTCGTCGTAATCCACATAAATCGTATCCGAAGTCGGGTGTGCCTGGCAAGTCAAGATTAAACCTTGAGCGATTTCACCATCGGTCAGGATTGCGTTTTTCTTCATTACCGCGCTTCCCGAAGTCACTTTGGCGAGGCAACTGCTGCAAATGCCACCCTGGCAGGAATAGGGTGCGTCGAGCCCTTGTTTTAGGGCCGCTTCGAGTATGGTTTGTTTGTGCGACATCTCGAAAGTGGTTTCTTCATCGTCTACCATGACCGTGATTTTGGAGTGACCGCCGAGGTTTTCTGCAGCGGCGGCTTCGGCACTTGTAGTGGTAGGTGCGGTAGAAAACAACTCAAATTTAATGGCCGATTCCTTGACGTTGTGCTCGCGCAAGACGTGTGAAACGGTGTTGATCATGGCTTCGGGTCCGCAAAGGTAGAATTTGTCGAAAGCGAGTTCCTTATGTTTGTTGTTGAGTACAAAGTTGACCGTCGATTTCTCAATCCTGCCAAAAATTGACTCACTCACCTTGGCCTGGCTGAATACGAAATGGACGAAAAAGCGCCCCACGTACTTGAGCTGCAAATCGTGCAATTGCTGGTAAAAGATGGTGCTTTCGGGTGTTTTGTTCCCGTACACTAAAACGAACGTGCTTTTGGGTTCTGACACCAAAACACTTTTGATGATCGACAAGATTGGGGTGATGCCGCTTCCGGCCGCGAAGGCTGCGTAGTTTTTCTGGCGGCTCGCATCGGGTTCGAAGGTGAATTTGCCTTCGGGCGTACCCACTTCGAGCGTTTGCCCTTCCTTGAGTTGGGTGTTGGCGAATTTGGAGAAATGCCCATTGGTGACCGACTTGATTGCGATGCGCAATTCCCCGCTGTCGGGTGCGCTGCAAATAGAGTAGGCACGGCGCAATTCTTCGCCGTCGAGCGTGAGTTTGAGGTTGATGTATTGTCCGGAGGTGAATCTGTAAAAATCCTTAAATTCAAGCGGTACATTAAACAAAACCGATACCGCATCGTTGGTTTCGCGGCGTACTTCCTTGATATTGAGCTTGTAAAATGATGACATGGTTCTATTTTTTACAAAAGTAGGAAACAGCCGAGAAACGACCGATTTATTTGCGATATTTTTGACCACAAAAGCAGCGATGGCGAAACTTTTAGGCGAAACTTTTCGCCATATCAAAAAGAAACGTATTTTTACCAGTCATTATAATAAAACCGACTTTTAAAAGTTTAAGCATAAAATCGTTCGACATTGAAAACTAATATATTCAGGGTTTTTTACATATTCGCAATGCTTTTGGTCGTGATGGCCTGTTCAACCAAAAGAAACTCTTGGTTGTCCAGGAATTCGCACGCGTTGAGCGCCAAGGACAACATCCTTTACAATGGCGGTCTCGCGTTAGACAAAGGCGTCACCGAACTCAAATCAAAATACAGCGATAACTTTTGGCAATTGCTCCCGATAGAAAGGATGCAGGTCGTCAAAGAGAAAAAAGAACTTCCTCCAGGCCAAGCCGCACCGGTAGATGCCAATTTTGACCGGGCCGAAACCAAGGCGACCAAAGCCATACAAAAACACTCGATGAACATTGGCGGATCGGAAAAAAACCCGCAAATGGATGAGGCTTATCTTATGCTGGGCAAGGCCAGGTATTACGACCAGCGTTTTGTTCCGGCGCTCGATGCTTTCAATTACGTCCTGTACAAATCACCGCAAAGCAACAAGATTTACGAAGCCAAGATTTGGCGCGAAAAAACCAATATGCGTTTGGACAATGACGCATTGGCGGTAAATAATCTCAGGACTTTGCTCCACGAAATCAAATTCAAGGATCAGATTTTTGCCGATGCCAATGCTACGTTGGCTCAGGCCTTCCTGAACCTGGAACAAAAAGACAGCGCTGTGGCTAAACTTAAACTCGCGCGCGATTTTACCAAACTCAACGAAGAAAAAGCGAGGTATCGTTTTATCCTGGGACAACTCTACGAGCAACAAGGGCAACCCGATAGCGCATACGCAGCCTACCAATCGGTGATTGATATGAAACGCAAATCGGCAAGGCAGTATGTGGTGTATTCGCACATCAGGCAAGCAACGCAGTTTGACTACGCTAAAGGCGACACCACGGCGTTCGTTGAAAAATTCAACAAACTGCTTAAAGACCGTGAAAACAGGCCATACCTTTACGCGTTGAACCATCAAATGGCTGTGTTTTATGACAAAGGAAAAAAACCTGATGTAGCCATCAAATACTATAACAAGTCGCTAAAAACCGGAAGAGAAGACCAGTACCTGACGGGCGTCAACTATAAAAACTTGGCAGAAATCTATTTCTATAAAGCCAAATACCTCACTGCAGGGAAATATTATGACAGCACGCTGGTGCAACTCAATGTGCGTTCACGCGAGTATAAGGCAATCAAAAAGAAGCGTGACAATCTTGAAGAAGTCATCAAGTATGAAGGCATCGCGTCGCGAAACGATAGTATCATTAAAATATACAACTTGTCGGAAGCAGACCGCAAAGCATTTTTTGAGGCGTATGTTGCCAAATTGCGCAAAGCCGAGGAAGCCAAAAAAGCATTGCGTGAAGCAGCAATTGCCCGCGGCGAAGAAGTAGCCGACGAAAACACCGGCAAAGAGCCGCTACCCGATGTGGATGCAAACGGCCGAAATGTGACACCGGTCGCGCAGCAGCGTTCAGAAAAACCAGCGCAGGAACCCAACAGGCCCAAAGCACCTGTGGCTTCTACGCCGAGTAATTTCTATTTTTACAATCCCTCTACCATTGCTTATGGGAAAGCCGAATTCAAGAAAAACTGGGGCAATCGTCCGCTAAAAAAGAACTGGCGCGTTTCTACGCAGAAAGCAGACATGAATCCTGAGGGTGATGATCCGCTGGCTGAAAACCCAATTGACAACACCGCCGAAGCAGCCGCCAATCCCAATGAGATTACTGCGGATTTTTACCTCAAGCGCATTCCTGATTCGCAAAAGGAAATCGACAGCATTGCCAAGGAACGCAACTTTGCCTATTACCAGCTTGGTGTAGTTTATAAGGAAAAATTCAAGGAGTACAAACTCGCTGCAGACAAGCTTGAAAAATTATTGGAAAACAATCCAGAGGAGAGATTGGTATTGCCATCAATGTACAATTTGTATAAGATATATGAAATCATTGACAAAGACAAAGCTTTGGCAATGAAAGACCGTATTATACGGGAGTATCCGGATTCGCGCTACGCATCGATTTTGGGCAAGACCGATTCTGCGGGATCGGCCACCGATTCGCCAGAGGCCGCGTATACCAAATTGTTCAAGCTATACGAAAAGGCCGAGTACAAGGAAGTGTTGGCGAGTTCGGCAATCTCAATCGAGCAATTCAATGGCGAAGAAATCGTGCCCAAATTTGAACTGTTACGCGCCCACACTATTGGCAAGATCAACGGTTTGGCCGAGTATAAGAAAGCACTCAACTATGTGGCACTGACTTACCCGAATAATGAAGAAGGCAAACAAGCCGAAGCTTTGTTAGCGACCGACATCCCAAAACTCGAGGCCTTGCAATTCTACGCCTTGGCGCCGTTGAGCTACAAAATCATATACAAATCCGACAATCCGCAGGATAAGGTTTCTAAGAATATCATTGACAAAATCAATAAATTCATCAAGGACCGCGGCCTTACCAAACTCACAATGTCTTATGATATGTATACCATGGATAAGAACTTTATTGTGATACACGGAAGCAAGACCGAGGATTATGCCAAAGGAATCGCATCGATTCTCAAGGAGTTCAAGGAGTATAAAATCCAGGACCAGTTCTATATAATCTCTAATGAAAATTACAAGATCATCCAGATCAAGAAGAATTTTGAAGAATACCTGACCACACCTTATAGCGATCCACTTCCGGTAGCGCCTACGGTAGTTCCTGAGAAAAAAGCCAAGCCGGTAGAAAAAGCGCCAGAGCCTGCCCGCAGGGAACCTACCGCAGAAGAGAAGCAATCGGGCGGATTCAACCAGTTGCCTCCGGGAATGCCAATAGATCCGGCTGCGCCGCCGCAGGACAACAAACCAAAACCAAGGGAAAACAAATCTCCGGACGCGCCAAAACGCTTCGGGAAATAAGCCATGTTTGACAAAAAACCAAAATCGTATACCGACCTTTTAGGCAAGACCAACCGGATTGTCGAAGGGACAATCATCAAAGGCAACATCCTCTCGCATGCCGACTTTAGATTGGACGGGGATTTGGTGGGGAATTTTCAGTCGAATGGCAAAATTGTAATCGGGCCGGCAGGAAGCGTCAAGGGTGACATCATCTGCAAGAATGCCGATATTGAAGGTCGTTTTGACGGGAAAATCCAGGTGGCCGAGGTACTCAATATCAAATCAAAAGCACGCATCCACGGCGAAGTCATCTGCGCCAAATTGTCTGTTGAACCCGGAGCCGAATTCAGCGCTTCGTGCGTCATGAAACAAAACACCAAAAGCAATGACGGATCCCAACCCAAACCAGAAGAAGCGGCAGGGCAATAAATGGCTCGCGCTGATCAACATCCCGATACAAATGGGTGCGATTGTGTTCCTGTTTGCGTATGCGGGGAAATGGCTCGACGGGAAATATCCCAACCCGCACCACTTATATGTAAAGGTATTGACGTTGGCCGGTGTGGCAATCGCATTCTACAATATCAACCGGCAATTAAAGGACATCAATAAATCTTCGTAGTTGTATGACCCTTAAAAATTTTCGTCCGATTCTGGAAGTGCTTGCCTTATCGGCCGTTGCATTTATTATACATGGGTTGGTTTTTTATTTTTTCATGGCTTCGATCGGGGCAAGTTTCCATTTTCCACTTTGGATACTCTACTGTTTTTTTGGCGGATGCGCAACGCTGATCACCTTTACTTCCATCGTGGTCAAATATTACAGCATTGACAGCGTGGGTCAGGCCTTTTTGCTGACAACTTTTATAGAAATGTTGCTGTGTTTCGCCGTTTTTTATCCAAAGCTCAACACTGCCAACCACGAGTTGGGCACAGAACGCGCCAATTTCATAATCGTTTTTTTGTTGTTTTTGACAATAGAAACAGTCGTAACGATACGATTATTAAATAAAAAGCAATAAACCCATCGCAAACCAACAATTACGGCAAAAAATATTTTTCATATGCTTTTTCATATGAATAAAAAATATACCTTTGCACCAAATTTCAAAAGTATAATTCAGATAATAAATCCGCTATGGTGTTTTCGAATAAAACGTTCAAATTTATAATAGCAACTTTAATCGCCTGCCTCCCGTTATTTGGATTTTCCAATAATGTTGCCGATACGACAAAAGTACATACTGAAACGACTACTGCACACGCCACCCAAACAGAAGATCACGACGCTGCGACTGCTGCTCATGAAGGGCATGGCGAGCCTAAGACTTTAGCCCAAAAAATAGACGAATACAAAAACCACCACGTTCTGGACGCCCACGATTTCACGCTTTTCTCCGACGAGGAAACAGGTAAACACTACGGCTTTCCTTTACCAATCATTTTGTGGGACAATGGGTTGCAAATTTTTTCTTCCTCTAAATTTGAGCACGGACACGCAGTAGCCGAATCCAACGGAAACTACTACAAGCTCGGGCATGATGAAAAAATCTATAAAACCGATGCTGCCGGGACCTTAACCGGAGACGAACATCACCCAACAAACGCAAAACCACTAGATTTCTCAATCACCAAAAACGTGCTTTCGATGATGGTTGTTGCCTTGATTATGTTTCTTATTTTCTCCGGACTTGCCAAATCATTTGCTAAAAACGGCGGTATTTCTGCAGGTTTCGGTAGAATATTCGAGCCGTTGGTTTTATATATTCGTGATGAGATTGCCATTCCAAACATCGGCGAGAAGCACTATAAGAAGTACATGAGCTACTTGTTGACCATATTTTTCTTTGTATGGTTCCTCAATATTTTCGGGTTGACTCCGCTGGGAATCAACGTAACCGGAAACATTGCCATCACAGCAGGATTGGCAATCATGACAGCGCTAATCACCAATTTTACAGCCAATAAGAATTACTGGGGACACATTTTCTGGATGCCGGGCGTTCCTACTCCAATGAAAATCATCCTTGCGCCGATTGAATTGTTGGGTGTGATCATCAAGCCATTCTCGCTGATGATTCGTTTGTATGCCAACATCATTGCCGGTCACATCGTATTGATGAGTTTGATTGCATTGATTTTTATTTTTGGAAGCTTGGTAGGCGGAACATTGTCGTTCCTGTTGTCGTTCGCGATTTCAACCATTGAGATTTTGGTAGCCTTGCTACAAGCTTATATTTTCACGATGTTGTCTGCTTTGTATTTTGGTTCGGCAGTTGAAGAACACCACCACGACGAGGCGCATCACTAAAAAGTCTAAAGCGAAAAGTCTAAAGCCGAAAGGTTTTACTTTCGACTTTTCTCTTTCAACTTTTGACTAATTGAATGTTTAATTTTTAATACATATTTTTATGGAAATGCCTAGAATTATCGGAGCAGGATTAGTAGTTATCGGAGCCGGAATCGGTATCGGTAAAATTGGTGGATCAGCGATGGACGCTATCGCACGTCAGCCAGAAGCTACTGGAAAAATCCAAACAGCGATGCTTATTGCTGCGGCTCTTATTGAAGGTATCGGATTTGCGGCATTGTTTGCAGTTTCTGAAAATGCCTAAACCAAAACAAAAAGCTGTAACGGTTGGTTGCAGCTTTTGTTTAAAAATTAAATCAGCGTAAAAGAATATAATTTCACCTATATATTATGGATAAGTTAGTAAATGATTTTTCATTCGGATTGTTCTTCTGGCAGTTGTTTATTTTCATCGGGCTTGTTTTCCTGTTGAAGAAATTCGCCTGGAAACCAATCCTGACTGCGGTTAACGAAAGAGAAGAAGGAATCCGTTCTGCGTTGCTTTCTGCAGAAAATGCAAAGAAAGAAATGCAAAACCTTCAGGCCGATAACCAAAGGATTTTACAAGAGGCAAGAATGGAGCGCGACACGATGCTTAAAGAAGCCCGTGAAATGAAAGAGAAAATGATTGCCGATTCTAAAAACGAAGCGCAAGCCGCCGGACAAAAAATGATCGAGCAGGCCAAAGCCGCTATTGAAAGCGAGAAAAATGCAGCCATGGCCGAGTTGAAATCGCAGGTTTCCTCTTTGTCATTAGACATTGCCGAAAAATTACTAAAAGACGAATTGTCTAACAAAGACTCTCAAGTGAAATTGGTAGAGAAAATGTTGGGCGACGCTAAATTAAACTAAATATGTCAGGTACAAGAGCAGCAATTCGTTATGCAAAAGCGATCCTGGATATCGCCCACGATAAAGGGGTGGCAACGAAGGTCAACAACGATATGGCTACCATCGCGACGACCATCAATTCTAATGCAGAGTTGAGCACTTTCATAGGGAATCCCACAACGCGGGTCGAGGTGAAAAACAGCGCCCTATCAGAAATTTTCGGCGATGTACACCCAACCACAAAAGGGCTTTTCCAATTGTTGCATGAAAACAAAAGGTTTGAGATCCTTTCTGCCGTTGCCTCAGAATACAACAAATTGTTCGAGGTGATGAACGGTATGGAGAAAGCCATTGTCACCACGGCCATTCCGATGGACAAGGACTTGGAAGCGAAAGTAATGAGCAAAATACTCACGTTTTCGAACAAGAAAATCCTCATTGAAAACATCGTAGATCCAGCCATCATCGGTGGATTTATCCTCAGAATAGGCGACCAGCAATACAACGCTTCGGTAGCCAACAGGTTGCAAGTATTAAAAAGAGAATTAAGTAATTAATTATATAAAGTAATTATGGCGGAAATTAAACCTGCTGAAATTTCAGCAATATTAAAGAAACAAGTTGAAGGTTTCGAATCCGGAGCCACCTTAGAGGAAGTTGGATCGGTACTCCAGGTTGGAGACGGAATCGCTCGTGTTTACGGGCTTTCTAACGTACAGTACGGTGAGCTTGTCGAGTTCGACAACGGTATGGAAGGGATCGTATTGAATCTTGAAGAAGACAACGTTGGTGTGGTACTTTTAGGGCCATCAACCGGAATCAAAGAAGGTTCTACTGCCAAAAGAACACAACGTATTGCTTCGTTAAAAGTAGGTGAAGAAATGGTAGGACGTGTAGTGAACACGCTTGGTTTCCCAATCGACGGGAAAGGACCAATCGGCGGTACACTTTACGAAATGCCACTCGAGAGAAAGGCGCCGGGAGTTATTTTCCGTCAGCCGGTTACCGAGCCATTGCAAACCGGTGTAAAAGCTGTCGATGCGATGATTCCGGTAGGACGTGGCCAGCGTGAGCTAGTGATTGGTGACCGTCAAACCGGTAAGTCTACCGTTTGTCTCGATACCATCCTCAACCAAAAAGAATTCTACGATGCAGGCGTGCCTGTATTCTGTATATATGTTGCCATCGGACAAAAGGCTTCGACGGTAGCCGGAATCGCTAAAACACTAGAAGAAAAAGGCGCCATGGCCTACACCGTGATTGTGGCAGCCAATGCTTCTGACCCAGCTCCGATGCAGGTTTATGCTCCAATGGCAGGTGCTGCTATCGGAGAATATTTCCGTGATACAGGTCGTCCGGCACTCATCGTTTATGATGATTTATCAAAACAAGCGGTAGCTTACCGTGAGGTGTCACTTTTGCTTCGTCGTCCACCGGGTCGTGAGGCTTATCCTGGAGACGTTTTCTACCTCCACAGCCGTTTGTTAGAGCGCGCCTGTAAGGTAATCAACAACGACGAGATTGCTAAGAACATGAACGATTTGCCTGAGAATTTGAAGCCAATCGTAAAAGGAGGTGGATCTCTCACGGCATTGCCAATCATCGAAACCCAAGCGGGTGACGTATCTGCCTATATCCCAACCAACGTAATCTCGATTACTGACGGACAGATTTTCTTGGAGTCTGACTTGTTCAACTCTGGGGTTCGTCCGGCGATCAACGTAGGTATTTCGGTATCTCGTGTAGGAGGAAATGCACAGATCAAGTCGATGAAGAAAGTGGCGGGAACACTCAAACTAGATCAGGCACAGTTCCGTGAATTGGAGGCTTTCGCAAAATTCGGATCGGATCTCGACGCAGTTACCTTAAACGTAATCGAAAAAGGAAAAAGAAACGTAGAAATCCTTAAGCAAGGATTGAATTCACCATTTACGGTAGAAGACCAGGTGGCAATTATCTACGCAGGTTCTAAAAACCTACTCAGAAACGTTCCTGTTGAGAAAGTAAAGGAATTCGAGAAAGACTTCCTGGAATACCTCAACAACAAACACAGAGACACGCTTGACGCTTTGAAAGCCGGTAAACTCGATGACAAAATCACCGATGTAATTGAGAATGCGGCGAAAGAAATTTCAGCAAAATATAACTAAATAGGTACAAGGTTCAGGGTACAAGGTTCAAGGGTTTCGCCCTCACCTTTAACCCTGAACCGTGCGCCCTGAACCCAAAAGAAATGGCAAACTTAAAGGAAATCCGTAACAGAATTACCTCCGTTTCATCGACGATGCAGATTACTTCTGCGATGAAAATGGTTTCTGCGGCAAAGCTCAAGAAAGCACAGGATGCGATCACAGCGATGCGGCCTTATGCCGAAAAATTAACCGAATTGTTGCAAAACCTTTCTGCGACCCTAGACGGCGATGCCGGAGGCGAGTTCACCACGCAACGCGAAGTGAAAAGGGTATTGGTAGTAGCTATCACTTCTAACCGTGGATTGGCAGGTGCTTTCAACTCAAATGTAATCAAAGAAGCCAAAAACCTCGCAGAGCAGGAGTATGCCGGCAAACAAGTAGATTTCATCACCATCGGAAAAAAAGGAAATGATGTGATCCGCAAAGCAAATACGGTAATCTCTAACAACAATGCGATTTTTGACAACCTTACCTTTGACAACGTTGCAGCAATTGCCGATGAACTTATTGAACTTTTCGTAACCAACAAATTCGACAAGATTGTATTGGTATACAATCAGTTCAAAAACGCGGCGACGCAAATCGTACAGGCAGAACAGTTCCTGCCATTGGCACCAATCGTTTCGGAGAATGCAAACAATGCGGGCGACTACATCTTTGAGCCATCTAAAGAGGAAATCGTTTTGACCTTGATACCCAAGATGCTCAAAACGCAGTTGTACAAAGCCATTCGCGATTCGTATGCTTCTGAGCACGGTGCACGTATGACGGCCATGCACAAAGCGACAGACAACGCCACCGAGTTGCGCAACCAACTCAAATTGACTTATAACAAAGCACGCCAGGCAGCCATTACCAACGAAATCCTCGAGATTGTAGGTGGAGCCGAAGCGTTGAAAGGATAAGAAAGATTTATTTTTTCGAATGCTAAGAGGAAGTATATTATTGATTCAAATAGAGAAGCCGGTGTTAGCCGGCTTTTTTTATGCTGTCACGCGAAGACGCTCCATGCAGACGTAAAAATTCTCGTAGGTTTTTTTATTGGCACGAATTTGCACGAAGTCATTAGATAGAAATTCTTGCAAATTCTTGCCATTCGTGTTTGTTTTCTATTTTCGCACTGCTTCGCGTCTCTTTGCGAAACGTCACTCGTTTAAGTGATACAACAAGAAATTATAAAAATCGGCTTCTTCATTAATGCTATCCGCGTATCGGCCGGTACTGCCCGAATGTCCCGAATGCTGGAGTGTTTTTAAGTAAATCGGATTTTTCTGCGCAGTGCGGTTCTGCAGTTTTGCCGCAAATTTATAAGAATGTGCCGGCGCAACGCGGTCATCGTTTTCAGAAGTGATGATAAGTGTCGTTGGATAATTCACGTCGTCTTTTATGTTATTGAAAGGCGAATAGCCCAGCAACGATTCATACTCTTTCTCGATTTCTGGATTGCCGTATTCATAGTAGTTTTTCTCGCCATAGGTAAATTTTCCGGTTTGAGCCATATCAAAAACACCCATTTTTTGGATGACCACCTTAAACAAATCGGGACGTTTGGTCATGGCAACACCTACAACCAATCCGCCGTGCGAGCCACCGGTAATGCCGAGTTTTTGCGGCGAAGTGTATTTCTGGGCAATCAGGAATTCGGCTGCGTCAATAAAATCATTAAACGTATTGGGCTTGTTGATTCCCTGACCTGCCTTTTGCCATTTGCGGCCTTTTTCGCCTCCGCCACGCACATGGGCAAAAGCAAAGACACCGCCTTTTTCAAGGAAATACAACAAAGCCGGGTTGTAATTCGGGCCATTCACCACCCCATAACCGCCGTAAGCCGTAAGCAAGGTAGGGTTGTTGCCATCGAGTGACAGTCCCTTTTTGTAGACAATGGTAATCGGAACATCTTCACCGTCGCGGCTTTTATAGGTGACCGCCGTGGTTACAAAATGATCGAATGGGAACAACGTAGGCATTGGTGGCAGGAAATCATTGAAATACGGATTGCTTTGCCCGGTTTCAATGTTGAGTGTATAATTCAAATAAGGGATCGTATACGAATAAAACGTAACGAACAGGTTCTTGGTTTCTGGATTGTAAAAATTCACGCGAAAATCCATGCTATAGGGCACGTCAAAGCGCCGTACAAAACCGCCATTTTTGTCATAAACAATAAGGTAGTTTTTCCCGAGCACCTTGTACTCACAGACCAGGTAGTCGCCGTAAAAGCCAGAATTGGTTAACAGATGCGTATAAATCTGAGGCACGACCACCTTTTCATCTTTTGGGTTATTGATATCAAAACTGCGCACTTCGCCCCAATCGAACGCCTTGGTAGAAAAGTAAACGCGTCCGTCCCTGTAATTGAGTAACTTGAAATTAGAGTCGCGATCTTCGAGAAATTTTTCCAAAACAATTTTGGTGTTGCCCAAAGTCGCCTGGTAGTAATTTTTAGAATCTTGGTCTTTGTCAGACTCAATCAAAATCAGCTTATTGCCCCAAACCTTAAATCCAAATGAGTTTCCAGAAGCAGTAGCGTCGAGTACCAAAGTATCGTCGGTTTGCGGTGTCCCGATTTTGTGATAAAACAACTGCGAGGTCGAATCTTTCTCAAAGGTGCGCAGGTTAAGGTTGCGCTTGTAAAAAACACCTTCATCGCCAAACCATTCGGCACTAGAGTTGACGTTCAAAAGCGTGTCGTCCAGCAGGTTTTTCGTGCTTATGTTTACAAAGCGCATTTCAGACTTGTCACCGCCTGTTTTGTTGAACTCTACCGCAACAAACATTGAGTTGGTCGATGGTTTGTAACCCACAAGCCGCGCCCGTTCATCCTTGTAGATCTTAAACGGATTGGCCAATTCTATAGAATAGTCGTTGAGTTTTTCCTTGTAAAACAGTGAAACCGCCTTGTTTTTGTCGCGATACAGCCTCAGGTAATAATATTTCCCCAGCTTCTTTGGCATGGCATTCGACGAGTAATGGTCGTATTCCTTGATCTTAAAAGCCGACGACCATTTCTTTTTCACCTCCTCCAAATGCAGGTTGGTAAATTCATTCTGTGCATTGCGCCAGTTGATTACCGACTCCGATTCCATCGCTTCGAGCCAGGCGTAATCATCGGTAAACGAAATGTTGTGGCGCGAAACCACGGTAGGTGTTTTTTTGGTGACCGGCATCGATTGCGAGAACACGACCGCCGAAAAAAGCAGAGCAAATAGGTTATAGTTTTTTTTCAACATAGATTGGACTATTGCGCGAAGGTTCGCGAATTTAACGTAAAGATGCACAAAGTTTTTGTAACACAGATTTCACAGATTCTCACAAATAAAATCTGTGGGAATCTGTGAAATCTGTGTTTGTTCTTCAAATTTACCTTCAAACGGTTTTTGTCTTGTTTTTCACGCCTCCTCATGTCTTCTTCGCGCTTCTTTGCGCAACTATTACCCAAGAAATAACTACTTTTGTCCAAAATCACCACTGTTGAGTCTTTACAAAAACCTATTCAAGCAAACCGCCATCTATGGCCTGGCCACGGTGTTTCCGCGTATGGTAAGTTTTTTCCTTGTACCGCTTTACACCGGCTTGCTTCCCATAGAAGAATACGGGAAAGTCACCGTGATTTTCTCCTGGATGATTTTCTTCAACGTGATTTTGGCTTACGGCATGGAAACGGCCTTTTTTAGGTTCTACAACAAAGAAACCGATAAGAAAAATGTCGTTGAAACCGCCATGGTTTCTATCTGCTGGACCTCCATAGTGTTTCTCGGCCTTGCGCTGGTTTTCAGAAATACGCTTGCCCATTATTCTCAAATCGATGTGCAGTATGTCACTTACACCATCTGGATTCTCGCTCTCGATGCCCTCGTGATTATTCCGTTTTCCAAACTGCGCGCCACACAACGGCCCATCCGCTATGCGATCATCAAGATTGGGAACGTCACCGTTAACCTGTTGCTCAATATTTTCTTGCTGGTTTTCCTGCCCAAACTCGCCGCCAACAGTAGCTTTTTCGGATTCCTCTATGTGCCCGATTTCCAGGTCGGTTATATTTTCATTTCCAACATTATCGCCAGCCTGCTTACCTTTTTGGTTTTATCGCCCGATTACCTGCACGTCAACTGGAAAATCGATACCGACCTCTGGAAACGCATGCTGCGCTACGGCCTTCCCATCCTTGTGGCCGGAATCGCATTTGCCATCAACGAACAATTCGATAAGATTCTTTTGGGCAAATTGTTGCCTGAGAACATCGCCGATTCTGAAGTGGGCGTTTATTCGGCCTGTTACAAACTCGGATTGTTTATGGTGTTGTTCAGGACCGCGTACACACTAGGCATCGAGCCCTTTTTCTTTAGCCACGCCAACAAGGAAAATGCCACGCAAACCTACGCCACCGTCACCAAATATTTCGTGATTTTTGGGTCCTTTATCATGCTCGCCGTCATTGTCTTTGCCGATTTGTTCAAAATGCTCATGATCCGCGACGCGTCTTATTGGGTGGCCATGAAAGTGGTGCCGCTGATTATCCTGGCCAATTTTTTTCTGGGCATTTACACCAACTTATCTGTTTGGTACAAACTCATAGACAAAACCTACATAGGCGCGTGGATTTCTATTTTCGGCGCGATTGTAACCTTGGCGCTCAATTTTTTACTCATCCCAGAATACAGCTATATGGGTTCGGCGATTGCCACGATTGCCGCGTACGGTAGTATGATGTTGCTTTCGTATTTTCTGGGTCGCAACCAATACCCGATTCCGTATGACATCAACAGGATTGGCGGTTATCTTGCCATTTCGATTGTTTTTTCGGGCGTGTCGTTCTACTATTTCCGCGAGAATTATTACGTCGGCATTGCGCTGCTGCTCGTTTACCTGTATTTCATTTACCATAACGAAAAAGAAACTTTACTAAGAATCATAAAAAGAAAAGGGAGCTGAGTCCCGCTTTCCGCTACTATCTTTTGCTGCGTAAACTCCGCAAAAGGATAGCCGCTGCAATCGGGGCTAGGGCTTCCACCATAAAAGAAACACCATGCCAAACACCACAATCAAAATCATCAACAAGTCACAGCACGACTTGCCCAATTACGAAACCATCGCGTCTGCCGGAATGGATTTGCGCGCGAATTTATCAGAATCCATCATACTCAATCCGCTTGAACGCGCAATCGTCAAAACGGGTTTGTTCATTGAACTGCCCATCGGCTATGAAGCGCAAGTACGCCCACGCAGCGGACTCGCAGCCAAAAAAGGCATTACCGTGCTCAATTCACCGGGCACCGTAGATGCCGATTACCGCGGCGAAATCGGGGTTATTTTAGTAAATTTATCCAATGAACCTTTCGTGGTAGAAAACGGCGAACGCATCGCCCAGCTTGTCATCGCTAAACACGAGCGCGCCGAATGGATTTCGGTTGATGTTCTATCCGAAACTTCGCGTGGCGAAGGTGGATTTGGCTCAACAGGAGTTAAATAATGTTGAATGTTGAATGCACAGTTTGTCTATAAACAATGTTCAAAACCTGATAATAAGTTGTCAAAAGCCGTAATTGAAAAGAATTAACTAATTGCAATCTTTGTAAGTATATTTAAAAAGTAGTAATCCGGTTGAATACGATTGATGAATTGTGAGCCGTCGCGCCGCCATTCACCATTCACCATTCACCATTCACCATTAAAGAAATGAAAATAATCGTACCAATGGCCGGACGCGGTTCGCGCCTCAGACCCCATACCTTAACTGTTCCAAAACCGCTAATCCCTATTGCCGGAAAGCCTATCGTTCACCGTTTGGTAGAAGATATAGCCAATGTCATCAACCAGGAAATTGAAGAAATTGCGTTTATCATCCACGAGGATTTTGGCGTACAGGTTGAGAAAGACCTGATCGCGATTGCAGAAAAGCTGGGATCCAAAGGAACCATCTATTACCAAAACCAGGCACTCGGAACCGCGCACGCCATCATGTGCGCCAAGGAGTCCATGTCAGGGCCTATCGTTGTGGCCTATGCCGATACCTTGTTCCGCGCCGATTTTACCTTAGACACGTCGGCAGACAGCGTAATTTGGGTAAAACAGGTAGAAGATCCAAGCGCATTTGGTGTGGTCCAACTCAATGAAAACAACCAGATTGTGGATTTCGTTGAAAAGCCAAAGGATTTTGTTTCTGATTTGGCCATCATCGGTATCTATTATTTCAAATCGGGCGAGACGCTTCGCGACGAATTGCAATATCTCTTAGACAACAACGTCGTGAAAGGCGGCGAATACCAGCTTACCGACGGTCTCGAGAATATGAAAGTCAAAGGCCTCAAATTCGTTCCCGGAAAAGTCGATGAATGGATGGATTGCGGCAACAAAAACGTGACGGTAGAGACCAATTCGCGCATGCTCGGCTTTTTACACAACGACGGCGAGCATTTGGTAGATTACGATGTAAAACTCGAGAACGCAACCATCATCCCGCCTTGTTATATCGGCCCGGACGTAATTTTGGTCAATGCCACCGTTGGCCCGAATGTGTCGCTTGGCAAAGGCTGTCACGTCATCGATACCACCATCAAAAACAGTTTGATACAGAACCATTCGCATATCAAAAATGCTTCGCTCGACAACGCCATGATAGGCAGCCACGTGAATTACAACGGGCAGTTTACCAGCGTGAGTATTGGCGATTATTCTACGTTGGAGTAATTTAGACAGCATCCCTGCGTTTAATAGTTATGAAAAGAACATTCCTGATATCGATCGCTACTTTGCTGCTTGGTGCCGCTTCTGTTGCCGCGCAAACCAATCCCGAAGATATTGCGCTTGCCAACGATGAATTCCAGAATTTGTTCTATGAATCGCTCACGCAGAAAGGGATTGAAAATTACGACAAGGCTGTGGTGGCGCTCGAGAAATGCCTTAAGATGCAACCCAATAATGCCACGATTTTCTTTGAGCTCGGCAAAAATTACCTTGCCCAGAAAAAGTACAAGGATGCTTACGACAATTTTGAGAAGGCCACCAAGATCGATCCCAAGAACAAGTGGTTTTGGGTGGGACTTTACGATGTATGCTACGAAACCAAGGATTGGAGCCAGGCCATCGTGATTGTCACCAAACTCGTTGAATTCAAGAAAGACTACGAGGAAGATCTGGTGTCGCTGTACATGAATACCCAGCAGTTTGACAAGGCTTTGGCGCTCATCAACAAACTCAACGACAATGTGGGAAAGTCAGACATGCGCGAGAATTATAAGATGCAGATTTTGCGCGATTCCAAATACCAAGGCGCCGAAAAGGAAAATCTAATCGCACAAATCAAAAAATACCCAAAAGAAGAGTCCAACTATGTGGCGCTGATTTTCCTGTATTCTGAAAGCAACCAGGAAGATAAGGCAACCGAAGTGGCCAAAGCTTTAGAGCGGGAAATTCCCAATTCAGACTGGGCACAAGTAAGCCTGTTCAAGCACCATCTCAATAACGGCGACGGTCCAAACACCATCAAGGCAATGAACTTGGTGTTGGCCAGCAGTAAAATAGACAGTAAGATCAAACACCGCATCTTAAACGAATTCCTGATTTTTGTAAAGGACAAGCCCGAGTACGACAAGGATCTTGAAAAAGCCATCGGCTATTTTGACAACGACCATGAGGTTCAGGTGGCCAAAGAGATTGGGAAATTTTTTCACACCAAGAAAAACTGGGACAAAACCATCCGCTATTACGAAATGCATTTGCGCTCGTATCCCGATGACTTAGAAACCCAATTGCTGCTGTTGCAGGCCTACACCGAGAAAACCGATTTTGCCACGCTTGCAAAAAAGGCAGAAACCTTGGCAGAAACTTATCCGTTGCAGCCACAGTTTTATTACTATTCGGGATTGGCCAATAACCAGCTCAAGAATTTCAAGAAAGCCAAGGATTTGCTCGAAGCCGGATTGGATTATGTGGTGGATGACGCAGCCACCGAAATCAATTTCAATATCCAACTCGGCGAAGCCTACAACGGACTTGGCGACATGAAAAAGAAAGAGCAATATTTCTCAAAAGCCGAGAAATTACTAAAAAGTAAAAAATAATGAAAAGATATGTAGCGGTAGTTTTGTTGGTTGCTTTGGCCTCTTGCAAGTCTAAGGCGGTTCTGGCCGAAGCCGGCGCGGACAAAAAAATGGAAGCGTCGAAAATCATCCAGGGCCACTATGCCAACAAAAAGGATTTTTCTACGATTTACATCAAGGCGAGCGCGCGCTATGAAGACGCCAAACAAACACAGAATGTCACCGCCGAAATTAAAATCAAGAAAGACGAAATGATTTTAGTCAGCATCCGCTTTCTGGGCATAACCATGGCCAAGGCATTGATTACACCCACCGAAGTGAAATATTACGAGAAGATCAACGGTAAATTTTTTGAGGGCAGTTATGATACTTTAAGTCAATGGCTCGGCACCACCCTCGATTTCCAAAAGCTACAGAACATGCTCACCGGTTTGGCACTCGACGACTTAACAAAGGACAATTACACAGCCGCGATAGAAGATCCGTATTACAAACTTTCGGCGTCAAACGGCAATACCAGCAAGGATTTTTTCTTTGAAGGCGCAAAGTTCCTGCTCAAACGCGAGAACATCCAACAGCAGAGCCAGCAAAGAAGCGTGCAGATTGCCTATCCCAATTACACCGATTACCCGCAAATGACACTACCCACCGAATTGTTGATTGAAGCACTTGACAAAGACGCCAAAACCAACATCAGCATCCAATACAATAGTGCCGCCTTCAATGAGCCCATGACTTTTCCGTACAGTGTGCCCGAAGGTTACCAGAGAATTTATATTAACGACTAGCTTGTATAAACAAAACCCTATGCCAAAACATTTTTTAGCCCTGTTGTTTGTATTGATCACATCGCTTGCGTGGGGACAACCTTCGCAGAAAGAAAAGCTCGAGCAGCGCAAAGCCCAGATTTTACGTGAAATCCAGGAGAAAGAACGCATGCTTGACGAGGTCAGGGACAAAGAGAAAACGGTAAAGACCCAATTGCAGTTGCAGACAGAAAAAATCCAGCTCAAGCAAAAACTCATCAATACCACAGAAAAGCAGACCAAGGTACTCAACAATGATATGTACATCAATCAGGTCAATATCAACCGGCTCAAAAAGGAATTAGAAATCCTCAAGGAAGACTATGCCGAGATGATCCTCAAATCCTACAAAAGCCGCTCAGAGCAAAGCCGGGCCATGTTCCTGCTGTCGTCTAAAAACTTCCTTCAGGCCTACAAACGAGCGCAGTACATGAAACAATATGCCAGTTTCAGGAAGACGCAAGGCGAGGAAATCAAACAAAAATCGTATGACCTGTTGTCCTACAACGAAAAAATAGCGGTACAGAAAACAGAGAAAGAGCAACTGCTCAAGGAAAATCAGCAGGAAAAGCAAGAACTAGAAAAAGAAAAATCTGTCCAGCAGGAGATTGCCAAAGCCATCAAAAAAGACAAAAAGCAAATCACCGCCGAAATCAAGAAAAAGCAACAGGAAACGCGCAATATTGACGCGCAGATTGAAAAACTCATCCGCGCCGCAATTGTCGCAGCCAACAAGAAAACGGCAGCCGCCAAAGCCAAAGCCAATCCAAAAACAACTACTGCAGCCGAGACCAAAGCCACCGAAACGTCTACCAAGATTGTACTCACCCCCGAAGGCCAGGTGGTTGCCAATAATTTCCGCGCCAACAAAGGAAAATTGCCGTGGCCGGTAGAGAAAGGTTTTGTGTCGTTGCCTTACGGAGACCAACCGCATCCGGTATACAAATCGCTCGTGGTTCACAATTCGGGTGTCGAAATCACCACCGATCAAGGCGCTGATGCTCGTGCCGTTTTTGGCGGAGAAGTCATCAGCGTGATGGTGTTGTCGCCGGTGAACAAGGCGGTGATGATCCAACACGGGGATTATTTCACGGTGTACCAAAACCTGAGCAGTGTCAACGTAAGCAAGGGCGACAAGGTTTCGATGAAGGAAGTCATTGGTCGCATCCGTACCAACGGCGATTCGGGGAAAACGGTGTTGAAGTTTACCATTTCGCAGAATACGACTTATAACAATCCGGCGGCGTGGTTGTTTAATATGTAAGAAAAAAGACCACTGCGTTGCAAGATAAAGAGAATTCTAAAAGTCTTTTTTTCTTGCAGCACAGCAGTCTTTCTTCTATTTTTTTTTCGGGCGTAACCCTGCGGGTCGCGTCTTCCGCTATAGCTTTGGCCCAAAAGCCAAAGGCTGCCGCTGCAACCGCTTACGCAGCTGGCGCTCTGCTCGAAGCTACAGGAATAAAGCTTTTAATTCGGTCGCCTCATCGGGTTTCATTTTTCCGGCCAAAACCAAACTGAGTTGCTTTCTGCGCAATGCCGCATCAAATCGTTCTTTTTCGAGTTCGGTTTCGGGAACCACAGGCGGCACTTCAACCGGCCTTCCCATTTCATCCACGGCCACAAATGTATAAATGGCTTCGTTGGCCTTGGCGCGCAACCCGGATTCGCGGTCTTCTACCCAAACATCGATAAAGATTTCCATAGAGCTTTTAAACGCGCGCGAAATTTTGGCTTCAATGGTCACGACACTTCCCAGCGGGATAGATCTATTAAAAGCCACATGGTTCACCGAGGCCGTCACCGTTATTCTCCTGGAATGCCTGCGTGCCGAGATACTGGCCGCACGATCCATACGCGCGAGCAATTCGCCGCCAAAGAGGTTGTTGAGTGGGTTGGTTTCGCTGGGTAAGACCAAATCGGTAAGTACCGTTAAGGATTCTGAAGGAGATTTTGGATGCATCTTTTTAAGCTTAGATTATTGGGCCGCCGGCCTCGATGGCAAAGATACTCCAGTTCATAAAAAATCCCGCGATGAGCGGGATTTAATTTTTACAGTTCGCGGGTCATGAGCCAAGCATCCGGGTTGATTTTGTGGATTTCTTCAAGTGCTTGCTTGGCGCCGGCTTTGGTGGCAAAACTGCCGTAAAGTACCGGGAACAGACCGTGGCGGTTTGGCGCAATCCTACGGGCTTTGAAGCCGTTGGCCAAAAGGTCGGTGAAGACTTTTTCTGCATTTTCCTCGTCTCGGAATGCACCGGCAACAATATGGTAGGGTAATTTTTCTTCTTTTACTGTGAGCGTTACCGAAGGCATCGGGCTTTCGATCATAAAAGTAGCCTCCTGGATTTTGCTTTGCACCTGTTTTTGCACCTGCTCTTCAACGATGAGTGTTTGGGTTTGTACATGATCCTGGAACAATTTGAAACCGATGCTTCCTGTCGCGGTCAGAGCCAGGATGAAAATCGCAGCGTATTTGAGGTAAGGCCTTGTTGTTCTTACTTCGTGTGCGGTTTCTGTAGGGACAAACGCAATGGTTTCTGTTGGGGTCGACTCGAGTGCGGCAGGCTCTTCTTTTTGGATGTATTCAATGACTTCTTTATACGCTTCCCGTTTCACGGCTGGCGAAACGAATGAATTGAGCCCAAAAGATTCCTTGAGGTAATTGATGTTTTCTGAAGGTGTAAAAACTATGTTCTTCTCAGCATTGAGATACAACTCACCAATGTTTTTGAGTGTAAAACGCTCATTGACCTGAAGGATGCTGTTCCAGATAATCACTTCACTTTCTATTGCGGCCACCGAGGTTTCGTAATCGGTTTTTTCAATCTGTGCGATATGGTTGGCCAATAACCCGTCATTGTTTTTTAGATGGGAATTGAAAGAAATTACTTTCTTGGGAGGGTAAAATGAATTGGTGCTTTCATGCAAATGCGCCGACTGGATTTCAGTCAAAAAAGCACCAAAGCCCGGAACCGTTACACATTGGTGTCTGTATAAAAGTTGCGAAATGTATTGTTCAATCTTCATAGAAACAAAGTTATACATTGAGGCACGGTTTCAAAATTTTATTCACAATTTTTATTAACAATCAATCCAAAAAATTTATACTTTTCAGGTTCAATTATTTAGTATGCGCCACGAAGATTTATTTTATGTTTTAGCCTTGTTGCAGGTAGAAGGAATTGGAGACATCACCGCCAAAAAACTGCTCAACCATTACCCTGAAGCCTCGTCTATTTTCAAAATCAAGGGCCGGGAACTGCAAGCCATCGGTATCGGATCGGTGCTGGTTGCGGCGCTCAAAGATAAGACTGTTTTTGAGAAAGCCGAAGCCGAATTGCGGTTTATAGAAAACAATCCTATCGAAGTCTCTTATTTTGGCGAAGCCGATTATCCCGAACGCCTAAAGCACTGTATAGACGGGCCGGTTTTGTTGTTCTCATCGGGAAACATCAACCTCAAAAACCGAAAGATTATTAGCGTCGTCGGTACAAGACAGGTCACGCCGCACGGAGCCGAAGCTTGCAAAAAACTCATTGCCGACCTCGCGCCGCTCGACCCGATCATCGTGAGCGGATTTGCCTACGGCGTTGACATCGTGGCGCACCAGGCTGCGATAGAAAACAACTTGCAAACCATAGCCGTAGTGGCGCAAGGACTCAACCAGATTTATCCCAAATCGCACCAGAAGTTTGTCAATCGCATTAAGGAAAACGGCGGTTTCATGACCGAGTTCTGGAGTTCCTCGGTGACCGACAAAATGCATTTTGTACGACGCAACCGCGTTGTTGCCGGAATTTCAGAAGCTACTGTCGTCATCGAATCGGCCGATAAAGGCGGCTCTCTGATTACGGCAAACATGGCCAGGGATTACGACCGCGAGGTTTTTGCGGTGCCAGGAAGGGTTTCAGATATTTACAGCCAGGGATGCAACAACCTGATCAAGACCCAACGCGCACAGTTGCTCACCAGCGCTGCCGATCTGGTATACCACCTGAACTGGGATTTAATACCTTCGGGCCAACCCATACAAAAACAACTGTTTGTCTCGCTCGAAGAAGACGAGCAAAAAGTGTATGATTTTCTAGCACAAAACGGAAAAGAATTGCTCGACAGCATCGCCATTGGCTGCGGCTTGCCCATATTTAAAACCGCGCCATTATTGCTCAACATGGAACTTAAAGGCGTTGTGCGGCCGTTACCAGGAAAGTTGTTTGAGGCAATCTAACGATTCTCGAAACCAAGCTTGGTGCGAACCCTGGCCAGGACGCCGTTCGCAATCGCACGTGCTTTTTCTGCACCGGCAAATAAGGCCTTATCAACTTCTGAGAGGTTAGCCATATAGTAATTGTACTTTTCGCGTTCGGTCTTGAATTTCTCGACGATGAGTTCAAACAATGCCTGTTTGGCGTGGCCATAACCGAAATCGCGATTGACGTTTTTATAATTTTCTGTCATTGCGGCAATCTGCGGTGCATCGGCGAGTAGTTTGTAGATGGCGAAAATTTTACAGGTTTCGGGGTTTTTTGGTTCTTCGAGTGGTGTGCTGTCGGTTTCTATAGACATGACCTGTTTGCGCAGCGCCTTGTCATCGAGGAAAATATTGATGATGTTGTTGGCCGATTTGCTCATCTTACCACCGTTTGTGCCGGGAACGAGTTTGGTTTCCTCGTGCGTGAAAGGCTCGGGAAGTACAAAGGTTTCGCCCATTTGGTGGTTGAACCGCGAAGCCACGTCGCGCGTGATTTCGATATGTTGCAGTTGGTCTTTGCCCACAGGGACGAATTCGGCGTCATACAATAAGATGTCGGCGGCCATAAGCATCGGGTAGCCAAACAAACCTGCGTTCACATCGTCGAGGCGGTCGGCTTTGTCCTTGAAAGAGTGCGCCAAAGTAAGCCGTTGGAACGGAAAGAAACAACTCAGATACCACGACAATTCTGCGGTTTGTGGCACGTCTGATTGGCGGTAAAAAACCACCTTGTCAATGTCGAGCCCAAAAGCGAGCCAGGTTGCCGCGGTACTGTAGGTGTTCATACGCAGCAAATCACCGTTTTTAATCTGGGTCACCGAATGCAAATCGGCGATGAAAAGAAAGGATTCGTTTTCTGGTTTGTTCGACAGTTCGATGGCTGGAATAATCGCCCCCAAAAGGTTGCCGAGGTGCGGTGTTCCTGTGCTTTGGATTCCGGTTAAGATTTTTGACATGGCTTGTTTTTATAAGCGGCAAAGTTCGCAAAGATTTTGGAACATTTTGAAACTTTTTTTGAAATGGTGTTGCGGGATTCCCACGCATTGGCCTATCGCGGTTTTATGCTGGAGATTGAAAAGAGCAAGACAACGAAGTTTAACATTTGGTGCAGTTTTTCAACAAGGCGGGTAATCGAAAAAATGGTATTTTACCTTCAGGGAAGGGGTGGCTGCATCCCTACAAAAATTTTGTTGATTTTGAAATGCAGGAATTCTGCATGTTTTGTTAAATTGAAGACCCGATGCTTTGAAATTAATCCAGAACGTTTTCTGATATGAATACCGACATGAACGTTGAGGCCATGCGTCAAAAAATAGCTCCGTAAACCATTTTAGCACGGAGTCAGATGGAGCATTGGGAAATTGACCTAAAACAGGATTGGTCTTGGATGCCCGCGTGAGCGATGAGGGCCATGCGTCAAAAAACAGTCCAGTGGACTGTTTTAGCATGGAGCCAGATGGAGTGTTGGGAAATCAACACGAAACATTACTGGTCTTGGATTCCCGCATCAAGGAGTGTAACGGAGCGTCGTGGATTTAAAGCGTACAGCGCGACAGCGGCGAGGCACGAAGCCGGTGGCACGCCCTACTTTTTCTTAACCAATTCTTTTGGCCAAAATCGGTTGGGTTTGTGTATTTTTGGGACATGAGAATTTTCAAGATTATCTTTTGGGTGGTTTGGCGCGTGTGGTTTTACCTGATGATGGCTATCCCGATCCTGGCCATGCTCCCGTTTTTAGTTATTTCTATCCTTAAGGAAGCATGGTATCCGTACTTTTTTGTGATGGCACGCATTTGGGCCAAATTCATCCTGTTTACCTGCGGATTTTACTATGAGGTGGATCGTGAAGAAACGCTCGACCCTAAGAAAAGCTATATGTTTGTGGCCAACCACACTTCGATGGCCGACATCATGCTGATGCTAGCTGTAGAGCGGCATCCGTTCGTGTTTGTTGGGAAAAAGGAACTCGTGAAGATCCCTTTGTTTGGTTTTTTCTACAAAAGAACGTGTATTTTGGTGGATCGCTCGAGCGCCAAAAGCCGTATGGAAGTGTTTAATCGCGCGCAAAAACGCATCGACCAAGGCCTTAGCATTTGTATTTTCCCCGAAGGCGGCGTGCCCGATGACGAATCGGTCTTGCTCGATGAGTTCAAGGACGGCGCTTTTCGTTTGGCCATTGAGCACGAATTGCCCATAGTGCCCATGACTTTTGCCGACAACAAGGAACGGTTTTCATATACTTTTTTAAGCGGAAGTCCCGGAATCATGCGTGTCAAAGTGCACCAAATCATTGAAACTAAAGGCATGGAGGTGGAGGACAAGAAAGACATTAAGGCACTCAAAGAACAAACGCGCGGTATCATCTACAATCAATTGCTGGCGTTTCAGAAATAAAAAAAAGAGCACCCGCTAAAGTGCTCTTTTCCGTTATCGCCCAAAAGGTGAGGATCGATAACACCTAAATATAACCCCAACAAACACACTCAAAAACTATAGCTGACGCCGGTGTACAAGCCTAGGAAATAAGGTTTGAAATTCCCGTCGCCTTTGGTGAAGGTATTGATCTGGTACTTGAACATCGGCTCAAAATTGGCCTGGAATGCCTTGTAAAATCGGTACCTCATGCCCAATCCCACGTTGGTGGAGAAATGGGTTTTGTTGAGGTTGTTGGCCTCGCCCAGATTGGTGATGAGCCCGTCCGAGACTACGGTTATTTTATTTTCATTCAGAAACAAAGTACTTACGCCGCCAATCACATTGATCCCGAATTTTTTATCTACGATGGCATACGAAAGCTCAATAGGTACTTCGAGATAACCCATACGTTGGTTGAGCTCACTGGCAAACTGATCTGTCGCAAGATTTGTGGCAATAGACGAAGTGCCTGCAACAGCGGCAGTCTTAGAAGCCGCAGATTTGCGCGCAAAATGCAAGAACTGGTTTTGGCCGTTGGTATCTACGTTGCCCAGTTTGTTGCGCTGCATTCCGGCGTATACCATGACATCGTTGGTATTGTAATCGAGCGTGACCTGGCTCACACCGGCTCGGATCGTGAGTTTTTTACTGACCGCATAATTCACGCCCAAACGCACACTCATATTGGTTTTGTAGGATTTGGAGTTGCCCGCGAACGAGGAATCAATCGGTGAGCCGTTAGAAGTTGAACCAAAATAAATAGGGGCAACACTAGACGTGATTTGCCACCTATTTATATGAGGTTCTTTGGTAACCAAATTGTTTTCTTTTTCATTTAACAATTTCTCCAGCGCATTAGGTTCAACGTTAGCAATAGCCGTTGAGTCTAATTTTTTTTCCTGTGGCTGCACAGGTTTTTTGTTTTCGCTTTGGGCCACTTGGCTTTGCGGTATGTCAAGGATCGGGTCTGTCTTTTTGTTATTTACGGCCGATTGCGAGCTTTGGTTTTCGCCAGGCTGCGTTTTCGTGCCCCTGTTTTGGTTGGCAATCTTCGAATCATTGTCGTTTGGCGTCAAGGATTCGGCTTTTGGTTTTTGATTTGCTCTTCCGATTTGAACCGAATGTTCGCTATCGGTGGTTTGTACTGCTTTTAAATGGCCGGGTTTATTGCTGTGTTTTGGCTCGTTGACGGCGATTTGACTATTTTCTGCCGGATATTTTCCCGATTTTGGTTGGCGATTAATAGTCTGATTTTTGCCAGCCGTTGTTTCGCCGTTGCGGATTTTTGTCGCCTTGTCGTTCACGACCAACTGCTGTTCTTTTTGATAGACGCTGGGATTGGATTTTGGTTGCTTCTGGATTGAGTTATTTTTTCCAGGACTATTTATTTTATCTTTTTCGGAGGTACTCTCCGTTGCTACAATATCGGAATTAGCAGGATTTTCGGAGTTTATTTGGGTGGCCGGGCTAGCCTCAGAATCTCTTGGATTTTGGGCTGTTGCCACTGCAGTATGTTTGGTTTCCGGATTTTCAATGCGATTCGATTCCTTAGCCGGGTCATTCGGATTGGAATTTGCGTCGTTCTCATTGGCGTTATCGCGTACAACAATGTCGTTGTTGTTTTTGGAACGATGGCTTAAATAACCATCCGACAAGGCAAACCCAATGAGCAGCACTGCAGCAACGCCCGAAAGTTTCCACCAGATTGGGATGACCCTTCTTTTCTTTTTCTCTTTGAGTTTCTCTTCAATGTAAGGCCAGGCCGTGTCGGGTGTCGCCGGCTCAAAATCCTTGAACTTTTCCTGAAAGAGTTTGTCTAAATTTTTTCTTTCGCTCATTTGACTGACGGTAATTTATTTGTGGTATGTAAGGCTTCTATTTTGTCTTTCAAAATCATGCGTGCCCTTGACAGGTTGGATTTTGAGGTGCCGATACTGATGCCGAGCATTTCGGCGATTTCCTTGTGGGCGTAATTGTCGATGACGTAAAGGTTGAACACCAGGCGGTATCGGTCGGGCAGTTCCTGGATGATACCCAAGAGGTAGTCCATAGAGATAGAACTGTCGTCAATTTCAACTTCCTGCTCTTCGGGAATGTCTTCAGAAATCAATTCCAAGAACTTCTCCTTACGGTAGCATTGTAAGGTGTTGTTGATCATAAGCCGCTTGGCCCAGCCCTCAAAAGACCCTAAAAAGGCGTATTGTCCGATTTTTTCAAAGAGCAACAAAAACCCATCCTGCAGGTTGTCTTGCGCCTCCTCATAATTGCGCGAATACTTGAGGCATACAGCGAAAAATTTTGAGGAGAATAGCCTGAAAATTTGTTCCTGAGCCTTGATGTTATTCTTCTGACAATCGAGTATGAGTTGTTCTAAACTCAAATTTTTAGCGTGTTTGAGGATTAATTATCTACCGGTACCACTACGTCATAATAGGTATTCTCGCCCTGGTCATCTTTACCCGACCAGATCCTGAAAGTGTAGGGTTCGCCCGCTTCTGCCGTAAATTGATAGGTTTCTTTTTGGGGATTGGGTGCCGAAGTCGAGTTGACAGGATAGGTCACGCAAGAATTACTTTCCATCACGCCACACTGTATGGCCACCAGACGTACATTGCCGGGTAATTTTTCAAAATAAATCCCTTTGTAAAAGTGACAAGATGAAGGTTGCCGATACGTCATTTCAAATTCATAGGTCTGACCCGCGGTAAAGCGGTAAGGCATGCTGCAGCGTTGGATGGGAACCAGTTCGTAATAAACGGCCGGCCCGTTTCCCGCGTCCTTGCTACAGGAATTGAAGGCAAAAAGGACGAGTAATAAAAAGATTATTCGCTTCATGGAATGGTAATTAATCAGTAATCCGATGATGTCTTTTGTTTAAAAGGGTTGCGTCATGACACAAAAAAAACCCGAAAATTTTCGGGTTTCTAATATTTATTCTGCGCTTTCTTTGATGTGCGCTTTGATTTTTTGTTCGAGCTCATCGGCCAATTCCGGATTGTCTTTGATCAATGATTTTACGGCATCGCGTCCCTGGCCAAGCTTGGTGTCGGCGTAGCTGAACCACGAACCCGATTTTTTGATGATTTCAAACTCAACTGCCAAATCCAGGATTTCTCCGGTTTTAGAAACACCTTCGCCGTACATGATGTCGAATTCGGCGACCTTAAACGGCGGCGCTACTTTGTTTTTGACCACCTTTACCTTTGTGCGGTTTCCTATCACATTTTCACCGTCCTTGATCTGTGACGAACGACGGATGTCTAAGCGCACCGAAGCGTAAAACTTTAAAGCGTTTCCTCCGGTTGTTGTCTCAGGATTCCCGAACATCACGCCGATTTTCTCGCGCAACTGGTTGATGAAAAATACCGTACAGTGGGTCTTACTGATTGTTGCGGTTAGTTTCCTGAGCGCCTGCGACATCAGTCGGGCATGCAACCCCATTTTAGAATCGCCCATTTCTCCTTCGATTTCGCTTTTTGGTGTCAAGGCCGCCACCGAGTCAATCACAACGATGTCAATCGCACCCGAGCGGATCAGGTTTTCGGCAATCTCGAGTGCCTGTTCACCGTTGTCGGGTTGCGAAATGATGAGGTTTTCTATGTCTACGTTGAGTTTTTCGGCATAATTGCGATCAAAGGCATGCTCGGCATCGATAAAGGCTGCGATACCGCCAGCTTTCTGCGCCTCCGCAATGGCGTGTAAAGTAAGCGTGGTCTTACCCGAAGATTCCGGGCCGTAGATTTCAATAATGCGGCCTTTTGGATAACCGTTTACGCCCAAGGCCAAATCCAGGCCTAGCGAACCCGAAGAAATCGTCTCTACTTCTTCAACCGCCTTGTCGCCCATTTTCATTACGGTCCCTTTTCCGTAGGTTTTATCGAGTTTATCGAGGGTAAGCTGTAACGCTTTTAACTTTGCTTCTTTTTCTGAACTCATCTTTTCTTGCTTAATTTTAGTCATTTATTTTCCGTAAAAATACTCTTTTTTTCTAAGTTACAAGGATGCATTTGACCGCTTGCCGAATTATTTTTCAACCATTTTCCACCCGTTTTGCCGAGCCTGTTTCGCGGGGTATTGTGCCAACAACAACCCTGTTAAATCATTCAGATTCAGGCAAAAACAACCCAAGGTTTAAATGGCGTAAAATGAAATTGAATGGAACGGAGATTGGGTTGTTTTTTAAGTGCGGCACCATTGTGAGAAAAACACCAAACCATCGCATAGAATCGCCTGGATGTTTTGTTTTGGGTGGTATTTGTGTCCGCAACCTGACCTAAATCCTAGTCAAACATAATTCGAATTGTGCAAACACTGCTGTTGATTTTCTGCAGGAGTTGTTAATACAAGCTGCAGATTGGCTCGGGGAACCCTGTGTTTTGTGCCTGTAAAACCCGATTTTTTTCATACTTTTGCTGCAAATTGTCTAGAAAATGGAAAGAATCATTTCATATCCAATCTCACTGATAGCCTTCGTGTTATTCGTGCTGACATTGGTGATTTTCCACCCGATTCAATGGATTTGCCTCAATGTCTTTGGCTATCAGGCACACAAAAAAAGCGTCGATTATCTCAATTTTTGCCTGTTGCGTATCGGTCATTTGATCGGCAACAGTTATGAAGTCAAAAACCGCGATTGCCTTCCTAAGGATGTGCCGCTGATTATCGTCGCAAACCACCAAAGTTTGTACGACATCGTAGGAATTATCTGGTTTCTTAGAAAATTCCATCCCAAATTTGTAAGCAAACAGGAACTAGCCAGCGGGATTCCCAGTGTCTCCTACAATTTAAGGCACGGCGGTTCGGTTGTCATAGACCGCAAAGATCCCAAGCAGGCCATTCCAGTAATCAAAGGACTGGCACAATACATCGAAAAGCACAAACGCTCGGCAGTCATTTTCCCCGAAGGCACCAGAAGCAAAACGGGAAAACCAAAAGAATTTGCGCAAAGCGGACTCAAGATTTTGTGTAAGTTTGCACCATCGGCTTATGTGGTTCCGTTAACCATTAACAATTCCTGGAAAATCGTTAAGTTTGGCGCGTTTCCGCTGGGGCTTGGCAGTCGGGTTTCCTTTACCATACACGAACCGATTCCGGTAAAAGACCTGCCTTTTGAAACACTCATGGAACGAACCGAAAAAGCGGTCGTCACCTCTATAAAAATATAAAACCACTCAAATGCCCGTAAAAAACATCCGCCGCGAAGTCATGCAATTCCTCGAAAAAGACATCAACTCTTTCGTGGACCAATACCTGATTCCTACAGAAAAAATCTGGCAACCCACCGATTTCCTTCCCAATTCGCAAGCCGACAATTTTTTCGAAGAAGTACGCGAACTACGAGAGATTGCAAAGGATTTGCCTTATGACTTCTGGATCACGCTCATCGGTGACACCATCACCGAAGAAGCGTTGCCCACCTACGAATCCTGGCTCATGACCACAGAAGGCATCGACCAGCTCGGGTCCAACAGTTGGTCCAAATGGGTACGCAACTGGACCGCCGAGGAAAACCGGCATGGCGACGTACTCAACAAATATTTGTACTTGTCGGGTCGCATCAATATGCGCGAAGTAGAAATCACCACGCAATACCTCATATCCGACGGGTTCGACATCGGTACCGGCAGCGATCCGTATAAAAATTTCGTCTACACGAGTTTTCAGGAACTGGCCACTTACGTTTCGCACAACCGCGTCTCGCAGATCGCCAAGCAATACGGCGAAAAGCGCCTGGCCAAAATGTGCAAGATGATTGCCGGCGACGAGATGCGCCACCACAACGCCTACAGCGACTTTGTAGCCGAAATATTCAAGGTAGACCCGAGCGAAATGATGCTTGCGTTCCTGCATATGATGAAACTCAAGATTACGATGCCAGCACATTTCTTACGCGAATCGGGCGAGAAAATCGGCGTGGCTTTCGAACATTTCTCCGATTGTGCGCAACGCATCGGTGTCTACACTGCGCAGGACTACGTTGATATCATGCAGAAACTCATCGACCGCTGGGAAATCGGCAAGATCACCAACCTCACCGACGAAGCCGAAAAGGCGCGAGACTACCTCATGAAACTTCCGGCAAGGATGGCAAAGGTGTCAGAAAGGCTTGTCATTCCCGAAGAGCGTTACACTTTCAAATGGGTCAATCCCGCGTTGGTTTAGATTGCTGCGCTGAAAGAGGCAAGACCGCTTCGCTGAAGGACCGCTTTGCTGAAAGACGAAAACGAAACCTGAGAAGAACAAGAGTGTCTTTCTTCTTTCAGCGAAGCGGTCTATCTTCTTTAAGTGTAACAGTCTTTCGTCTTTTTTCCTCGGGCGTGCCGCCGCTCCGTTGCACTGCGCGGCGTCGTGCTTTTCGCGGTGCACGGCACCTTGCTCCAATCACTCACGCAAACCCGTTTTCAGAACATGAATCCACTTATAGAAGAAACCATTGTCTTTGTCAAAGAAAAACTACGCGGCGCAGAAGGCGGGCACGATTGGTTCCATATTGAGCGCGTCTACAAAAATGCACTGCTTCTTGCCAAAACAGAAGCCTGCGATTTAAATGTCGTGGCTTTGGGTGCGCTGTTGCATGACATTGCCGACAGCAAATTCCACGACGGTGATGAAACCGTTGGGCCACGAACGACAAGGCAGTTTCTCGAATCGCAAAGCGTTGATGAAGACACCATCGTTCACGTGATAAACATCATTGAGAACATCTCGTTCAAAGGCGGGAATTTTGACAAGCAATTTTCGTCTATTGAACTAGACATTGTTCAGGATGCAGACCGCCTTGATGCGATTGGAGCCATCGGCATTGCGCGCTGTTTCAACTACGGCGGATTCAAAAATCGCGAATTGTACAATCCCGAAATCCCACCTCAAATGAATATGGATAAGGAAACGTACAAGGCGAGCACTTCGCCAACCATCAACCATTTCTATGAAAAATTGTTGTTGCTCAAGGACAAGATGAATACCGCAACCGGGAAGCAAATCGCCGCCCAACGCCATACTTATATGGAAGGTTTCCTGGCGCAGTTTTACGCGGAGTGGGATGGGGAGCGGTAAGCAATCCACCCAAAACGAGTTATCACCCATTTGAGCGGCAATAAGTTATAGCAAGAAAGCAAGCAATAATTTCGTATTTTTAAAAAAATTCAAGTATGAAAAAGCATTGTTTCCTTTTTTTATTCTTTATAGTGACTACCATTGCGTTTTCCCAATCCTTCCAGTGGGGCAAACGCGGCGGGAGCTCTGACTTTCTCAATAATGGTTCGACTGATAACCGCGAAGAAGAAGCCCGCTGTATTGTTACAGACAGCCAAAAGAACATCTATGTGCTGTCTAACGTTGGTACGTTGAACCTTAATTTTGACGGGTTCTCTGACAGTGGCTATGCCGACCCTATAACGAAAACCGATATCGCGTTGGTTTCGTTTTCGTGCGAAGGCAATTTCAGGTGGTCAAAGATTATAGGTGGCGGTGGATTTGAGAAGTTCCAGAACCTCGTGATTGATGATCAGGACAATCTATACCTGGCGGGAATGTTTGGTGACGTTGGCGATATACCGTATAACCAACACCTCGACGACGATGTGAGTTTTGCGCCACCGGCAGACAACCGGACCCTTACGGTATTAAAATATAACAGCTCTGGCGTGCTGCAATGGTATAAACGGCCGCAACCCAGCAATTTCTCTATCATTCAGAGCCTTTCATGCGCCGCACGCGGGTTACAGATCGATTCTAACGGCAACCTGCATTGGTTGGTTTACCTGACACCCGCTACTTACGCCGACGGCGCCTTCGTAAAGCCCAACGATGGGCAATTCTGGTATGTACTGCAATACGACGGAAGCGGGAATTACCTGAGTGCAACCCCGCTGCAGTTTGAGAGTCCCGGCGCGATAGGATGGATTCAGTTTTTCAGGAACCCATACAACGGCCGTTATTTCCTAACCGCGCGTGCCGTTGACGAGAACCCGAATTGGGCCTACATTGGCGGTGAACCCGTGACCCACTCTACCTTCTTAGCTTGTTTTAACCCTGATGGCCAGGCACGCTGGAAGCGAGAGAATGCCAGTACGATGGTGGGTACGGTGCAATTCTACAACCTGGTATTTGACACCGACAATAATATTTACCTGGGCGGACGTTTCTTTGGGCTGGGCACCGATACCTTTATGGGCTTGACCATCCCTGAAGTTATAATTCCGGCTTTCTTGATGAAAATTGATGCGGAAGCATCTACACCCCCTATCTGGGAAACCCACCACAACAAAGGTGCAAACGGCTTTGGCGCATTGGCCCTTAATGGAAACGAACTTGGGTTTACTAACTTTTGCACCAGTACCGATTTTGCCTGGGGCAGCCAGACCCTTAATGCCGGGGTTACCAACGAATTGCCCGAGGTGTTGTTTGCGCGATTTGACAGAATGAACGGTGCCTGCATTGACCTTAAAAAAATACAAGGCAATTTTGGCTATACCGACTATGGCAGCGCACTTGCTGTGGATGCCTCTGGTGATTACATTATAGGAGGCAGCTTTAGTGGCACGCTCACTTTTGACGGCGGCGCACAGATTAGCAGTGTTGGTGGTACCTCTGATTTTTTCGTCAGTAAGTATGCAACTACACCCTGCTCTCCATTGACAGTTACAGACCCCATCGGGCGCCCTGTAATAAGGCTTTCGCCAAATCCGGCCAATACTTCTATTGCATTAAACGTTGAGAAAAACACTTCATTTGAAATCGTGAATCCCGAGGGTAAAAAATTCCAATCGGGAAATATAGATGCGGCCCATAATCTCATCGAGATCGGGAATTTACCAAGCGGCTTTTACTTTCTGAACTTGTCTGGTGATGGTGACCTACAAACTTTAAAATTTGTGAAATATTAACCACAATAAACAAATGTAGCATTCGGTATTGAAGTGTTGGGCT
>JAKQJQ010000147.1 GCA_029561105.1 Bacteroidota bacterium
GCATATCGAGCTGCAAGTCAAGCCGGTTGGGTATTACAATAACGCCTTTCGGCGCAGGGTTTTCCGCTGGTTGACTGTCACTTTTTGAAGTTACATCGGGTGCACCCGACACAAATTCATCCACATTGAGATAATTGGCCGCAACAGAAAATTGTCCCTTGAGCGTTTCGCTGCCAGACAAGACGTAATTGATGGCATTTTGCGTACTACCATTCATCGTAAAATCGGACTGGCCGTAGGTTGCACGAAAATCACTGAAATCCATCTTGTCTTCATGGAACTTGAACAGACCCTGCACAATCACAAACGGTTTGGGGAAATACTCCGATCGGGCGCGGATATTTTGCAATTGCAACGTTCCGCTGTTGTTGAGTTTGGTGTAATTGCCGTTGGTCGCGTCACTTTGCTTGCCCGAGAAGGCCACGTCGGCCTTGATAAAACCGTTAAGGCCAAGTCCTTTTTTAGAAAAAACCTGATACACTTTACCCACATCGATGGTGCCTTTTGCCTTAATGTCGTAAGCTACGTCATCAAAATTGGAAAAACCAGCTTTCAAGAAAAACGGCTTGCCTTCAAAAACGAAAGAAGCGTTGTTGATATTGACTTTACTATCGCTGAACTGCCCGTTCCCATTGGCAATCGCTGCCGATAGATTGATACTCCGGATTGGATTGGGGTAATAATCGCTTTTCACCTCAGCATTCTTGAGAGAAATGTTCCCTCGGGTCACAGGGAAAATACTGCGCGACTTGTCATACTTCCCGTTGGCTTTGATGTCGATACCCAACGTTCCTTTTAGGTCGAGATTGGCTATGCCAAAGGCCTGATCTAGTTTTCGCAAATCCATGGCTGCCTTGATTGTCGCGTTCATCTCGGGACGCGAAAAACCTTTGGATTTGACGATTGCCTTGAGGTAGTCTTTACCCACATTGAAATACAGTGAATCGAGATTGACGCGAAGCTGCTCCACATCGAGTGCGGGCAATTGGGTGTCAAAATTCATATAGATTGCAGAAACCGGAAAGGGCGCATCCTTATACTCAATCTCGCCGTCGCGGATTTTCATACGAAAGGCCAGGTTGGGCTTTTTGTTTGCCTCAGCAATGTATTGGCCTTTGAGCGTGAGGGCGATATCGGTACTGCCGCGCACTTTGGTTTTCTCGAGCCAGGTCACGTAATGTGGCGGAAGCGCGGTGAAAAAGTCATTGAGGCGGCTGTCTTTGGAGGCGATAGAAAAATCCATTTCGTAGCCATTTTTGAGGAAATCAAACTTACCGGTAAATGCTACAGGAAGCTTGTTGATCTTGAGGTCGTTCTGCTCAAAGACAAAAGCCAGCGAGTTGGTGTTGATTTTTGTAATCAGGTTGGCCTGGACTTTCTTGTTTTTGAGGTAGGGTTGGCCATCAAAGGTGAAATCAAGCGAATCGATTTGGGCCTTGGTCTTGAGGTCAAAGATGGCTTGGTCGAGGTTTCCTTTCCCGACATAATTGAAACCGCGCGCATCGATTGCGATTTTAGCCGATTGGTCGTTGTACAGCAGGTGGGTGTCTTGAATGGCAATCTTTTCGAGCTTGAGTGAGGTACTTGCGGTATCGCTTGATTTTTGGGAATCTTCGGCCACATAAACATTGTAATTGGCCTGTCCTTTTTTGTTGACCTTAACATTGATCAGGGCTTTGGATACAAATATCTTGTCGATATGGACTTTTCCGCTAAAAATAAGGGTCTTGAGGTTGATACCGAATGCCATTTCGCGCGCAGCAAGCAACGTCTCCTTTTGATATGGCGCCGAACCTTTGAGCCTGAAATCCTCGAGAGTGAGGGTGAGCGAAGGAAAATGATTAAAAAACGAGAGGTCGGCTTTAGAGAAATTCATTTCGCCGTTGAGCCGTTCATTGGCAAACAACTTGACTTGTTGGGCTACTCTTCCCGGAAACAAGACGGGCAATAAAACCATCAACAACAACACGGTGGCTACCAAAACACCCGACACTTTTAAAACTTTGACAACTAAAGACTTCGCTGGTTTTTTCATGCCGCGAAAATACGGCTCCTATTGGATTTTAACAAAAAAAACACCCTAATAATTATCGCCCAAAAAAGAAAAGGCCTCCTGCGAACAGAAGGCCCAATCCTAATAAAATTCAACTAACTCAAAATTTTATTGCTTAACCAGTTTAATGGTTTTGGTGCGTTGCGATGCATCGGTCACCTTGACCATATAGATTCCTCTAGACAATTCGCTGGTATCATATTTAAAACCGTTTTGCTGCGAGGTGAATGATTTCACCAATTGCCCTGTGATTGAATAAATCTCAACGCTTGCCGTATCGGCATTGACTGAGAAATGGTCGCTGGTTGGATTCGGGAACAAAGCAATTGAATCGGTTCCTTTTAACGTGGTCGTGGCAAGCAATGAAGGCTTATTGCCAAAAACCCTGAATCCGCCTGCAGGCAAATTGATCGCTGCCGAGGTACTCGACACATTGTAAACAGAATTGTCCATCAGGTTGTACCAGGTTCCGGTATACGGGAAATCGGGCGTGATGTCTAGCGCAGACACCGAGAAGTTGGCCAAAACCACTACGTTCTGGATCTGATCGGCCGGTAAAGTGTTGTCGTAAATGTAAATGCGCTGTTTGAGATTAGATCCGTTGGTGCTGATGGCGTAATTGCCTTCAAAAACCGGTTCGTTTTTCTTAAGGTCGATAAAGCGCGCCCAGTTCTCGTGGATTTGGCCGCGATCGGTATCGCCAAGCCAGTTGTTGGCCCATTGGGGTTGGGGCTTGGTGGCGAGTTTGCAATCTCCGGGGGTTGCATCGCCTTCGGAGTTGACCGATCCGTCATCACAGGTGTAGATGGAATCATCCATACCCAAATCGGCGAAGTGCCAGATCATTTTGGGGCCGGGAACGAGGATCGATGTGGCTCCGATAGCCGACATCCTGCCCAGGGCATTCTGCAGGTTTCCTAACGGAGAGTTGGTTCCGGCAGGATTCCCGTAGGTTTGCGACTCGTACATGATACGGTCCTTGTCGTGACTCTCGGGGTAACCCATGAGGCGTTTTCCGGTAAATCCGGCGTGTGCAAGGTGCCCAATCCTTGAAATATCGGCCGAAGCCGGATAACCCAAGCCAAGTTGTTTGTAGGCATTGTACATTTCGCCCCACATCATCACCCCTTTGCTGGGTGTTTCGTTGAGCCTCCAGTTGGCCCAGACAGCTTCTTCATTGTCGGCTCCGAGGTGTTCAAAAATTACATAGTGTGTCAAATCGCCGTTCCATGAACCCGGATTGGAAGAGTTGTCTCCAAACCACGAGTAATCGGCGTATTCCTTGAGCACGTCGACCCTATCTTGCTGGTATGAGTTGGTACAGGCGTCGCTGCCGGTACAGTTCTGTGTAAATCCTTTGGTCAAATCCCAACGGAAACCGTCGATATGAAACTCCTCTATCCAATGCCTGATGGTTCTTTTTACATACCTTTTGGTTCTGGTCTGTTGGTGGTTGAAGTCATTACCCACACTATAACTGTGCGTAGCGGTCATGTTGAAATACGGGCTTTCTGAACTTGGGCCGCCCCAACCGTCGCCATCGGGATCGTTCATCCACATGCGATTCATGGGGTTTCTGCCAAATGCATGGTTGAGCGCCACATCAAGGATCACCGCAATACCGTTGGCGTGGCAGAGGTCGATGAATTCCTTTAATTTAGCGGCTGGTCCGTAGAATTTGTCGAGTGCAAGGTGGAATACGGTATTGTATCCCCAGCTTTCGTTGCCTTCAAACTCCATAACTGGCATCAATTCGATGGCGTTGATGTTGAGGCTTTTGAAATAGTCGATTTTGTCGATCAAATCCTGGTACGTACGGTGCTCGTCAAAATCCCGCACTAGTACTTCATATACTACAAGGTCTTCTTTTTTTGGTTTGCTAAAGTTGGTTACTTGCCAGTTGTAAGGCGTCTCGCCCGTCTTCAAAACGGTAACTTCACGTTCCTGACCTGCTGGATAAACCGGCATATTGGGATAAGAAGTAGCGGGAATGTACTGATCGTCAAAAGGAGATAACACCAATGTAGAATATGGGTCGGCTGTTTTCACCAATGCCGGTGAGTTTGCAATCGGCGTGGTATCGACTACCCAGTATTGGTAGGTGTAATTGGTGCCTGGCGTTAAACCGGTAAGTTCGAGCCAGAATTTAGAGGATGATACATCTTTCTTCATGGCGTAAGTCGCGTCGGGTTGCCAGTTGTTGAAACTTCCTGCTACGTATACGAAATCCTTGAGTGGTGCATCCAAAACCAAAGTGGCTTTGGTGGCATCCGATGGGTTGATATTGATTCCCTCCTGCAAACTAGCCGAAGGCAATGCCTGCATGTTAGAACCAGGATTCACTATAACCGCAAATTTGCGCATCTGTGTGGCAGCGCCTTGGGTGATTTCGAGTTCATAATTCTGATTCTGAGTAATACCCGTATGGTTGAATGCATACGAAGTGCCCGAAGCCGTATTGATGCTCACACCATTGGCTTTTAGGTTGTAGTTTGCCGAACCATTCGTATTGGTTGCTGCAACAGCAAGGCTTCCACCAGAATTAATGATTGTGGTACTGTTGTTGGCCGGTGCATTGAGGCTCACCTGAAAATAACCTACGTTGAAGATAAAATCCCCACAACTGGTGGGCTTCTTTAGGGTCTGTGTCCCAGTGGCATTCCTAAATACCATCCCCAATTTAGACGCGTTTGCCTGTTGGGTTGCGTTAATATTGAAATAGGTGCTTGGTGTAAGGGTAATGCTCCAGGTACCATTGCCGTTGTTGGTCATGAGACCCACGTTGTCATCCTGTCCCCAATTGCCCACAACCGAATAGCCAAAAGCATTGGTTTCGTTTCCGATACCGGCATGCATGTACACTTTGGCCGGATTGGCACCCATAGAATTACAGGTTGCGCTTGCAAACGACGCTGTGATGGTAATGGGCTCATTGACGTTAAATGTCGATGGTGTGATGGTAACTTGTGCCGACATCGATAGCGCGCACAGGAAAAAAACCACACCCAAAAAAATACTCTTTTTCATACTCTTTTATTTATGTGAAAAAAGGGCTGTTTTTATAATACAGCCCTGTTTTTCGGATTTAAGAAAATTCTTTACGGAGTTGCCGTAATGCTATAGGTATAGTCTCTCGGCTTGCGCAAGTCCAGAACAATGTCATAACTTGTTGTACTGGGCGGATTACGCAATCCCGGTACCGCAAGCTCGTTGGTTGGCAATGAAGCCAATGTCGTGGTGTTTGCAACGTAGGACAAAAGTGGCCCTCCAAAATCTGAAGTTCCTGGACTTGCTGCCTGATACTTCCCTAACAAAATCTGGTTCCCGGTGGCGCGGAATTTAAATCCATAGCCGTTTTTAAGCGTGATGGTGAGTTTTAACAAACCGTCGGCAGGGTCGTACGTCATGGGAACATTTGCCAGCTGTAGGACCGATTTCCCTGTACCAAAAACATTCCATGCAACAGGTCGTACCGAGTAGGTAAGGTCGCCGCTTGCCGGCAGGTTTGCCCTTACCAGATACAATCCTGCGGTTGCCACTACATAACCATCCCCATTAAGAACTAAGTTGGAGAATGCGCCGCTGTTGTCGTCGCCGTAGACTGTTGCTGAATCGAAAAGGTTGCAGGAACTTGCCTTGTAAAATTTGTAAGTACCTGGCTCTAGATACATATAACCTTCGTAATCGGTGTT
>JAKQJQ010000149.1 GCA_029561105.1 Bacteroidota bacterium
AATTCAAAATTAAGCTACTCTGCAAGGTATAACGACCCGCTTTAGGCTTTTATTATGAACATTTTTGTAAACAGCGGGCTTTTAACGGCAAAATTTATTTGGAGAGCCAACGTTATCTTATTACTTTTACCGCAAAACAAAACCACATGTCGCAACCAATCGTTTTTCTTAGGAACGTCGCTATTTATCAGGAGAAAAAAGTCATCTTTTCTAACGTGAATCTCGAAGTCAACCACGGCGAATTCATCTACATCATCGGGAAAACCGGAACCGGAAAAAGCAGTTTCATGAAAACGCTATACGCTGACCTTAAACTCGTTGAAGGACAAGGCAGCATCGTAGATTATGATTTGGCCAACCTTAAGGAAAGCGACATTCCTTACTTGCGACGCAAAATCGGCATCGTATTTCAGGATTTTAAATTGCTGCCAGACCGAAGCGTAAGCGACAATATGCTCTTTGTACTCAAAGCCACGGGCTGGAAAGACAAAGCAGAGATGCAACACAAAATCGATGAAGTCCTCGACAAAGTCGACCTGAAATCGGTAGCCGACAAAATGCCCCACCAACTCTCTGGTGGAGAGCAGCAACGTACCGCAATCGCACGTGCGCTATTAAATGACCCCGAGCTCATCCTCGCCGACGAACCCACCGGAAACCTCGATCCGCAAACCAGCGTAGAAGTATTGGGCGTCTTGCGCAAAATCAACGAGAACGGGAAAACAGTCATCATGGCCACGCACGATTACGCCTTGCTCATGAAATTCCCGTCTAAAACGCTCAAATGCGAGGACGGTAAAATCTTCGAGGTCGTGCAGCGTACCGTTTAATTTTCCTTTTTATACACGTGGGGATTTTCCTTGATTCCCTTTTTGAACACCTTGCGGATGGCCATGCGCAGTAAGGTGTCGCATTGTAAAATCAAATCACCTATCGCATTCTCGGGACGTCCGCGGAACGAAGTCACATGGAACGTATCGGTTTCCAGCAAAGGCGTTTTCGAAAAATAATAGTTGGAGATGCAGCAACGAAATCCGTCAAAAACCACCGGTGATACCGAGTGCAACGAATGGTTGTGGGTGGCCATAATCGCCAAACGGTTGAATTTGCTGTGGATCGTGATTTGTTTTTGCTTTAATCCGTTAGGCCACAACTCCAAATTTCCGCCATAGGATTGCTCCCAATCAGGCGTTATGTAATACAACAGATTCAGCACGCGCCACCGTTCACGGTCTTTGTCATGCGAGTTGTCGAGGTGCGGATTCAAAAACTGTTTGTGCGCCATACCCGAAAGGCCTCCGGCGTAAAGGTGCTCGTCTGGGATTGCCTGCTCGATTCCGCAGATTTTACCTATCAGTTCTACCACTTTTTTATCCTGAAATGCGTAAATGGTTTCCTCAAGCAACGGGTGATACTCATTCATTTGCGCCGCTACGTATTTGTCTTCGCGGATACTCTTCTTGAGCACCATTTCATGCGGTTTCGGAAAAACACTGTATAGCTTTTTGGCGAAATCCTCGGGTAACAAATCGTCTAAAAACCAATAACCGATGGCACCCTTCGTGGCCGAAAATTGTGCCGCCAATTGGGCAGATTGGCTTTCAATCTTTTCACAGATCATTTTGGCGATATCAATTCTGCTAATAATTTCCATTGTTCGGATAAAAAATATTTTCTTTGCAAATATATCATTTAAAACCGCCCGATGCTTTCCATTTTAATCCCAGTCTACAACTACGAAGCGTTTCCGCTGGTTTGTGAAGTACAGCAGCAGGCGACCAAGGCAGGGATTGCATTTGAGATTTTGTGTTTTGATGACGCCTCAACGCAGCGCTACACCAACAACGATAAAATCAACGGACTTGAGCACGCGAGGTATGAGATTCTGGAGGCCAACATCGGGCGCAGCAAAATCAGGAACCTACTCGCTAAAACGGCACGTTACAATTGGTTGCTGTTCCTCGACACCGACGTTTTACCCAAGAATAAAAAACTGATTTCTAACTATTTGCCTTACCTCGACTCTGAACCCAAAGTGGTCAACGGCGGTATTTTATACCAAGTTATCCGACCCGACAAACGGCGTGTATTTAGATGGCTTTACGGCCGCAAACGCGAAGCACTTTCGGCCAAAAAACGACGTAAAAATCCTTATTTATCACTACTTACGCTCAATTTTGCCATCCATAAATCTATTTTCAACAAAGTCGCTTTTAATGAAGAAATCCCAAACCTGCGGCATGAAGACACTTTGTTCTCCTACGATTTGATGCAGGCGCAAATACCCATCATCCACATTAAAAATCCTGTTTATCATTTGGGAATCGACGTTTTCCAGACCGCCATCCGCAAAGAAAATGAATCGTTGATCGCACTCAAATTCTTAACCGACCACAAACTATTGGCGCCCAATTACCTCAGGATTTCAAAACTATTCGATCTCTTAAAAAAACTCCATCTCGTGGGTTTGTTTGCCGTTATGCATCGCGCGACACGATCGGTATTGTTGGCCAATTTATCAAGTGCTTATCCGTCGCTGCGGATTTTTGACCTGTACCGCATCGGGTATTTGTGTAATCTTGAAAAAAACGGGAATGTATAACGCGCTCAAAAAAATCGCTACCAAACTCATCCCACGCCGATTTTTGTTCGAGCATGAGGAAAAATTGCGTGGCTTGTATGCTCTATTCAATAGCGGAAACCGTTTTGAATGCAACGTCTGCGGTAAAAAACTCGACCATTTCGTGGTCAACCACCGCGACGATTTGTTGTGCCCAAATTGCGGCAGTTTGCAAAGAAACCGACGTTTGTGGCAGTTGTTGCAGGTAGAATTTTTAAATCCGGGCATGACCGTTCTCGATTTTTCGCCCTCGCGTTGCCTGTACCGCCGCATGAAAAAAATCGAGACCATCCGCTATGAAAGCACCGATTTGTCGGGCGATTTTATGGCCGACCACCAATTTGACATTACCCAACTCGCCGCCGCCGATCACGCTTACGATTTGATTGTCTGCTACCACATCCTCGAGCACATCCCAAACGACCGCGTGGCGATGCAGGAGCTTTTAAGGGTAATGAAACCCGGCGCGACCGCTTTGGTACAGACGCCATTCAAGGATGGCGACATTTACGAAAACGACGGTATTGTCACCGATGCCGACCGTTTGAAGCATTTCGGGCAGGAAGATCACGTGCGCGTCTACTCGGTAAACGGTTTACAGCAACGGCTTTCAGCTGCGGGTTTTATAGTCGACGTCAGGAAATATACCACCGATGAAAACCGTTATGGTTTGAGTACTGATGAAACCATCCTTATATTGACCAAACCCAAAATGTAATGCCTTATTTCTCGATTGTCATACCGGTATACAATAAGGCGGCCTTTCTCAAGGCGACGCTCGACAGTGTGCTCGCACAAAGTTTTACCGATTTCGAGCTGATCCTGGTCAACGACGGGTCGACCGATGACAGCACTAAGGTAATCGCCGGATTTAAGGATGACCGCATTGGGTATTTTGAAAAGGAAAATGGCGGCGCGTCGACCGCCCGAAATTTCGGAATCGCGCAAGCCACCTCGCGTTACATTACCTTCCTGGATGCCGATGATTATTGGTATCCTGATTTTCTGCAAGAGATGTTTAGGTTAACCAACCGCTTTGCGTACGAAAAGATTTTTGCGGCGGCGATAGAGATTGAAATGCCCGAAAAAGTATTCCCTGCACAATATTCGATTGCTTTTGGCAACGATGCGCAAATCGTGGATTATTTTGACGCAAGCACCAGAACTACAGCCATTTGTACCTCTTGCGCGGTGTTTGAGAAAAGCTTGTTCGAAGAAATCGGCAACTTCGACACCAATATCAAAAGTGGCCAGGACACTGATTTGTGGATTCGGATGGGCTTGAGATATCCCGTGGTTTTCTCCCCAAAAATACTCGCGCGCTATGTTTATGATGCACAGAGTCTTTCTAAAAACAAGGCTCACATCAAAAAACTCGATTTTTCTAAATTCGCCTCAGAGGAAAAAACCAACAGGAAGCTCAAAAAATTCCTTGACCTAAACCGCTATTCATTTGCGGTACGCTGCAAGCTCAACGGCAACTTTGCGTCGTTCAGCGAATACCGACGCGCCATCGACCTGCGCAACTTATCTTTGAAAAAACGCATACTCGTAGACTTGCCTGCGTTCGTTTTAAAGGAATTGATTGAACTGAACTTATTGCTGGTTCGGCTGGGAATCAGCCGTTCGGCTTTCAAGTAGTTTTTTTGCGATACACGCCAAACATTGCGTCGTTCTCGCCGTGGGTGATACAAAATCGGTCTTCGGCAGCAATAAGATCGGCGATTAGCTTTTTGGTGGTCTGGTCGTCTTTGAGGAAGTTGTGCGCGATGTCTTTGAGCAAAATGTGCGTGATGTTCCAGCCGAGCGGCTTTTCTTCGACCACCGTAAAATTTTTGCGCAGTGCGGGAACCAGGTTTTCTGAATCGGGCGCTTCGGACGGATCGTTGAGCAGCATTCTTATCAAACCCGGACGGTACACTTTTCTCTTCACGCTTTTCCCATCAAGTAAGGTTTTGTAAGCAACAGGCAATTCGCGTAGCAAACGGTTGGCTTCGGCCAGTTGCGATTGCCGCCATTGCAACCGATTGGGTCCGCAGAATTCATTGACGAGCACGACACCATCGTCTGTGAGTAAAGGTGCGATGTGGTTTTTGAGAAAACCGTCAATATCGCTGAAATGGTGTAAACTCGCATTGAAAAGGATCACATCGAATTTTCTGCCACCAAAATCCATCCTGAAGAAATCATCACAAAAATAGCTGATGTTGAAGTTTTGTTCTTTTGCCAAACGACTGGCCTTATCAATGCTGCCTTGCGACACGTCGATACCGGTAGTGCTTTTAAAATTGGGATACTTGGCAAAGTTGCGTTCGTGTCCGCCGTCGCCGCAACCAATCGACAACAGGTTTACCGAAGCCTTATCCTTTAAATATTTGTTCCAGAAATAATCTTCGTAAAATGTATTTTCATCGCCCGAGATTTTGCGGTTCCAGGCTTTCTTGATTTCGGGGATGATCCAGAAATCAGAAACCGAGGCGTAAACGTCCCATTTGGTAGCTACGCGGCTTTCGAGCGAAACCTTGAACAACCGCGACATAATGAAGCGTGTGCCTTTGAATTTGGCTTTGTAGTAGAGGTCGGTGAAATCACCCCAAGTGATTAGTGACGTATCTTTCATAGTGGTTTTGGCAAGATGGCTGACCATTTTTTGGCAATGGATTCGAGCGAGAGAAATTTCACACTCGCGGCTGCATTGGCTTTACAACGTGCGTACAACACTTCATCATCGACCATGCGCTTCATCGCTTTGGCGAGTGCATCGACATCGTAATTGGGAACCAGTAAGCCATTCTGTTCATTTTGAACGACTTCGCGCGGGCCCGATTCGCAGTCCACGGCAACAACTGGCGTGGCATTGGCAAGCGATTCGGCCAATGACAAAGGGAATCCTTCAAAATGGCTGGTAAGTATCGTAAAACGCGCTTTTCTGACGATTCCAAACGGATTTTTCCGGTACGGCAGCAACTTAACGAAGTCTGCCAAGTTGTGTTTTTGTATCAGGGATTCGATGAGATGCTGGTTGGGACCTTCGCCCATTAAAATGAGTTGAAAGCTTTTTTCATAAACGCGCGACTGCGAAAACGCTTCGAGCATGAGTGTGAAATTCTTGGCCTTTTCGTCAAAGCGCCCAAAGAACAGGATGAATTTCTCCGGTAAAGGCGGCAACTCGGCAGTGGTGTTTTGGGTAAACCCGACAGGATTTTCGATGGTTACCGTGTTTTTAAAATCGTATTTGCTCTTGACCTTGTCTTCAATCGCTTTTGAAACACAGATTATTTTCTCGGCTTGACCGTAAAGAATCTTGGCCAGCCACACACTGCTGGGCAAATAATTTTGGAGGTTGTGGTTTTGTACAAGGTAATACACTTTTCTGTTGCCGTAAAGCTGCCGTGTGAGCCATTCGGAAAGCTGGAAATTGCGTGGCCGATTGTCAATAATAGTGTCAATCTGGTAATCCTCGAGGTATTTTTTGAGCAAACCCGCTTTGACGAATTTGCGTTTCCAGCGCGGCTCACTCTTGGCGAGTGCTCCCAAATTGAGCAACACGCCTGCATAATGGTAATCCTGGGTTTCAGTGAGGATGATGTTGTGGATTTCAAAACCCAGACCATCGAGGATCAAACTCAAATGGGCTGCAAAACGTTCGGCACCGCCACCGCCAAGCGCATGTGAGAAGATGGCGATTTTAGTTTTGGCAGTATCCATTAATTCTGAAAATGTAAATATATTTGCCAAAGATAACAATATATGGACATTCTTCTCATTGGTGAATTCAGCCGTTTGCACAATTCTTTGAAGGAAGGCCTGGAAGCATTGGGCCATAGGGTTGTCATCGTGGGATTTAACGATGGCTTTAAGAACTATCCTGTAGATTATCCAATCGTTAGAAAATGGAACTCGGCTTTTTTGAGGAAATTCAAATACGGGTTTCATCGAATGACGGGTTTCAACCTCAACTCCTACTTCACTTACCGGCAATTCCAAAAATACCAAGATCAGCTCAAGGGATTCGATGTAGTACAACTCATCAACGAAAATCCATTTTACTGCGGTTATGATTACGAGAAAAAAATCCTCGAATTCCTGTTTAAAAACAACAGAAAAGCTTTCTTGCTGTGTTGCAGTACCGACTACCTGACGGTGAAATATGAGTTTGAACACCCTCAAAAAAAGTCTATTATACAACCTTATCTGGCCGGAAAAATCAGTGACAAGGATTTTTTCAACGTGCTCAAGTTTAGAAAAAAAGAATACCAAAAACTACACGATTTCATTTATGAAAATATTGTTGGCATCATTGCTTCGGATATCGATTATGACATCCCGATGCAAGGCGACCTGAAGTATTTGGGAATGATTCCCAACCCTGTCAATGTAGCAAAAATCGAAGCCGTGCCTTTGCCATCTCTCGAAAAAATTGTGATTTTCCACGGTATCAATTCTGAGAATTATTACAAGAAAGGCAACGATTATTTTGAAAAAGCGCTCGACGTCATCCAAAAAAAATACCAGGACAAAGTTGAAATTATCACGACCCGAAGCGTGCCTTATGCCAAGTACATTGAATCCTACAACAAAGCGCACATTGTTTTGGATATGGTGTATTCGTTCGATCAGGGTTTCAACGCGCTCGAAGCAATGGCCAAGGGAAAAGTGGTATTCACAGGTGCCGAACGCGAATTTGAACAATTTTACGGCATCACGCAAAAAGTCAACATCAACGCCAAACCCGATGTGGATTATCTGGTTGCCGAGCTGTCTGGTTTGATTGAAAATCCAACCCAAATTACAGCGATTGGCGCGCGTGCGAGGGCTTTTGTAGAAAAGGAGCACGACTATATTGAAAGTGCAAAAAAATACCTCAACACCTGGACTCGTTAGATCGCAAGGTTGAGGTATTTTCGTCCCCAATTAAAATAACTATGTTCTACAAGTCTAAAGACGCAATAGACGTATTGGTTTTTGGTTTTGGCCTACTCGAATAATCGGCGGGATATTGGGCTTTGTGCTGCTCGAAGTATTGGTACGGCTCGTCTTCGGTGAAGCCTTTGAGCATGACGTATGCTCCGTTTTTGATGGAGTATCCTCTGGTAGTTGGGTCTAAGGTCTCAGACTTCACCCAAGCGCCGTCTTTACGGTAAATGTACATGGCAATTTTGGTATCAAAATAAGCCTGTAAATTTGGATAATAGTAATATCTGACCGCTACATAAGTAGAAGCCGGCTTTTGACGAATATAAATGGTGTCTAATTGAACTTGTGCTTGCGATAAATTAAAGGAAAGTAACGTCAATCCTATAATGAAGTAAGTAATCGTTTTCATGGCTTTCTGCTTTTAATTTTAAACTTATTGTATGGTGTAAAGGTACAGCCACAGCCGTGGGCATCTCTTACAACAATCGCAGAAATCTTTTCAATTTATCGTCGCAGGACTTTATTGGTAAGGAACAAGGGTTGGTTTTCCTACCTCAAAGTTGGGCAAGCCAATATCGTACGTCCTGAACGAATTGGTTTTTATAATAGAATTTCCGTTGTTTGGAATAGTCGGGTAAAACGAAAATGACATTTGGAATGAGCTAAACACCAGATAATCATTGCTCACGATAAAGCCAATGCCAAACTGCGAGTAAAGGCGGCTGTCCTTGAACGCCCGATTGGCCGAACCCAACATGCCCATCGTGTAACTCAGGAAAGGATTGAGCCGGAATCCGTAAATATTCCAGGGAGAATACCCTTGTGTCTGGAAAGTCACGAGCAATTTCTTGGTACCAAACAACGCGGTGTTGGTGAATCCCTGGATGCCGTTTCCGGTTTCGCCATCCAGGGTCATCTGGTCGGCCAGCGTAGGCAAGCGGTCGTTGCCGATAATGAGCTGCGGCTTCACAAACTGCCTGAACTGCCAACGTCCGTTGCCAAACAGATGCGAAAAGTACACCATAGTAAAGTTAAAAGTGCTCTGCTCCTGCACGCTTTTATAGAAGAAAGTTCCGTATTCTACATTGGCGCTCAGGTATCCAAAATCAAAATACCGTCCGTAAGAAAATCGGCTTCCGTAGTACGGCCGCCACCTGAAGTTCTTTCTTTGGTAACCCGCCGTGAGCCCCGCGTACAAGCCCGAACCGATATCCTCGGTGACATTGACCCGAAGCACATTTTTGTCCTGGGTATATTTCCTGGATGAAATACCAATACCGGCCAGGTAAATTTGCTCATCCGAGAAGACACGCAAGGTATCATATTTTATATCGGGTTGCTCGACATAATTCTTGTCGAGGAAACGCGCACTGATGACCAGGTTGGTGGAGCGGTTTTCCTCGGTATTGCCTTTTAGGAAAGGGAAAGAGAGACCGCCCCAATAATCTTGTGAATTGTATTTATAGTGTTGTACGCTTTCTACCGCATTAGAATCGACACGGATCTCATTGCGCAGCTGTTGGTCAAGATAAATGCCGCCGGCCCAACGCGCATAGATTGAAAAAAAAGGCCGGTCGATACTCACAAATTTACTGTAATTACGGTTGACCTCGATATCATAGCTCAACACGCCGCGTACATAAGTGTTCATGATGTTGGGAATGGTGTAGCTCGAGCTGAATGCGTCGTGCGCGCCTTTGAGGTTCTTTCGGTAGGCGTTCGAGAACTCATGCCCGGTTCCTAAAAAGTTGCGTTCGCGCAGTTTAAAGGTCGAGGTGCTGCTCGAGATCGAAAAATCGGGAATTAAACTCCATGAATCGAGCACGCGAATGTAAACGTCTACAGAATCCTTTGAGACATTCTTAAGGTTGATGGCTACGCCACGAATGTAGCGCTGACTGCGGATCAGACGCTCTGACTCGAGCAAACGTAAGGTGTCTAACTCTGTATTTCTCCTGATCAGCAACAGGTTCTTTATGGCGAGGTTGTGCGTCTTGTTGTGGATGGCATTACCTACTTTATACGGAAACTTTTCTGTCCTTACGAGTGTATCTTTTTCGGAATATCCAAAAGGATCAAGCGTGGTGATGTTGATTTTTCGAATAATTTTACATTCAAACGGCGAATAGCTTTGTCTTTTGGCCACGGTGATTTTCTTGGTGACCTTTTTCTTGGTCATCGGTTCAAAAATAAGCTTGTGCAGGAAGGTCGTGAATTTTCTCTTTTTAGAATACTGCTCGATGTTCTTGTACATCTGCGCCTGATTTTCACCTTTAGGTTTGTCCTGCGCAATGGCCACTTCACAGCAGCAAAGCAACAACAAGCAGGTCAAAAATTTGGGTTTAAAAATCATTCGAAAAAGCCGGCAGATTGCCTATTTATTTAGTGTTGTTGGTCGGATATAATCTTAAAAATGTCATAAATAGACTTACAAATTGCGATTATTACCAGTATTTTTGTGCTGTCGTTTATCGAAAATACCGTTTTTTCGCGCAATACAAAAGTAAATTAAACGTTATTTGTGGTGTTACTGTATTCGGAAATTTAGTTACAGCATTCCCAATTTTTAACGACCCTTTATTAAGACAAGCGAACCCCAAATTTGCCCTAACAAAAAATTGAAAATACATGGATACTGCTAAAAAGAATCTCGAGAACATTGAAGTTCATTTCGAGAACGTAAGACCTACCAGACATCGATTTGACGGAGAATCCGGATTGCGTGACCTACTCACGAGCGAACTCAAATCATTGTATTGTGTAGAGAAAACGCTACTTCGCGCTTTTCCAAAACTCATCAAAAATTCGTGCTCTTTTGATTTGATTGAGGCGCTCACCATCCATCAGGAAGAGACCAAATTACAAGTGATAAGGCTTGAGGACGTCTTTGCCATCCTTTCTGAAGAACCCCAAATTGAAAAATCGGCAACCATCGAAGTTTTACTGGACCGCATCGACCTCAATATCGAAGATACCAAATTCGGAACCGTCCGCGATGCCGGTATCATTTTGGGCATGATCCAAATCGAGCAATTCGAAACCGCTACTTACGGAACACTGGCCACTTATGCCGAAAATCTTAAAGAGATGCAAATCGCACAGTTGCTATCTGATTCGATCAACGAGGAAAAAGTGGCGCAGTTGCGTCTGGCCAAAATTGCCAACACCATCCGATTCTACAACACCGATTTTATTTAACAGTTTTGTCATTGCCGCGAAATTGCGATTCATAAGCGGCAATCCAATCATTGACTGTCATCTTTGAAGCGAGTTGGCCAATCAGCTCATAAGGAATGTCCTCTGGTTTTTTAAACCTGATGCAACTCTTACCCATATCGAGCTTGTACTTGGCGTGTTTAGGATACTCGGCTACAAACCAATCATATAGCGCAGGCACGGCGTAAATGCCCATATGGTAAAGTGCCGTAAAATTTTTCTGCGAGGCCAGGTTTATAAAAGGCAATGGCAGTTTGGGGTCGCAATGGTAGCCTGGCGGATACAAACGGTGCGGCACGCCGTAACCAATCATGCCATAACTTATACTTTCCTCGAATCCTTCGGGAAGGTTGTCTAAAATGGTTTTGCGGAGTCTCTCGATGGTCTGTTTCCTGTCATCGGGCAATTGGTCTACGTATTGTTGCGGGGTTTTTATAGTGGTTTTCATAAAATAAAACTTTACTGTTTGAGCGCATAAAACGGTCGTTAAAGATAGGTTAATTGGCATAAAAATCCTCATTGCCCAATTTTGAAATGGTAACTTTAGGATTATTAACTACTAAAAATTACGCAATGAAAAAGTTTTTGATCGCCTTGGCTCTTACCATAGGCAGCACAAATTTCGGGAATGCTCAGATAGATAAGACCGACAACCCAACCGAAGAGGCACAGGAAAAATTGCAACAAGAGCCGCCAAGGCAAACCCAAGCGAGGCTGGAGAACAGCGCCAAACAATCGGCTACACAAGACAAACGCAACGAAGAACAGGCAGAAAAAGATCGCAAGAAACAAGCTGCCGAAAAATCCAGAAAGGAAAAAGAAAGCCAGCGCAAGAAATAAATTTTAGATTTTAGATTTTAGAATCCAAGTTCCAACTGCGTCATCGTTTTGGATGGAGTGTTAGAATTTGGATTTTTTTGCCCGAAATCCGGCATGGCCAAAACCCCCTTTGTATATTTGTGTCAATCAAAAGAAATCCCATGAAAAAATATGCACTATTGCTGGCTTTCTGCCTTGTATTTGTTACTTCTAAAGCCCAGCTCAAACCCGTCGGTTATACTGATGCCGATCAAAAACTCAACGGCGTTGCGGCTATTCCGTCAAAATCACTCAAAAACAAACCGGGAATACTGATCCTGCCCGCTTGGAAAGGCATCGACAACCACGCGCGCGAATCGGCAACCGCATTGGCTGCCTTGGGATATCACACCTTTATAGCCGACATTTACGGTGAAGGCAATTATCCTGCGAACACCGAAGAGGCCGGAAAACGTTCGGGCTATTACAAAAAACACTACGACCAATACCAGCATCGTATCCAACTCGCTCTCGACCAATTGGTGAAAAGCGGTGCCAATCCCGATAAAATCGTCGTGATTGGATACTGTTTTGGCGGAACCGGTGCACTCGAGGCCGTACGCGGACAACTCGCCGTAAAAGGTGCCGTATCATTCCACGGCGGACTCGGACGCGACACCGCAAGACCCATTACGCCGTTTACAGCAAAAATTCTGGTTTGCCATGGCGCCGACGACCCATTTGTACCCGAGCAGGACATCGTGGAATTGCGCAAAGAGTTCAAGGCCGCCTATGCCGATTGGCAGATGGTTTACTACGCCGATGCGGTACATTCCTTTACCGATCCCGATGCCGGAAACAACCTCAAATCGGGAGCGGCTTATAACGACAATGCGGCCAAAAGATCGTGGCAACATTTGCTGGTTTTCCTCAAGGAAGTATTGTAAAATAAGTATATTTATCGCGGTAAAAATACTTTATGAGCAAAAGTGCCTTACGAAAAGACAAAACCTGCCTCAACTGCCGACACGTGGTAGAATTGCGCTACTGTCCCAATTGCGGGCAGGAAAATACAGAGAGTCGCAAAACTTTCCATCATCTTTTTATTCATTTTTTTGAAGACCTGACGCATTACGAAAATGCTTTCTGGCGCACCATCAGGAACCTGTTGTTCAAACCGGCTGCATTGACCAAGGAGTATCTTTCGGGGAAACGCTTGTCTTACCTCGCGCCGGTGAGGCTTTATATTTTTATCAGTTTTTTAACCTTCTTTCTGTTTACGGTGATTCCGGATTCTGAAGATCACCTGGTCAAAAGCAACCAAACCACTTCGGTAAAAACGGTTGATGAAAATGGGAAAGAGAAAGACAGCATCATTTCGTTCAAAGAACTTAAGGTAAGCGAAATGGCCGCAGTAATCGACAGTCTGAACACGTTACAGGATTCGATTAAGGCAGACGCCCACACCAATTTCAATTTAAAAGATACTAAGGGAAAAGATTTTATCCATTTGGGGTATGATTCGCTGCGCGAGCTCGACTCGATACAGCAATTTGCACCGCCGTCCGAAAGACTCAGCGACGTGCAATACTGGTTCTATAAAAAGTTCATCATTGTCAAGACCAACAACACCAGAGAGGAAATCATAGAAAAATTTAAGGAGTCATTCCTGCACAACTTCCCTAAGGTACTGTTCATTTACATGCCGCTGTTTGCATTCTTTCTTTGGCTTTTCCACAGCAAAAAACGCTGGTACTATTTTGACCATGGGATTTTCACGCTGCACTATTTTTCATTTCTGCTGCTAATTATTTTACTTTTATTCCTCATAGATCTCTTGCTCGATTGGGACGGAAACTATTGGATTTTAGACAAACTCAACCTGCTGATCCATTTCGTGGGCTTTGGCTGGATGTTCTATTATTTCTTCCCTGCGCACCATCGTTTTTATGGAGAATCGCGCGCGGTATCATTCGTCAAAAGCGTGGCGCTGTTCTGGATCAACTTCATTTTGCTCATGGTCATCATGTCCTTATTTGTAATTTACACCTTCATCAATATCCATTAGTCTATGAAAAAAATACTTCTATATGGGTTGCTGTTTGCCGCTATGGGTTGCGCAACAAAGAAAGACGGCGCCGCCGGGTTGGCCAAATACAGCCAGGGCATCTCTCTTGATGCGATGAAAGTCAATCTCACTGTGATTGCCGCCGATGACATGGAAGGACGCGAAACCGGATCCGAAGGGCAAAAGAAAGCTGGTCGTTACCTCATTGAGCAATACCGCCAGCACGAAATCCCGTTCCCGAAAGGAGCCACCGACTATTACCAAAAAGTTCCGGCCGCTTTTCTCAATGCCAAATACAAAGAAAACCTTCCCGACTCCGAGAATATCTGGGCTTTCATCGAAGGGACCGAAAATCCCAACGAAATTGTAGTGGTTTCTGCGCATTACGACCATGTGGGCATGAAGAACGGAGAAGTGTACAATGGTGCCGACGACGACGGATCGGGCACAGTGGCCATACTCGAAATCGCAAAAGCGTTCCAAAAAGCAAAAGCTGCAGGCCACGGACCCAAACGTTCTGTGCTCATTCTGCATGTGACCGGCGAAGAACACGGTTTGCACGGCTCGCGCTATTATTCTGAAAACCCGTTGTTTCCGCTGGCCAATACAGTTGCTGATGTGAACATTGACATGATTGGACGACACGATGAATTCCGCAACGATTCCAACTACATCTATTTGATCGGGTCGGATTATTTGTCGAGCGATCTGCAGCAGATTTGTGTGGATGCCAACAAGGATTTGCAGCTCAAACTCGATTATAAGTACAACGAACGCTCAGACCCGAACCGATTTTACTATCGGTCAGACCACTACAATTTTGCCAAGAATGGCATCCCGTCGGTGTTTCTCTTTAGCGGAACCCACGCTGATTACCACCAACCCGGCGATGATGTAGAAAAAATCGAATTCGATGCGCTCACCAAACGAACCCGTTACGCTTTCGCGATTGCGTGGGAACTTGCCAACCGCGATAAACGCCCCGTGGTAGACAAGGATGGAAAATAAGCCATAAAACTCTGGGAAATCCCGGAGTTTTTTATTTTGTAACATTTCCCGACTTCCTGTATCAAAATGGCAACTCATAACAAACAGATGGAATTCGACAGCATTTACAACGCCTACTGGCAAAAGATTTATCGGGTATGCTGTGGCTATCTCGGTGATCCTGATTGGGCGAAGGATGTGACGCAGGACACCTTCATTGCGGTTTGGAACAACCTTGGCAATTTTAGGAACGAAGCATCGGTAACCACCTGGATTTACCGCATTGCAGTGAACAATTGCCTGAGACAGCTCGAGCGCAGCAAACGCTTGCCCAAAAGCGAGGTTCCCGAGCAAATTTCGGAAAACCATGAACCGCAAATCGAGGCAAAAATTGCATTCCTGTACGCTTGCATCGGCGCGCTTAAGGAAATCGACCGCATCGTGATTTCACTCGAACTCGAAGACATCAAACAGGCCGAAATCGCGTCGATTGTAGGGATTTCGGAAGCGAATGTTAGAGTCCGGATCCATCGCATCAAGGAAAAATTAACCGAAAAATTCAAACGCTATGACGGAGATTAATTTCAAGGAAATCTGGCAAAGCCAAGAAGCAAAACCAATTGCAAATGCCGATGAGATTGCCGCCAAAGCCAAAGGTGTCAAACGCAGCGCCATGCTCAAAATCGTACTAGGAAATCTACTATTGCTACTTACGATGGCTTTCATCATTTGGGTGGTTGTCTATTTTGAGCCCAAGATGATCTCGACCAAAATCGGCGCATTGGTTATAGTGGCGGGTTTGATGATGCAGATTATTGCCTCGTCAAAACTGATTCCGCTGTTGCGAAAAAACGACGCGGCACAAAACCACTCAGATTATTTGCAGCAATTGCTCCTGCTCAAAAAGAAACAGGCGTTTCTGGAAACTACGATAATGTCACTGTATTTTATATTGCTCGGCATTGGTTTGGGACTTTATATGGTTGAATATGCTTTGATGCTCTCGGTGGCCAATCGCTGGCTCTACTGCGGCCTTACTTTTCTTTGGATGGCATTTGCCTGGTTTTACCTGCGGCCCAGGACCATCAAAAAACAAAGACAAAAACTCGACGACGCGATTGCCCAGCTGGAGCGCCTCGAAAAACAATTGAACGAAAAAGAATAGTCGCTTTGTAACATTGTGGTTGTTGCAGTATCCAAAATCAAAAATCAAAACCATGACAAAAAAATTAACACTCGTTTTGGCTATGCTGCTCCTGGCTTCAAGTGGTATCGCACAAGAATTGTACAGCAAGGCTTTCGGAAATCCAAAGGACAAACCAATTGTTTTCCTGCACGGCGGGCCAGGCTACAACTGCGCCGCATTTGAAGTCACTACCGCACAAGCCCTCGCCGACCGCGGATTTTACGTGATTGTTTACGACCGACGCGGCGAAGGACGCTCGAAAGACACGGACACACAATTCAATTTCGAGCAAACATTCACCGACCTCAGTACCATCCTTGAGAAATACAATGTCAAAAAAGCCAATATGATTGGGCATAGCTTTGGCGGGATTGTAGCTGTGTTGTTTGCCGAGAAAAATCCCGATAAGATCCAGTCTATTGAATTGGTCTCTGCGCCGGTATCACTCCAGGAAACCTTTAGAACCATTTTGCGCTCGTGCAGGAAAATCTACACGGAGAAAAACGATACGGTCAACCTCAATTACATTGACATGATCGAAAAAATGGATCCTACATCGGTAGAATATTACGCCTATTCGTTTGGACACGCCATGCAGAATGGTTTTTACTCGCCTAAAAAAATGTCGGATGACGCCAAAACGATTTACGCAAAGACAGCTCAAGATCCCACCTTTGCCTTGTCAAGGGAAATGACACGCGAAGCGCCGTCGGGATTCCTCAAAAATGAACATTACACTTCAATCGACCTTAGCAAAAGTCTCCAGAAACTCGTGGCAGAAAAAATAAAAATCTACGGCATTTACGGCAAAGACGACGGGTTGTACTCTGCCGGGCAAATTGCGCAACTGCAGCAAATACTGGGTGACGCCAACGTAAAATACTGGGATGACGCATCGCACATCGTCTTTATCGACCAGCAGAAAAGTTTCCTGGATTTCTTCTCTACTGCCTTCAATTAAACCTAAATGATAAATTATCAGTAACTTAACACTAAATTCACTTTTCCAGCGTTTGTAAAAGATACTTTTACAACGTTTAGTTTAGATTACATTGAATGAGTTAGTATTAAAGGCTTGCGTGTCGTGACGTAAGCCTTTTTTTATTCTAGAATTGAAGTTCTTGCGGTAGCCGAGAAGGAAGCGCGCAAAAATAAAAAAGCCTCAGATCTCTCTAAGGCTTCGTGGTTTGAATGGGTGGCTGACCGGGTTCGAACCGGCGACCCGCGGCACCACAAACCGCTACTCTAACCAGCTGAGCTACAACCACCATTTTTAACGAGGGCAAATGTATTGCAAAACTTTTACTATACAAAGAAATATTTCAAAAAATTAAATCAAATCGCCTAACCGATTGACCGCCAAATGCCTTTCTGCAGTGAAGCCTTCAGCGTAATCGGTACCGATGAGCCGACCCAAATCCTGCGCGCGGTAATTGAGGCTTTCCAGGAAGTTTTTTGTAGCGATTGGTGTTTCTGGTTCGGTAGAATTCGGGTCGTAAAATTGGGAACCGTAGGCCAGGATTGCCGCTACCCTTTTTTCATTATAACCGCTGACGTCAACCACAAAATCGGGCGCGATGTTTTTCCATTGGATGTAGTGATACACCGCTTTCGGGCGCCATTGCGACTGATTCTGCCCATCGTATTGCGTCACTATTTTAACAAGTCCCGACAAAAAACAGGCATCCGACACCAACTTGCTGCCTTTGCCATGGTCTATATGGCGGTCGTCTATAGCGTTGCAGAGTACGATATCAGGTTGGTATTTGCGAATCATGCGGATAACGGCGAGTTGGTGTTCCTGGTCATTGACGAAAAATCCGTCACGCATATTGAGGTTTTCGCGTACCGAAACGCCAAGGATTTCGGCCGCAGCAGCCGCTTCGCTGTCGCGGATTTCGGCCGACCCGCGCGAACCCAACTCACCGCGCGTCAAATCTACGATGCCTACTTTTTTCCCAAATGCAATTTCTTTGGCGATGGTGCCGCCACAGCCCAATTCTACGTCGTCGGGATGCGCGCCAAAAGCTAATATGTCTAATTTCATGTTTTGTGTTTTTATAATTTCCTGCTATCAGGAGCAAAAGAATTCAAGTTTTACGATTGGCAAAATAGGCAGACTTTATCTTCGGTCATTTGACCGCGCTCGGGTCTGTATTAAAATACGATCATAGTTTAATAGGGATTACACCGGCCCCTTCCCTGAAGGTAAAGTACAATTTTTCAAAACACCGTCCTTGCAGAAAAACTGTATTTTTTAACCTAATCATTTTCTTCATTTTTTTATGCCAAGACATCTTTCATCGTTAGCGATTTGTTCACCGTTTCCTGCCACTCCCTTTCGGGATCACTGTCTTTGGTAATACCGCCGCCCACGTACAATATCGCATCGCTTTCCTTAATCTGCAGGCACCTCAAATTTACATACAAATCGCTGGAGTTGCCGCCCTTGGCGAAGTCTTTATTGAATTCACCCAAAAATCCGCAATAGTATTCGCGGTCATATCCTTCGCTTTGAACGAGAAATTGGCGAGCAGCTTCTTTAGGAAAACCACAAACCGCAGGTGTCGGGTGCAGGATTTCAAGCATTTCCCTCAATCCGGTTCCCGACCTCATTTGCCCTTGTATGTCGGTTTTGATGTGCACCACATTTCCGGCGCGCATTGTATACGGCTCAGAAATATTAAGCTCCGTGGACTGGCCTTTCAAGCTATCGACGATAAAATCAGTCACGAATTGTTGTTCGGCTTTTTCCTTGTCGCCCCAAATGATTTGGTTTTCATGGTACGGTTGCGTTCCGGCAACGGCCATCGTTTGAAATCCTAGGGGATTCATCCGCAACAATTGCTCAGAAAATCCGCCCATCCACAACCCTACTTTGGGATGGAAGAAGCAATACGTGAACGCCGTCGGGTACCGATTGAACAATTGCCCTAAAACCACATTCAAATCAAAATGTTGAAGTTTCACGATTTCGGTGCGCGACAAAACGACTTTATCAAAATGGCCAGCAACAATCTCATCGATTGCCTTTTGAACGAGGGTTTTATAATCTTCTTTATCAATTCCGCTTTGCGAGTCGAGTGCTGTGGATTCATTCGCAAGAGTGACTTCGGGCTTGAAATCTTCAATCAAAACTTCCGACTCTATCTCAGGAATCAGTACTATTCTATTTCCGGTAAACGGCGCGAAAACAAATCCGGTTTCGTTAAAATCCGAAACACAATGCAAACGGTCATCGTGTTGAAACAATCCGATAAGCTTATCTGCGTTGGGTTTATTGTACAGCGCAAATGGCAATCGGACGTTGAAGTGTCGCTGGGCTTTATCAATCAGTTGGCACATAATTATCGCATCAGGCTTTTCTTCTCGGCAACACCATATTGGTCAATTTGCACAGGCAAACCAAGTTGTCTTGCTCGTCGGTGATCTTGATTTCCCAAAGGTGGATGCTGCGTCCTTTATGGATAATCCTCGCCGTAGCGGTCACCATCCCATCGCGTTTGGCTTTGAGGTGGTTGGCCGAGATTTCGATGCCCCGGACTTCACTTTTTTCGGGATCCACAAACAGCATCGACGCCGCGCTGCCCACACTTTCTGCCAAAGCCACACTGGCGCCGCCGTGCAGCAATCCCATAGGTTGGTGTAACCTGGAGTTGATGGGCATGGTCGCCGTGAGGAAATCTTCGCCCGCATCGGTGAAGCGGATCTCGAGGGTTTCCATAAGCGTATTTTTGCACATGGTATTGCAAAGCGCCACCATTTTTTCTTTGTCGAAAGCCATAGTTTTTTTGGTAAAAGTACGGGTTTGAGTCGAAAGTCAAAAGTGGAAAGTCGAAAGAGGAAAGTGGAAAGTTGGTGACCGGACGTCGAAAGACAATAATAGCATCTAGTGAGCGGCACAAACCCACCAAACAGACTAATTTAGAATTTTCTGCGTTTGCATTATGAATTTCAAATTCCTGCATTTTAAAATTTTCAAATTAAATAGCTACTTTTACCACCCGAGGTTTTCAAACCTCCACTGTACAACATAAAATCCAGCACCATGCGCAATTCTGTTTTCGTCCTTTTTCTTGGCATCCTCGTCTCGCTCACTTCCTGCAGGAAAGACTTTGACACCACGCCAAGCAACGGAAATTTAGCTTTTTCAAAAACCACCGTTTACCTCGATACCGTTTTTTCAAACATCAGCTCGAGCACCTATATGCTCAAAGTGTACAACCAAAGCAACAAGGACATCAACATCCCGTCGATCAAACTCGCCAAGCCCGATTCAAAATACCGCTTGATGGTAGACGGCATGACCGGCGAAGGTGGTAACGGTAGGTATTTCCCCAACGTTGAACTGCTGGCCAAAGACAGCCTTTTCATTTTTATAGAAACCACTGTCAATATCGCCGATGCCAACCCAACCGATTTCCTATATACCGACGAAATTGAGTTTGCCTCCACCAGTGGCGTACAAAAGGTAAACCTTGTAACCTTAATCCAGGATGCAGTTTTTTTGTATCCTGCCAAGGACGATCAGGGCGTCAAGGAGAAATTGCTGTTGGGACTCGACGAAAATGGCGACGAAGTCTATGTGAACGGATTTGAACTCGATTCGGCCGACCCGATCCACGGCGATGAATTTCACTTCACCAAAGACAAACCCTACGTCATCTACGGATTTGCCGGAATTCCCGCTGGTAAAGAATTGGTAATAGACCCCGGCGCGCGTGTACATTTCCATGCCCAATCGGGTATTGTAGTCAAGCCCGGAGGTTCGATTAAAGTGGGCGAAGGCTGGACACCACCAACTGATCCCGATCTCAATCCGTTGGAAAATGAAGTGGTCTTTGAAGGCGACCGACTCGAACCCGGTTTTGCCGAAACGCCCGGACAGTGGTTCGCCGTCTGGATGCTCGATGGCAGCGCGGCCAATCTCAACCACCTCGTGTTAAAGAACGCCACCGTTGGGATGCTGATCGAAAAAGCTACCGCCACCATTACCAATTCGCAGTTTTACAATTGTGCCAATGTAGGAATCCTGGGCCGAGAAGCCACCATGGTTACGGGAAGTAATCTGGTCGTGAATTATGCGGGACAAGCTTGCGTGGCGTCGATTTCTGGCGGAAACTACGACTTCAGGCATTGTACCTTCAATAACAATTGGGGCAGCCCGGACCAAGTCGCTGTGAGCATGAGCAATTACGAAGAAGATGCCAATGGAAATAAAACATCTTTTCCTTTAACAAGTTTATTTAAAAATTCTATAATCTATGGTTCAAACAATATTGAGGTTTATCTCAATAACATTGAAACCTCAGAAGTGCTTGTCAATACTTTCGATCACTGTTTAATAAAATTTAAAGACGTGGGTACTGTTCTCGCCAATGACCCCAAATATAATTTGATTAGGCAACAAATTAGAAATCAAGACCCTAAATTTCAGTTTTTTAATCTAAACCCATTGCTAATACTCGAAGGCTCGCCCGCTATCGGAACTGGTGTTTACGATCCGACAGTACCGAAGGACATTTTAGACAGGGATAGGCCAAATCCAAATCCTGATATCGGAGCATATCAATATATTTCCGATTAAAAAGTCTACATAATTATCCCTAAATTATTATTTTACAGTTGCCTTGAGTATTAATCTAACCAAACATAATTATGAGAACAACAAAATTGATGGGGCCACGAAAATTATTTTTTTTGACTTTCTTTTTAACAACTATAATCGCAAATGCTCAATGTTGGCAATACGCTACTGGTGGAGGCAATAGTAGGTTTGCTATAAGGTCTGACGGAACTTTGCATGCGTGGGGGAATAATTATTATAATCAATTAGGAATTGGTGCCTCAAGTGCTACATCTCAATTACCTCCGCAACAAACGCAACCTGGATCCATTGTTTAAGAATCGATATACCAATAACTTGCGCATTTTTGACAATTCACCCGCACATGAATTCCCTGGGGCAGACGTAGGCGTGACCAATGATATTCTAGGCACACCAAGAACGCCGGTGTTTGATTTGGGTGCCTACCAAAGCGTTCCCGTATCCAACTAATTGTTTACAAATCGGGATAAATCTTGCTTGCGGTTTGCGTTTTTTTAAACTAAATTTGCGCACAACAACACAACCCATCACGCAATGATTCATTTTTTCGGCAACGAAAACGACACCGTTTTTGCAGTCCAGACCCAAGGGCCGATTTCGGCAGAAAACACCTCAAAATTAAACTGGCTTTTTGGCCACTCGCACAAAATAGAAAAATCCGTCCTGACGGATTTTTTTGTTGGCCCACGTGCCGCGATGGTCACGCCTTGGAGTACGAATGCCGTAGAAATCACCCAAAACATGGGCATTGACGGGATTGTCCGCATTGAGGAATTCCACAAAGTAATTGCTGGCTTTGCTGATTTCGACCCGATGCTCTCGCAGAAATATGCCGAGTTGAACCAGGAAATCTACACCATCAACATCGCGCCCGAAGCCGTACTCGAAATCGATGACATCGCTGCCTACAACCAAAAGGAAGGTTTGGCGTTGAGCGCTGAAGAAGTCGATTACCTCGACAATTTATCCAAAAAAATCAATAGAAAGCTTACCGATTCTGAAGTGTTCGGATTCTCGCAAGTCAACTCCGAGCATTGCCGACACAAGATCTTCAACGGCACATTCGTCATCGACGGAATAGAGAAAGAATCGTCATTGTTCAAACTCATCAAAAAAACATCGTCCGAAAATCCCAACGACATCGTCTCTGCCTACAAAGACAACGTGGCGTTCATCAAAGGCCCGACTGTAGAGCAATTCGCACCCAAATCGGCCGACAAACCCGACTTTTACGAAAAGAAGAATTTTGATTCGGTGATTTCACTCAAAGCCGAAACGCATAATTTCCCCACAACCGTCGAGCCGTTCAACGGCGCAGCAACCGGATCGGGCGGAGAAATCCGCGACCGATTGGCTGGCGGACAAGGCTCATTGCCACTCGCGGGAACTGCCGTTTACATGACCTCCTACTCACGACTCAACGAGCAACGCGGCTGGGAAAAAGGCATGCCCGAAAGAAAATGGCTGTACCAAACGCCGATCGACATTTTGATCAAAGCCTCGAATGGTGCTTCGGATTTTGGGAACAAATTCGGCCAACCGTTGATTACCGGATCGGTATTGACCTTTGAACACGAAGAAAACAACCGCAGGCTCGGCTACGACAAAGTCATCATGCAAGCGGGCGGAATTGGTTACGGGAAAGCCCAACAATCCATCAAGCACAAACCTTCCGAAGGTGATAAAATCGTGATCCTTGGCGGAGAAAACTACCGGATTGGCATGGGCGGTGCGGCAGTTTCCTCGGCAGATACGGGCGCTTTCAGTTCGGGAATCGAGCTCAACGCGATTCAACGCTCGAACCCTGAAATGCAGAAACGTGCAGCCAACGCCATCCGCGGACTTGTCGAAGCCGACGTCAACCCGGTTGTCTCGATACACGACCACGGCGCGGGCGGGCATTTGAACTGTTTGTCCGAACTCGTAGAAGAAACCGGCGGACTCATCGACCTCGATAAATTGCCTGTTGGCGACCCGACACTTTCGGCCAAGGAAATTATCGGGAATGAATCGCAGGAGCGCATGGGACTTGTGATCGGCAAAGACAACCTCGACTTATTGCAAAAAATTGCAGACCGCGAGCGCGCGCCGATGTACTCCGTTGGTGACGTTACCAATAACCACCGCTTCACTTTTGAATCTAAAACCACAGGCGAAAAACCAATGGATTTCGCTTTAGAAGATATGTTTGGGTCTTCTCCAAAAACCATCATGGCCGACAAGACCATCGACAGAAAATACGCTGACATTGAGTACGCAACAGAAAACATCCCAACCTACCTCAAACAGGTTTTACAGCTCGAAGCCGTAGCCTGCAAGGATTGGCTCACCAATAAAGTAGACCGTTGCGTGGGCGGGAAAGTCGCCAAACAACAATGCGTCGGGCCGTTGCAATTGCCGCTCAACAATATGGGCGTGATGGCTTTGGATTACAACGGAAAAGAAGGCGTGGCCACGTCGATAGGACATGCGCCGATTGCCGCGTTGATCGATCCTGCTGCGGGAAGCCGTGTGGCTATCGGGGAAGCGCTGTCTAACATCATTTGGGCACCGATCAAAAACCACCTCAAAGGCATTTCATTGTCGGCGAACTGGATGTGGGCTTGTAAAAATGAAGGCGAGGATGCGCGTTTGTATGAAGCGGTCAAGGCTTGCTCGGATTTTGCCATCGTGCTGGGCATCAACATCCCAACCGGAAAAGATTCGCTTTCGATGAAACAGAAATATCCCGATGGCGAGGTGATTGCACCGGGAACGGTCATCATTTCGGCGGCCGGAAACTGTACCGACATTACCAAAGTCGTTGAACCGGTTTTGCAAAAAGACGGCGGCTCGATTTACTATATTAATTTGTCGCAGGACGATTTCAAACTCGGCGGCTCGTCGTTTGCGCAGGTTTTGAATAAAATCGGGAACGAAGCACCTACGGTCAAAGATTCGGAATTCTTTAAAAAAGCCTTTAATGCCATCCAGGAATTGATTCTTGACGGACAAATCCTCGCCGGACACGACATTGGCAGCGGCGGACTCATTACCACTTTGCTCGAAATGTGCTTTGCCGATTTGGATTTGGGTGCCCAAATCAACCTCGACGGATTCGGTGAAAAAGACCCGGTTAAAATAGTCTTCTCCGAAAATATCGGAATCGTTTTCCAGGCTAAAAACGACCAATTCGTAGAACAGAAGCTTCAGGGAATCGAATATTTCAAAATAGGGAAAGTCACCAATCGGGCGACTTTAGACTTTCGACTTTCCTCTTTCGACTTCAAATTCGACATTAACGAATACCGCGACACCTGGTTTGAAACCTCTTACCTGCTCGACCGCAAACAATCCAAAAATGGGATGGCCGAAGAGCGATTCAAGAATTACAAGAACCAACCTTTACAATACACTTTCCCAAGTCATTTTACGGGAAAAAAAACAACAATCGACGAGGCCAAACCGCGTCCGAAAGCCGCCATTATCCGCGAGAAAGGAAGTAATTCAGAACGTGAAATGGCCAACGCCATGTACCTTGCCGGATTCGATGTCAAAGACGTTCACATGACCGATTTGATTTCGGGGCGCGAAACGCTGGAAGACATCCAATTTATTGGTGCCGTGGGCGGATTCTCTAATTCGGATGTACTGGGTTCGGCCAAAGGTTGGGCGGGTGCGTTCCTGTATAACGAAAAAGCCAAAACCGCGCTCGACAATTTCTTTAAGCGCGAAGACACACTGTCGGTTGGGATTTGCAACGGCTGCCAGTTGTTTATGGAACTCGGCGTAATCAATCCCGAGCATGAAATCCACGGAAAAATGCTACACAATACAAGCCAGAAACACGAAAGTATTTTTACGTCGGTAACCATACAGCAAAATAACTCGGTGATGCTCAAAACCCTGGCGGGAAGTACGCTCGGCGTTTGGGTATCGCATGGCGAAGGGAAATTTAGTTTGCCGCACGAGGAAGGGAATTACGGGATTGTCGCCAAATACGCCTATGACGATTATCCGGCCAACCCAAACGGCTCGCACTTCAGCACCGCGATGATTTGCGACAAAACCGGCAGGCATTTGGTGATGATGCCGCATATTGAACGCTCGACCTTTTCATGGAACTGGGCGCACTACCCAAAAGACAGAAACGACGAAGTGTCGCCATGGCATGAGGCATTTGTCAACGCGAGATTATGGATTGAAAATAAGTAATATATTTGTCTGGAATCCAATCTCCAGACCATGAGAAAACTGTTACTCGCCGCGTTACTGTTGCCTATCGTTGTGTTGGCGCAGGTCAATCCAGGGAAATACCACCGCGCCAAAATCACCTACCAAACCGTTGAGAATCTAAAAAAATTACAAGCGGCCGGACTGCCAATGGACCACGGCATCCATAAGGCAGGTTATTCTATTGTTTCGGATTTTTCGGATACCGAAATCCAGAAGGCGCGCGACTTAGGAATTCCTGTAACCATCGAGATTGCTGATGTGCAGCAGTATTACGCCGCGCAAAACAACAGTCAAAACCTTACGGCAGCCAATCCTGCAAACACGTCCTGCAGTGCTTTCATTGATTATCCCACTCCATTCAATTTCCAATTGGGGTCGATGGCGGGCTATTTCACTTATGAGGAAATGCTGCAACAGTTAGACAATATGCGCAGTTTTAGGCCCGATTTGATTTCCGACAAAGCCGATGTTGGGACTTTCATGACCTCGGAAGGCCGCGCTTTGCAATGGGTCAAAATCACTAAAAACCCCGAATCGATCAATACACGCCCACAGGTTCTATACACTGCGGTACACCACGCGCGCGAACCGATTTCGCTGTCTGAAACTATCTTTTATATGTGGTACCTGCTGGAGAATTACGATACCAATCCAGAAGTGCAATACCTTGTCGACAATACCGAAATGTATTTCATCCCGGTGGTGAATCCTGACGGCTATGTTTACAACAACACCAGCAATCCCAACGGCTTTGGCATGTGGCGTAAAAACCGCCGCATTTTAGAAACCGGCATCGGGGTAGACAACAACCGCAATTACGATTATTGGATTGGCGGCAATGCAGCGCAAAGTGTCTGGAACACCCTGGGTGTCTCTGCCGACGTGAACAGCGAGGTATATCCCGGAACGGCTACGTTTTCAGAGCCCGAAACCCAAGCGGTAAAGTTTTTTGTAGAAAACCACAATTTCAAACTCGCACTTAACGCACATACTTTCAGCGATTTGTTACTATATCCTTTTGGGTATGACCTCAATGTACCCAGCCCGGATGATACGTATTATAAGAAGATTTCGGCGCTTATGGTATCCAACAACAACCTCACCAACGAAATCGCGTCGGCTTTGTATGCGGCTTCGGGCAGCTCCGACGATTTTATGTACGGACAGACCATGAGCCACGATAAGATCTTTGCTTTTACGCCCGAAATTGGCGATTCGTTTTGGCCGTCTGTTTCGCAGATTGTTCCGGTGTGCAACAAAATGGTGTTTACCAATCTGACTACCGCAAGGCTCGCACTCTCTTACGGCAAACTCACCGATAAGTCCCCCGAATTCCTGGGCAACGCGGCCGTGGTCAACGTCGATTTTGAACTCGAGCGTTTGGGCTTGGGTGGCAACGGCAATTTTACAGTGAGCATTAACCCGATTTCTAACAACATCACCGCTGTTGGAGCTCCTTTCCAAATCGACGGCATGGCAATTTCTGATTCGGCCAATGCGGCTATTTCATTGCAGATGGCACCAGGAACGAGCAGCAACGACCTCGTCACTTTTGAGTTTTTGATTGACAACGGCGATTATACCGACCGACAACTCATAACCAAAAAATTCGGCGCGTTGCAGACGATTGTCAACGATAGCGGTAGCGCGATCACGCCAACCTGGATTGGTTCGACCTGGGCAACTACGACTCAGGCGTTCGTCTCGGCGCCCACATCGATCACTGATTCGCCTTCTAATTTTTACGCCAACAACGCCAATAAAAATATCAGGCTTTCGGCTCCAATCGACCTGACCACCGTTGCTGGTGCCACTGTCACTTTCGCAGCAAAATGGGAGCTTGAAGGCAATTATGATTATGTCACTTTCGATGTATCGACAGACAATGGCGTGACCTGGATCCCACAATGTGGGAAATACACCCGCCTGATTGAACAGACCCCGTCTTTCACCGGATTCCAAACCACATGGGTCAATGAGGAAATCAGCCTGAGCGATTACGCCGGACAGACGATTCGGGTTCGTTTTCGTTTGATTTCGGATGGCGCGGTGAACTATGACGGGTTTTATTTCGATGACTTTAAGGTGAATATTCTGCAGCCTTCGGTACTTGGCACTTCGGATGTAAAACTTTCGCCGTTCAGGATTTATCCGAATCCTGCGGCTTCAGCATTAAACGTCAATACAATTAGAAGTGATTATTCGGTGGCGATATTCAACAGTATCGGTCAATTGGTGTTTTCAAAATCCGGTAATGACGGACTACAAACCTTTGATGTGAGCAGTTTAAGCCGAGGCGTTTACGTGATTCTAATCAAAACCGACGACTTTACCGAGACACAAAAATTCGTCAAGAATTAATCGCCAGGCCATGCACAACCACTGTTTGAACTGCTATCACGAAACCAAAGGAAAATTCTGCCAGAACTGCGGACAAAAAACCGATACGCACCGCATTGCACTCGGGCATTTTTTAACGCACGACCTCATACACGGCGTTTGGCATCTCGAAAAGGGAATTTTGTTTACAATTAAAGAGGTCTTTATCCGACCCGGGCAAGCAGCGCTCGATTACATCAAAGGCAAGCGGATTCGGTACTAC